>CALWYY010000119.1 GCA_944385885.1 uncultured Oscillospiraceae bacterium | reverse complement strand
CGTGCCTGACATTGACAGCTATCTCGGTCTGATGCACACGCTGTTTACCTTGGAGGATCGCTACGGGTTGACGGTAGAAACCGGCGAGAACGGCGTTTTTCTGCGTGTTGATCCCCGCAAGGGGAAGGACGCTGCCGAGCTATCCGAAATGCTCACTGCGTGGGCTGAGCAGACGGAAAGGCTCCGCAATGGCGAAATCAACCGGGAGGACTACGATAAGTGGCGTTATAACTATCCGAAATACGATGAAACCTCCGGCTATGTAAAAGTTCCGTCTCAGCAGCTCAGCGATGCAATGGTGGAGGCGTTCAAAGACCGGCTGAAGAATGACTGAATCTGAGTAAAACAAAAAGAGCTATCTGACTTCTCTAACAGAAATCAGATAGCTCTTTATTCTTGGATAATCTTAAAATGTTGTCATTTTGTTGTCACGGGGCAAATCCGTAACGAAAAAGTCCAGCATTTGCAAGGCTTTTCGGCCTTTCGGGGATTATTCCCACTCGATGGTGGCAACAGGCTTCGGGCTCAGGTCATACAGCACACGGCACACACCCGGCACTTCTGCCAGAATACGCTGGGTGATCTTCTGCAGGACAGCCCAATCCAGTTCCGGCACCGTCGCCGTCATGGCATCCACTGTATTCACAGCACGGATGATAACCGGCCAATCGTCCACCCGGCGTCCCTCTTTTACACCCGTGGAACGGAAATCGGGTATGACCGTGAAAAATTGCCATACCTTTCGAGTCAATCCCGCCGCTTCAAATTCCTCCCGCAGAATGGCATCTGCTTCTCGAAGGGCTCCCAGACGGTCCCGGGTGATGGCGCCCAGGCACCGGACTCCCAGGCCAGGTCCCGGGAAAGGCTGACGATACACCATGGACTCGGGCAGGCCCAGCTCTATGCCCACTACTCGAACCTCATCTTTGAATAGGAATTTCACCGGCTCCACCAAGGCAAACCGCAGGTCCTCCGGAAGTCCTCCCACGTTGTGATGCGCCTTCACCGGGCCGCTCTCCAGTATGTCCGGATAAATGGTCCCCTGAGCCAGAAATTCAATCCCCTCCAGCTTACGGGCCTCCTCTTCAAATACGCGGATAAACTCGGATCCAATGATCTTCCGCTTTTGCTCCGGCTCTTTTACTCCCGCCAGCTTGTCCAGGAAGCGGTCCGTGGCGTCTACGTACACAAGATTGGCGTCCAGCTGATTCCGGAAAACCTCCAGCACCTGCTCACTCTCTCCCTTGCGCATCAGGCCGTGGTTAACGTGTACACAGACTAACTGACGGCCAATCGCCTTGATGAGGAGCGCCGCTACTACGGAGCTATCCACTCCACCGGACAGCGCCAGCAGTACCTTTTTGCTGCCTACTTGGGCGCGAATCGCATCAACCTGCTCGGCAATGAACTGCTGAGCCTGCTGCGGGGTCGTTATCCGTGTCATGCTATCAGGCCGCTTGTTGTTTTCCATGGGTATCTCCTTCCGTTCTCTATATGTATTCGGTTTATCGCTGGGCTTCCCTTAGGCGGTTCTTTCCATTTTTCTGTCAATTCGCCGGTTTATCTCATATTTTCCCCATTTCAGGGCATAGTATGGTCACTATGGCTGTAATCTTGATACGCACTCTTATTATTTTCACGACCCTCTTTATAAGTATGCGGATATTGGGCAAGCGGCAGCTGGGCGAATTGGAGATCTCCGAGCTGGTGGTGTCCGTTCTCATTGCGGACATGGCCTGTCTCACCCTCCAGGACATCGGTATTCCCATGCTCAACGGTCTTCTATCCATCATTACCCTGTTTTGTCTGGAGCTGCTTCTGTCCGGGATCACCCTGCACTCTCCCCGATTGAGGGCAGCCGTCTGGGGCAAGCCCTGCTTTCTGATTGAAAAGGGCGTCATCAACCAAAAAGAAATGCGCCGCAACCGTTTTGCCCTGGACGAGCTGACGGAAGAGCTCCGGCGCCAGAGCGTTACGGATATCGGCAGCGTGGAATACGCTGTGCTGGAAACGGACGGTACTCTGAATGTAATCCTCACTCCTGACAACCGTCCCGTAACAGCCGGGCAGATGCAGGTGCCGCTGGAAGACACCGGATACCCCATGATCGTCATCAGTGAAGGTACTATCCTTCAGGACAACCTGCGCAAAAGCGGCCGGGATGAGGTGTGGCTCCGCCGGCAATGCCAACAGCAAGGCTTTTCCGGCCCGGAGGCCGTGTATCTTATGACGGTAAACGCCGCCGGAAAGGTCTATTGCGCCGGAAAGGAGAAGGGCAATTGAAAAAAGCCGCCGCTGCCGCGCTAATCCTTACCCTTTTGGGGACAGGTGCCTTTTTCAACGTGCGGCATCTCGATTCCCTCACCCAGCATCTGGTCTGCCAGATCGAGGCCTCACGGGTCCTGTGTGAGGCCGGCGATGCCCTTGCCGCTAGGGAATCGCTGCAGAACGCCCTGGACGACTGGAACCAATCCGAAAACTATACTCATATCTTTCTGCGCCATTCCGAGGTGGACGCTGTCTCCGAAGATTTCTATGACCTGTGTTCCTGTCTGGACGGCGGCGACACGGACAGCGCCCCGGGCCTGTACGATAAGCTCACCGCCCGCCTGTTAAGCATCACCGCCATGGAACACCTGACCTGGAAAAGCGTCTTTTAGCCCTTGTCCTCCAGCAGCCGCGTCAGCTCCTCCATAAAGGTGTTGATGTCCTTAAACTGCCGGTACACGGAGGCAAAACGCACGTATGCCACCTCGTCCAGGCTTTTTAATTTCTTCATCACCAGTTCCCCAATCTCGCTGGTGGGGATCTCCCGTTCCAGGGCGTTCTGCAGCTCTTGCTCAATGGAGTCGGCTATCTTCTCCAGATCGCCCAAAGCCACCGACCGCTTTTCGCAGGCCTTGAGCATACTGGATATAAGTTTGTTCTTGTCAAACGTCTGCCGGCTTCCATCCCGCTTGATCACCACCAACGGCAGGCGTTCCATAATTTCATAGGTGGTAAACCGACGCTGGCAGGCTAAGCATTCCCTCCGTCGCCGGATGGATGTTCCCTCTTCCGCCGGCCGGGAATCGATCACTCTGCTTTCGGCATAGCCGCAGTACGGACATTTCATGGCTTTACCTCCATGGTTTGTTTTTCTTAACAACGTATTGTATCACACACACCTTCCCAGCACAAGATATAGCAAAAGAATTTCCTTTCCTTCCAGATCTTGTCCGTTGCGGTCATGCCTTCCGGCAGGGTACAATGGGAGCGGTGGTGATACGCTTGCGAAATTTTATTTCCGGCCTCTCCCGGATGTCCGAGGAGGCGTTCTGCCTTTTGGCAGGTACTTTGAAAACCTGCTGCACCATGGTCTTCTGCAGCTTTCTCATTCTGGTACATACCGGCGGCTTATCGGTACAGGATTATGAGCTGTATCGCCTGGCAGGAGAGCTGGTCTCCTCATCCTTAGGCGTCTTCCTTGTGGGCAACCTGGCAGCCCTGTTCCTGGAGGAGCTCCCCCGCCGCCGTTAGAAAGGCATCCCGGCCGTATAGAGCCGTTAGGACCTCCAGCAGCCCGTTGGCAGAGAGTCTCTCCGGCAGTCCCAGGCGCTGCTGGAGCGCCCGACGGCGCTCCGCCGCCCCCGCTCCTCCAGCCAGGCCCAGGGCATACAGGTCCGCCTTAGTGATCGGTCGGGCTGGTTCCTCCCTCTCCACCGTAGCGCCCGCCCGAAGCAGGGCCTGGCGCAGCACCTCCGGGGCCATGCCCTCCACCCCCAGCTTCCCTTCCCGGGAGGCTGTTTTTTTGCGCCGTTCCCGCCCTGGCAAATCTGGAATATAGGCGTGCTTAACCAAGGCCGGGTCTATGCAGCCGCGCAGCCGGTTGCGGATCACAAAGCCTGCCCCATCGGAATCCGTTAGGATAATCAGGCCCCTGCGTTCAGCAATCCGGCGCAAAAGCTCTATTTTCTCCCCGTCCCGGAATAGCCCGAACCCCTCCGTGGTAAAGATCGGCGCGTCGACCAAGGGTTCCAGAGCAATCTTATCGTATTTCCCCTCAACCACAATGGCTTCCCGGATCTTAAGCATGGCAATTATCCATGGCAAAACGCACCAGAAATTCCCGGAGCAGGGCGCCGCCATCCCCAGCGGAGGTCTTCAGCCGCCAATCCGTCTCCGCGCACAGGCGGACCCCAGCAGCCAGCCCGTCCAGCGTAAATCCCCCCGCTGCGCTAGCGAGCCGCCGCAAAATATAGTCGTTGCGTATCCCCAGCACTTGACGCACATACTCCTCCCCACGGCCGGTATCCCGCCCCAGCCTGGCTGCATAGAGCCGGCGTATCTGCCAGCCCAGCGTGCCCAGGATCTTGATGGGCTCCTGGTCCCCGGCCAGCAGCTCTCCCAGGATCCCCGCGGCGGAATCCACATCCCCTTGGGCAATGTACTCTGTCATCCGGAATACATCGGCTTCCGGGATGTGATGGGCCACCGCCTCTACATCTTCTACCGTCACTTCCGGACCGCGGGCATAGGCGGATATCTTCTCGATCTCCGGAATCAGCCGGTTCATCAGGTCCCCGGATAGAAATACCAACCGGTCCGTAGCCTCCCGGCCGATGGTCTTCCCTCCGGCGGAGAACCGCCGGGCTATCCATTTATATAGGAGCGCTTGCTTTTGGGGGGTAAACTCCACCACGCAAGCCAGCTTTCGGAGCTCATCCGTCCACTCTCCGCCAGGCAGTTCCACGCCCGCCGGTAAAGTAATCACTACGGTGCACCATTCCGGGATGTCCCGCAGCGCCGCCATAAGCCTCTCCCCCCGCAGCTTGGCTGGCTCCATGTCCCGCAGCTCTACAAACGTGCGCGGGCACAAAAACGGCATGGCGGCCAGGGCCTGCTCCAACTCCTCCGGGTCAGGGGCCGGCCCGTCCAAACGCCGGCAGTCAAAATCCCCCGGGCGCCCGCCCAAGCAGACTTCCCGGACCTGGTGGGTGAAGTCCCGGATCAAATAATCTTCTACTCCCCAGAGCAGGTACAGTCTTTCCGGTCCCTGCGTACGCAGTGCCTGCCGCAGAGCGGTATAGTCCAGTTTTTCCTTAGCCCGCGCCATACTCACACCTCCCAGTCGGCAATCTGGATGTCCCCTTCCTCGTCCGTGCGGAATACCTGTATGTTATACGCCGCCAGGCGTTCCAGCACCTCCGGGGATGGATGACCATATGTATTATACCCAACGGAAATCACCGCCGCATCCGGCCGCGCCGCCTCCAGCAACTGTTGGCTTGTCGAGGTGGCCGACCCATGGTGCCCTACCACCAGCACCTCCGTGTCCGGAAGCTCCGTCCGGGCACAGAAAAGCCGCTCTGTCTCCCTGGGCGCATCCCCGGTGATCAGCACCTCAAAGCCGTCCCGTGCACCCATAACCATCAGTCCATTTTCATTTCCCTTGGCCCCTTCCTCCGGAGCCCATAGGATCAGGCTGAACCCGCCCCAGCGGATCTGCAGATCCTCTTCCACCCACTCCACCCGGGTTCCGGCCCGGCTTGCGGCGGCCAGGACCTCTTCCGCCAGGCCGGTCTCCTCCTCTCCGGCCACCGGAAGATATAGGCAGTCCACCTGCACCCTGGCCAGAAGGTCTGCCACGCCGTTGCAGTGATCGCTGTGGAGATGGGTAATGACCAGCGCGTCAAGATGGGTGCGCATACGCCCCTGCAGGTACCCGGCGGCTTCCTGGCCCGGGGAACGGTCCCAGGTCCCTCCGCAGTCCACAACCACAGAGCACGTTCCGCTTTCCAGAATCGAACATGAGCCCTGGCCTACATCCAGTACCGTAACCTGCAATGGTTCTCTCCAGCCCATGCGAAGGGAAAATGCCGCCGCGCACAGGCCAATCACTGAAAGGCACACCGGCATGACCGGGCGGAACGGCTGACCGCCCGGGCGGCAGGCCCAGGCAATAAGGAATATTATGTAAACAAACAGTAGCCACAGGACAAAGGCGGGCGCCGTCAGCCATACCGCGGCGCAGGGCAGCTTTGTCAATACTCCTGCCACGCCGAATATATACCGGGCGCCCCAAGCCAGCAGGCCGCCTAAGAATTCACCCAAACCGGGAAGAAGTGCGCCGACTGCCAGCACCGCGTATCCGCCCAAAAACAGCGCGGAGATCATCCACAGGCACAGGACATTGGTCACCGGAGATACCACGGACACCGTATTGAAATGGGCCGCTGTCAGAGGCACGGTAAATACCAGGGCGCCGAAGGTTGTGGATATGGACCCGACCGCCCACAGGGCCGCCCTCTTAGGCGCTCGCCGTGGCAAATGGGCCTGCAGATAATCCGCCATCCCTCGGTACAGCTTTCCCGATAGGAGCAGGATACCCGCTGTGGCGGCAAAGCTCAGCTGCAGGCTGGCACTGCGGGCCGCCGAGGGGTTTATGGCCAACAGCAGCGCCAGAACCACCGCCAGGGCGGTGGGAGGATCTTCCTCCCGCCCGGTCAGGGGTGCCGCCAGCAGGCACAGCTGCATAAACGCCGCCCGGACCACGGAGGGAGTGAACCCCATGGCCGCGGTAAAGACCACCAACACGGGGATCCCCGCAAAGGCATACCGGCGGCCGCCTCCCAGCAGGAAGTGCAGCAGCCCCATCAGGTAGGCCACATGCATCCCTGACACAGCCACCACATGGCTCAGACCCGCGCTGGATAAATCCGCCGTCAGGAATGCGTCCTCGTACAGAGCGGTCTTATCTCCGGTGAGAAGCGCCGCCATAAAAGCCCAGACGTCCTCCGGAAACAGGCGGCGGCACAGCAGGCCGGCGTCCCGGGCAAGATTTCCGGGCCAGAACAGAAAATGCAGCGGCCACCGGCCCTCCCGGACGGGAGCGCTCCGGCATATGCCCAGCAGGAATACGTTCCGGGATGTATATACGTCCGTTTCCTCGCCGTTCCGTACCACGGCGGAACGGAACTCCACCTCCAGGACGATCTCATCCCCCGGCTCCAGCCCCGCCAAGCCTCCCTCATAGGAGGCCAGGCGGCATTTCACCCGAGGAGTATCCTCCGATGTCAGGCGCACCACTACATATTGGCTATCGTCATAAATCTGCGGATGTTCCAGCACCCGGGCTTGGACCACCGCCGTCTCACCCGCCAGTCTATCCGCCGGCTCCGCCACCAGACGTCCCTGCGCCCAGCAGCACAGCCCGCCAATCACCACGCCCAGGCCGGCCAGCCACAGGACCCGGCGGATCCGTTTCCCGGCCAGCAGCCCCATCGGAAGACACAGCAGTCCCGCCGCCACCGGGGTCAGCCAATAGTCCCGCGGCAGCAGGTACTGGCAGAGAAACACTGCCGCTGAAAAGGCTCCGCAGCAAATCGCCGCCTTGCGCGTGATCCTCGCCCCCTCCCTGTCCTCTCCCCATGCGAAAACAGCGCCCTCCGGCAATCGCCGGGAGGCGCCGCTCTCTCCCGGACGTCCCCTTCCCGTCCCGGCTATTACGCCATGGTATCGGAAAGCTTCCTGCCGCCCAGGATGTGGAAGTGCAGGTGTCGAACCGTCTGGCCCGCGTCCGGCCCGCAGTTGGATACCAGCCGCCAGCCGCCGCTCAGGCCTTCCTGCCGGGCGATGACGGCCGCCGCTTGCAGGCACTTTTCCGCATAGACCGCATTTTCGTTGTCAACATTTTCCAGGGAATCCATATGCACCCGAGGCACCACCAGGATGTGGACCGGCGCCTGGGGCTGGATGTCTCGAAATGCGTATACCCACTGGTCCTCATATACCTTGGCCGAGGGGATCTCCCCGGCAATGATCCGGCAAAACAGGCAGTCAGACATGGGATTTCTCCTTTCCATATGGTTCTAGGCCGGCAGAGCCGCCCATTCTCGTCAGCCCTTCACAACCGAGGCAACAAAGTCGTCCACCGATGCCAGGGCATCGTCCAGCTTCAGCCGCTGGTTGCCTCCGCCCATGGCGGAATCCGGCCGTCCTCCGCCCTTACCGCCGCAGATGGCGGATACGGAGCGGATCACATCTCCAGCCCGTACACCGGCCGCCACCGCTTTCTTTCCGCACACGCACAGGAAGGTGATCTTCTCATCCTTCACAGCGGCCAGCACCGCCACGATTGTGTCGTCTTTGTCCCGAAGGTAGTCCCCCATCTTCCGCAGGGCCTCGGCCTCCACGTCCGGCAGCCCCACGGTGAGAACATGCAGGCCCCCAACGGTTTTCGCCGCGGCCAGGAAATGCTCCGCGTCGCTCATCAGTTCCCGGCTGCGGTACTTCTCCACCTGCTGCTTGAGCAGGTGCAGTTCGGCAGTACGGGCTTCCGCCCGGGCCAGGAGCTCAGCGGGCTTGGCTTTAACCTTATCCGCCAATTGCAGCAGGATCCGGTGGTTCTTCTCCAGGACGTTAAGCGTCTCTGTGCCGGTAACCGCTTCGATACGGCGCACGCCGCTGGCCACGGAAAACTCGCTGAGGATCCGGAACGCCCCGGCTTTGGCCGTGTTGTCCACGTGGGTGCCGCCGCACAGTTCCATGGAATATCCGTCTCCCATGTTCACCACACGTACCGTATCCCCGTACTTCTCCCCGAACAACGCCATGGCGCCCATGCTCCGGGCCTCCGCCTGGGACATCTCCTGAACTTTTACTTCAAACCCCTCCAGCACCGCCTCGTTGACCATTCTCTCCACGCTGGCCAGCTCCTCCGGCTTCATAGCGGAAAAGTGGGTAAAGTCAAACCGCAGGCGGTCCGGCTCCACCAGAGACCCTGCCTGATGCACATGGTCTCCCAGCACGTTCCGCAGCGCCTTGTGCAGCAGGTGGGTGGCGCTGTGGGCCCGGGAGATGGCCTTCCGGCGCCCTGTATCCACGCAGGCGTTTACCACGTCCCCCACTCCCAGGGACCCGGATACCATGTGTCCCCAGTGCAGAACCTTGCCGGCCTTGTTCTTCTGCACGTCGCACACTTCAAAAACCGCATCCTTGAGTATCAAAAGGCCCCGGTCGGCGCATTGACCGCCCATCTCCGCATAGAAGGGGGTCTTGTCCAATACAATGCTGGCTTCCACGCCCGCGCCCACCCGGGGACGCAGCTCCTCTTCCGCCACAATGGCAAGGATAGTCCCGTCGTCGTGGAGCCGGTTATAGCCGGTAAAGGACGTGGGGGTGTTGTCCAGCCCCAGGTCCAGCCCCGCCCAGGCCGTCTCGTCGGACGCCCTGGCCGCCCGGGCACGCTCCCGCTGCTCCTTCATCAGGCGCTGGAACCCCTCCTCGTCCACACACATATCCACATCCGCAGCCATTTCCTTCGTCAAATCCAGGGGGAAACCGTACGTATCGTAGAGTTTAAAGGCGTCCGCGCCGGAAAACACCGTCTCTCCCTTTTCCTTGTGCTGGGCCAGCATCCCGGCAAAAATTGTCATGCCCCCGTCAATGGTATGGGCAAAGTTCTCTTCCTCCGACCGGATGACACTTGTGATATACTCCTGCCGCTCCACCAGGTCAGGGTAGGCCGACTTGTTCTCCTGGATGACCGTGTCGCACACCCGGTACAGGAAAGGCTCCTTCACGCCCAGCAGCCGCCCATGGCGAGCCGCCCGGCGCAGCAGCCGGCGCAGCACGTACCCCCGTCCCTCGTTGGAGGGCAGAACCCCGTCGCTGATCATAAAGGTGGAGGAGCGGATATGATCCGTGATAATCCGTAGGGACACGTCCCGGGCGTAGCTCTGGCCGTACCGGGCCCCGGTGATTTCCGAGACCTTATGGGTGATGTTCATGACGGTATCCACGTCGAAGAGTGAATCCACCCCCTGGCATACCACCGCCAGGCGCTCCAGTCCCATGCCCGTGTCGATATTCTTCTGGGACAGTTCCGTGTAGTTGCCCTGGCCGTCGTTGTTGAACTGGGTAAACACCAGGTTCCACACCTCGATGTACCGGTCGCAGTCGCAGCCCACGGTACAGCCGGGTTTTCCGCAGCCGTAAGCCTCTCCCCGATCATAATAAATCTCGGAGCAGGGGCCGCAGGGACCGCTGCCGTGCTCCCAGAAGTTGTCCTCCTTGCCAAAGCGGAAGATCCGGTCCGCCGCGATGCCCACCTCGTCGTGCCAGATGTTCCAGGCCTCGTCATCGTCCTGGTACACGGAGGGATACAGCCGGTCCGGGTCCATCCCCACCCACTCCGGGGAGGTAAAAAATTCCCACGCCCAGTGGATGGCTTCCCGCTTGAAATAGTCTCCGAAGGAGAAGTTGCCCAGCATCTCAAAATAGGTGCCGTGGCGGGCTGTCTTACCGATGTTCTCAATATCCGGTGTCCGGATGCACTTCTGGCAGGTGGTGACCCGGCGGCGGGGCGGCTCCTCCTCGCCAGTAAACCAGGTTTTCATGGGGCTCATGCCGGCGTTGATCAGCAGAAGAGACGGGTCGTTTTTGGGAATAAGGGAAAAGCTGGGCAGGCGCAGATGTCCCTTGCTCTCCATAAAAGACAAAAACATCTCCCGCAGCTCGTTCAGGCCATACTTTTTCATATACGCAACCTCCCACCAAAATAAAAACCCCGCCCCGTACAGGGGCGGGGAAACCATTCCACGCGGTACCACCCTGATTGTGGACCTTGTCCACATCTCATGCGCCCGGTAACGGGGGCGTCCCGCCGCGCTCCTCGCGCGGGGCTCGGAAGTGGCTGCCATGCCGCCGGACAAGGGATTTCCAGCTGCCTCCCTCTCTCTGTGGGCCGGTCTGGCACGGCTCGCTTCGTCAGCGCCGATAACCTTTTGCATTGTACCACAAAAAAGGGCGTTGTCAACCACGGAAACGCACTTTTTCGGAGGAAACCGCATTTTTGGCCATGGGGCCGCCCGCCGGACGCCGTCTCAGAGCAGATCCGAAAAGAACTGTATGTTGCTCTTTTCCAGCTTCAGCTCCCCGGCCTGTTCCCGGTTGATCACCTCCACGATCCGGTCGTTCACCGGGGTGGGGACACCGTATTTCCGGCCCCATTCGCATACCACGCCGTTGATAGCCTCCACCTCGCAGGGCTTTCCTTTTTTCAGGTCCTGGAGCATGGACGGCTCGATGTCCCGGTGTTCTTTCATGGCATACGGTATCAGCGCCAGGGCGAAGGCCTTTTTAAGCCCATTTTTGTAATAGAAAAGCCGGGTGATATCCTTCCCCTGAACCGGGGCGAAATGCACCCCCGCCGCAAACCCAACGTCCATGCACTCCTTCATGCACCGCAAAGCCACCGGTCTCACATCCCGGTCCTCGGACACGTTTCCGAACAAGCCTCCCACCACCGTCCCCAGGCCGGAGAAGGTGGCGTTGATCAGAAGCTTTGTCCACCGGGCTCCTATAAGGTTGTCCTCCGTATACACCGGGCACATCTGCTCCAGAAGGGACTTGACCTGGCAGAATTTCTCGTCGGAGATACCCTGCATCCGCCCCATATGGAAGGACAGTTTGGTCGGCGCACTGGTGAGAACGCACTCCCCAGGGGCGGACAAGGTAGCGCCCCACTCCACCACACAGCCCATGGTATGCTCCTGGCCCACGATCTCCGCGATCCCCGGCTCGGGGATTCCGTTTTGCAGGGTGACGATCACGCCGTCAGGCGCCAGAAGAGGCTTGAGGAAAGTGACGACCTCCCGGTTGTGCAGCTGCTTGGTCAGGAGGATGATCACATCGTAGGGCCCTTCCATCTCCTCCGGCAGAAGGGCGCGCACCGGCACCGTCATCTCCACCGTGCCGCGGATCCGGGCCCCTCCGGCCCGCAGGGCCTCCACATGGGCCCGGTTCCGGTTCACCAGCTCCACCGGCGTGCCCCGGCGCGTCATATATGCCCCCAGCACCGTGCCCAGGGAGCCGGCCCCGTAAATAGCGCATTTCATTCCACCGTCACCGTCCCATCCTCTGACACTGTCACCGTCATGCCGGTGCGCACATACTCCAGAAACTCGTCCCCCAGGCTGTCCACCACGGGCATGTGGCTGTCCGTCCACACATCCGCCAGAATGACCCCCGCCGCGGCCAGGGAATCGATGGGCTTGGAAAAACACATACAGGCCGGCAGCTTCCCCATGGCTCCGGCGGTATAGAACACCATGCCTCCCGTGGTGGAGCCAATGGTCTGGGGAAGGCATAGGGCCACGCCGAACATGGGCTGCTTGTATATATCCCGGTTGTTCTGGTCTCCGCACTTGACCTTCTTGTCCCCGAACATCAGGGCCATCTGGTAACTGGCCAGGGTATTGAATCCCTCATGGGACACCAGCGCCGGAGCCTGGGCCCGGCCGGGTACCACCGTGCGCCCCTGAAACGTCCTTGCCATATCACTTGGCCTCCTTTCCGGTGAGGATGTCCAGCACCTCTCCGTCGGTATAGTACCGGGCGGAGGTGTAGGTGCGCAGCTTGTTGGAATTTGTTATGACGGGCATTTTCTTGGACAGGGGGTTGTTCATGTACATCAGCGGGCAGATATAGCTGAGGATCACACCGGTCTTCCGCAGTCGCACCGAATAGGGACCGCGGTTAAACTCCTCCAGCACCGCCGGCGCGGTGGTAAATACCGTGGGCACCGTTACCTTCTCCCGGCCGGTCTCCTTAAGGCCCTGCTCCAGCTTTTTCGTCCAGTCCGCCAGCTGTTCCATCGTCAGATGCGGGCAGCCGATAAAGCATAATTTCGGTTCCGCATCCGGATCTTTCCACATCACCGGGTAGGACGCCCGCACCCGATCCAGCTCCGCATCGTCCACCACATAGACCTGGGCGTCCGGGAGGATCAGGCCCTCCCCCTGCTCCACAGCCTCCGGCGTCAGATGCTCCACATGGTAGAGCCCCACCGCGCCGTTGGAGGCCGCCGCCGCGCCGAAATCCTTCAGATAGGCCCGGGCGTCCGCGTTCAGCTCCGTGCCCAGCCACGTATCCAGGCCCCGGATATACGGCACGTCCTCCATAACCTTCATGCCCACGGCGCTGCCCAAAAGCTGGGCCTCAGGCCGGCGGGTGGTTCGCACCTCCACCACCCAGGACGCCCGCCGCCCCTCGTCGGTGAGCAGGCCGAAGCAGGGCACATACCCCACCGCCGATCCAAACACGTCGATGATCCCGGAGTTGCGGTTGCACCGGGCGCCCAGCACGCTGTTGGCGTAGCTCACCGCCGAAGATTCCGCCCAGGAGAGCACGTCCCCTTTCTCCGGTATGTTCCCCACCTGGTCAAAATAGCAGGCGCAGGTAAAGTCCCGGTCCGAGGTCATGCCCATGCGCCGGAGCTGATCTTCATACCGCCCCTGCTGCTTGTACATGAACTGGCGGAAAACCAGATCCTGCAAGAGATTGGAGGGCACATTCCGGTCCAGGGGCAGGGGGTCGGCGGTAAAGGGCTGCCGGAACTCCATACCCGCCTCCAGCAGCCGGTCGTACAGGTCATACACCGGCTTCATGGCGTTAATCCCGAAGCTGATGACCGTATGGCCCAAGCGGCCGGTCACCGGCACCATGGTCTCCGCCCCGAAGGTCTCGCCGTACATCACCAAGGTCTTCATAACCTTGGCCGGTACCTCTCCCCTCTCGCCATCCAAAATGGCCTGCTGTTCCGGGGTCAGTTTCATAGGTTCACGCTCCTTAAATGTTTGTTTTTCGACATAAAATCATTATAGCATTGGAAAACCATCCTGTCAATTTACACCATAACGGTTTCCCGGCATCCCGGCGCGGCCTCCTGCGGCGCCATAGCGGCCCGGCGGCGGGCTGCCAGCACGCTCAAAAACAGGAAAAACAGCGGCGTGGTGGCCGGCTGGGCAATACTCACCGCCGCCTGAGCCGCGTAGCCGGCGCAGCCGGCCAGCAAGGCCAGGGAGAGGGCGCTTCCATCCCGCCGCAGGGCGTCCCGGGCGGTGCTGGCCAGCAGGGCCAGGTAGCTCAAAAGCCCCAGTGCGCCGGTGGTAAGCAGATAATGAAGGTACTCGTTATGCGCTGAATCCAGCCGGGCGTCGGAGAAGACGGGCCGGAGAGCATCCGCCCGGGCCAGCACCCCCGGTCCGCCGCCCAAAAGCTTCCTCCACCAGGGGAAGTCTCCGTAAACGTCCAGGCAGAACCGCCACACCTCTCCCCGGTCTGTCCCCCAGTCCGCATCCAGCACCACGTAACGTTCCAGGGTCCCCAGTCTATCCGAAGGGATAACCGTATTAGCCAAAAGGACCAGCAGCACAGCCGCCAGCAAGCCCGCTCCCAGGCACCAGCCATAGGCCCGCACCAGACGGCGCAGGGCCCCCGGGCTCCGGCGGCGCAGAGCCCACCACAGGACCATCCCGAAAGCTGCCAGGGCCGCCGATACCGCCGGGCGGAGCAGCAGGCCCGTCAGGGCGGAAAACCCGTCCCCGCCGGCAGCCGCCGCCAGGCCCCGAAAACACTGCATGGCCAGTGCCAGGCCCGGCAGCAGAAGCGGAAGGCGCCGGAGGCTCTCTGGCCTATCCCGCAGCAGGAAAGGCAGGACGGCCAGCGCAGCGCCCAGGCCCAGCACGGTGCTCTCGCTCTTTGAGGCCATACCTCCCCACAAGCCCAAAATCCCCAGCAGGCCCAGAATCCAGCGCCAGCGCCGCTGTTCCGCCAAAAGCAGCAGCGTCAGGCATACCGGCAGGACAAGAGATATGTAGCCGCCGAAAAAATTAATATTCCCCAGCGTGGACACAAACCGCCCTCGGTCAAAATCCGACAAGGGTACGGATAGCCTCAGGGGATCTGCCCCCAAATGATTCAGCACTCCTAACCCCGCGGCAAAGAAAAAGCCGCCCAACAGCCAGTGCACAAACGCCTTCCCGGGATTCGCCCCCCGGGAAAACACAAAGTACACACCTGTATACAGCAGTATGGCCGTGGCCCCCTGGAACCGGTTCCGTTCCCCCAGCACGGCCCCGGAGGGATCCTCCGACAGCAGGCAGGACAGCAAAAAAATCCAGGCAAAGGCGACCATGGCTTTCTCGCCTCCTGAGGCCTTCTCCTCCCACAGGCCCGGCCGGCGGCGGCACAAGCCGGCCACACAGCCCGCTGATAAAAACAAAATCGTCAGCACGCCGTAGCAAAGGGCCTTAGCCTGGGTAATATCAAAATAGCCGTCCCGGTATACCAGTGGCAGCAGAAAGCACACCGCCGACACATACGCGGCCGTTATCCGGTTCAGGCCGTCTCCCCTGCCAATCCAGGCGCGTACACGTGTTATCGGGTTCATGGTCTTCTCGCTCCGCAGTCATATATTCCAGGTTCCTATGGGGGTATTGTACCATGAACAGGCCGTGGGCACAAGCCGCCCCAAGGGGCGGGCGTGCCTGTGCCCGCCGCCGGAAACCAGGGGTTGCCATATCAGCCTGGCGAAAAATGGAAAAATTTCATCTCTGGCGAACCTTTTCCATCCCCCGCCGTCTTAAGGATGGAAGCTTCCACAAGGCATTCCCTTTTCTACTTAAAAACAAGACCTGGAGGATCGTATTATGAAGAAATTCGCTGCCCTGCTTATGGCCATGGCCCTGCTTCTGGCTGCTCTAACCGCCTGTTCCCCCAAGGGCTCCGATAGCCTTTATGCGTCTGGGGACATCGCCACCGGCGATGCTTCTTCCGGCAACGCCATGTATTTTGCCACCGGCGGCAACGCGGGTTGAAATGCGGCTATCCCGGAAACGGAGCCGGGGTCAGAGCTGTGCTCTGGCCCCGGCTATTTTCATGGGCGCCAGGGGGGCCCGAGCATGGCTTATCCCGGGCCGCCGCTGGAATTTTTTTCAATACGGTTGACATTCCGCCATTGTCCTGTATGCTCAATATAGGTTTCGCACCGCGGCCGGGCGCCCGCAGCAGCGATTCCGCGCCTGGCCCTTGTGCCGCACTTTACTGCATACGGGAGGAAACGGTATGGATACCATTCAAATGCAGCCGCATATCCCTAAGACCGCCGACCCGGCGGCTTTTGCCCCGTTCACACCGGAGGCCGCCGCATCAACGCTGGCCTACCACCGGTCATTTCCCGGCTACCGGCCCACGCCTCTGCGCCGCTTAAACGGGCTGGCAGCACGGCTGGGTCTGGGGGAGCTGTATGTGAAAGACGAAAGTTATCGCTTCGGCCTCAATGCCTTTAAAGCGCTGGGAGGCACACACGCCCTGGGCCGGATCCTGGCAAAGCGGGCGGGGCTCCTCCCAGAGAGGGCAGACTATGCCGCGCTTCGCTCCCCCGCCGCCCACAGCGCCGGGACATGCACCTTCGTCACCGCCACCGACGGCAACCATGGCCGTGGAGTAGCCTGGGCGGCCAAGGAGCTGGGACACAACGCCCGGGTTTTTCTTCCTCAGGGGAGCGCCCCGGCCCGGCTTGAGGCCATCCGCGCCCTGGGGGCCCAGGCGGAAATCGCCCCTTTGGATTATGACAGCACCGTACGCCTGGCCGCCCGGTACGCACAGGATACCGGCGGTATCTTGGTACAGGACACAGCCTGGGAAGGATACCGGGAGATCCCCTTATGGATTATGCAAGGCTATCTGACCATGGCCCTGGAGACCGCGCGGCAGCTGGCAGACGAGCGGCCAACCCACATCTTCTTGCAGGCCGGGGTGGGATCCATGGCAGCCGCCGTAGCCGCGTTCTTTCAAGCTCTGTATTCCCACGGGCAAACGCCCGTGGTGGCGGTGGTAGAGCCCCATGGGGCAAACTGTTTTTACCGCACGGCCCGGGCGGGGGACGGCATGCTGCATCCGGCACCGGCTCCCCTGCGTTCTATTATGGCCGGCCTGTGCTGCGGCGAGCCCAACCCCCTTGCCTGGGAGGTGCTGGACGGGACAGCCTCGTTTTTCTTTTCCTGCCCTGACCGGGTGACCATCCGGGGGATGCGCCTGCTGGCCGGGAGAGAGGCCGGGGATGCGCCCATCGTCTCTGGCGAGAGCGGCGCCGTTACGGTGGGACTGACGGCGGAGCTGATGGGGGATCCCGCTCTCCGATCCCTTCGGGACGATCTGGGGCTGGATGCCCGGTCCCGGGTTCTCTGCTTCAGCACCGAGGGGGACACCGACCCGGCGGGGTATCGCCGCATTGTGGGGCCGTCCCATCCATCGGAGGGGCGGATGTGATTCTCCGGCCGGCCGCTTTTTATGCGCCCGGCGATTATCGGCGCCAGACCGCCTTTCCGCGCAGAAGCCGGGGCGATTGGCGCCGGGCTGTTTCGCCTGGAAAGGCCGGAAGCAGCCGGCTTTGAAAACAGGCTGTTTTAAAACGAAGTTTTGATTCTATCCCGCTCCCGATCCACGGCCTTCTCCGCCGAGATCACAGGAAAGCCGGCAAAAAGAACGCAAAAAATGCGGCGCGGCCCAAGACGTATACCCAGTATGAAGCAATCGCACCCTGCCGGGCAGCATGGCAAATTGCTATGCTGCCCGGCTTTTTCCCGTTCAATAGTTCGCGCAGCCTCATCTTGTTTTCGTCCCCCGACGAAGTTCCCGAAAGTCTGGGTTTTCTGCCACTGGCGTACTGGTGGCCGCTGGGCTTGTCCGGGGCATGGACGATAACCTTCTTGATATACTTGTTAACAGTTGTGGGCATCCGTTCTTTCTATTCCGCTCCATATTCGGCGGACAACCTCAAAAACCGTTCCTGGGGAATTGAGCCAGATATATTCACCTCATAAATGCGCTTGAAAATCCGGTCAAGTTTCGCTGTACGCTTTTCTGCTTGGGCGATTTTCTGTTTGCACTTCTTCTCTTTTTTGGCTTTTTAGAAACCGCTGCTTTGGGGCAGTTGCCATAAATGCCGTGTCTTCATCAAGGAATAGCCCTGTTGCAATTGTCCTTATTCTTACCTCTTTCATTATTATAGCAACCGCTATTCTTTGGTCTTTGCTTTCCAAAGATCCCGAAGAACACGTGATACTTAATTCTACGGATACTCAGCCGGGCCTAGTGACTTATAACGACGTACCAGTGGAAATTGGAGAAAGCGACAACTTGCCATCTTCAGCCAGCGATGCAAATTTGCCATCTTCAGTCAGCGATGCAGAATGGAACTTAACTCTGGTAAATAAATGGAACCCGCTTCCTGAAAATTATGAAATAGACCTTGTAGAAGTCCCCGGTGGTGAAAAAGTTGCTGAAAGTATTTATGAGCCGCTTATGGACATGCTGGAAGCAGCAAAAGAGGGAAACTGGGACCAGCTGCCCGAAGTAGTATCCGGCTACCGAACGCAGGAAAAACAGCAAGAATTACTTGATGAAAAAATTGAGGAGTTTAAGCAGCAAGGATATGCAAGTGATGAGGCTTTTGTGCAAGCCAATATGTGGGTTTCCGTACCCGGATATAGTGAACACCAATTAGGGACTGCAGTAGATATTAACGGAGCCACCTATGACCTGTATTTTTGGCTTCAAGAAAACAGTTATAAATATGGTTTTATTTTTCGATACCCCGCTGGAAAAAGCGAGATCACCGGTGCCTCAGAAGAAGTATGGCATTATCGTTATGTTGGGGTTAAAGCTGCAACAGAGATGTATGAACAAGGACTTTGTTTAGAAGAATATCTTGATAAAACAGAAAAATAAGCATTAAGCGCCGAATAACGACAAAAGAAAAAGCCGTCAAGGATAAACTTTGCGCTTCGCGTCCTTGACGGCCTTTCCTGTTTTTGCTGCTGGGCCGCCAAGAGGACGGAAACGAATATGCCGCTTGCTCCTTAACCCATGATGATCTGTTACGCAATAAAGCATGAAAGGGCCTTGTAGCATAGGGCTTTTCAGTCTTAAAAGCAAAACATTAAGCGTTTATACTCCCGCCTTCAAAATAATAGTCAGCTGCGCAACACTTTACTATGCAAGCATGGATATTTAGACGGGCAAAAGGCCTACTTTTATGCGGTCTAAAGCGTGCGGAAACAGAACAACTCGTATATTATCCCTTAGACGCGGAAAAGGCCGTTCCATTATCCCACGCAACACAGAAAAAAGCGGGCAAGAAGTCTTTAGCCTCTTACCCGCTTTTCGTTGCAAGCTATTTGCTGGTGGTTAAGTTAGTATGTTTTCCTTCCTTCCCGATCGGTGTTTGCCATTGGGGCCGCGCCGCGCGGCTTACGTTTTCGTCTGCTCCGCCGGCCCGCCGGCTGTCAGAGAGACCATTCGGCCTGGTTTGTATGCAAAAGCTCGTGGGATTTGTGGGACAGGGGTTTATCAAAGTACTCGGCATATACCTGGGTGACGGCGCCGTTTTCGTGGGAGAAGCGCACCGGGTTGTTCCGGTCCAGGCGGTAGAGCCTCTCGCTCCGTTCCCCGGCCAATTCCTCTCCATCCCGGATGGGCTGGCCTCCCCCTCCGGCGCAGCCGCCGGGGCATGCCATAATCTCTACAAAGTCGTATTCCTTCCGGCTGTTTATAATGTCCTCCACCACTTCCCGGGCGTTGTGCAGGCCGCTGGCCACACAGGCCCGCACCGGGATGCCCGCAATGGTCACCGTCAGCTCCCGCCGGCCATCCCGGCCGCGCACCACCTGGAACGCATCCGGATCTGGGTTCCGCCCCTCCGCCAGATAGGCCGCCGAGCGAAGCGCCGCCTCCATAACACCGCCGGTGGTTCCAAAAATTACCGCCGCCCCGGTCCCCACTCCCAGGGGGGAGTCAAACTCCTCCTCCGGCAGGTTGAATACGTTCACGCTCTTGAGCCGGATGAGCCGGTCCACCTCCCGGGTGGTCAAAACCGCGTCCACATCCCGGCCCGCCCAGGTGTCATTGATCTCCGGCACGCCGCATTCGTATTTTTTCGCGGTACAGGGCATAACCGACACACAGAAGATATTCCGGGGATCGATTCCCTGGTTTTTGGCAAACCAAGATTTTACTACCGAGCCAAACATCTGCTGGGGGGACTTAGCCGTGGACAACTGGGACACCAGTTCCGGATACTCCAGCTTCAGGAACCGCACCCATGCCGGACAGCAGGAGGTAAACAGAGGCCGGCGGAACCGGAAGGGCCGCGTCATCTTCTCCAGAAACTCGCTGCCCTCCTCCATAATGGTCAGGTCCGCGGCAAAATTGGTGTCAAACACCCAGTCCACGCCGCAGGCACGGAACGCCGCAGCCATGCGTTTTTCCGTGGCCAGCTCCGGCGGCAGGCCCAGGCCGTCGCCCCAGGCCGCCCGCACCGCCGGCGCCACCTGCAGAACCACCACCTTCTCCGGGTCGTTGATGGCCGCCAGTACCAGGGACGTATCGTCCCGCTCCCGCAGCGCCCCGGTGGGGCAGTGGGTGATGCATTGGCCGCAGTAGGTGCAGCTGACTTCCGTGAGCTTTTTGCCGTCCCGCACGCCAATGCCTGCCCGGCTGCCTGTGCCCAGCAGATCCCATACGCCCAGCCCCTGGATCTTGTCGCACACATTTACGCACCGCAGACACTGGATGCATTTGGAGTCTGTGCGGATGATGGGCAGAGTCATATCCCACTGGTTGGGCCGCAGATGGGTCTCGTAGGGATTCTCCACGATGTTCATGTCCGCCGCCAGCGTCTGCAATGCGCAGTTCCCGCTGCGCACGCAGGTGGGACAGTTGCAGTCATGCTGGGACAGCAGCAGAGCCACCGTATTCCGCCGAGCCGTGATGACCCGCTGGGAATTGGTATGGATCACCATTCCCTCCATGCACACGGTGTCGCAGGAGGCGGCTAAACGGTCGTCCCCCTGGATCTCCACCACGCACACCCGGCAGGCGGCTACCTCGTTGATGTCCTTCAGGTAACAAAGCGACGGGATCAGGATACCGTTCTCCCGGGCCGCCTGGAGAATGGTGGTGCCTTCCTTGACCGCCAAAGCGCGGCCGTTGATCGTAATGTTTACCATCTGTCCGTCCTCCCTCCCCGGAATCGGCTGTATCCGTAGTGGTCGCAGCGCAGGCAGCGGGAGCATTCCTGCCCCGCCTCCTCGTCCGTCAGGCAGGCTTCCATCAGTTCGAAGTCCTCTTTCCGGTCCTCAGCCCGACGCTCCCGCATATTCACCCGGCCCCAGGCGGGTTTGCCCTGGGTGTGGGCGGGAGGCACCTCTACCCCAGAGGTAATCTCCGTGTGGAACCCGAAGTAGGAGTCGATATTGCTGGCCACCACCTTGCCGCAGTCGATGGCCCGCACCACAGTAGACGGGCCAAAGAAACAGTCTCCGCCGGTAAATACGCCGGGCATACCGGGTACGGCCCCGGAGGGATCCGCCACTATCCGGCGGCGGTTGGTCTCCACACCGCTGCTCTCAAAGTGGGCTGAGTCAATGGCTTGTCCGACGGCGGTAATCACCACATCGCAGGGAAGTGTGATCTCCGGCTGGTCAGCGGGAATAGGCCGGGGCCGGCCGGCCTCCATGGGACCGCTGAGCTGGGGCTGAACCACCAGCCCCGCCACGCGCCCCTCCTGTACGTCCACCCGTACAGGGGCCAGAAGGGACATGATCTCACAGCCCTCGGCCACGGCGCCCTCTACCTCCTCCGGCATAGCCGTCATGTCCTCCACCCGGCGGCGGTATACGCAGGTGACGCTTGCTGCCCCCAGGCGTTTGGCGGTGCGAGTGGCGTCCATGGCCACGTTTCCGCCTCCCACCACAACTACGTTCTTCCCCGTGAAGTCCGGGGCCTCGCCCCGACCCACGGCGCCCAGGAAGTCCACCGCGGAGAGAACCCCGTCCGCCTCCTGCCCGGGGATGTCCAGATAGTTCACGATCTGAGCCCCGATGGCAATGTACACGCTGTCATATTCCGACCGGATCTCGTCAAAGGTCTTGTCTCGGCCGATCTGCACCCCCAGATGCACCTGGATACCGGTGGAGAGGATCGCGTTAATATCCCGGTCCAGATCGTCGTCCGGCAGCCGGTAGCTGGGAATGCCGTACCGGAGCATCCCGCCCAGCTTCTGGCTCTTCTCATATACCGTCACCCGATAGCCTTTCAGTTGCAGATAATAGGCGGCCGTCAAGCCCGCCGGGCCGCCGCCGATAACTGCAACCGTCTTGCCGTTAGGCGGGGCGCACTCCGGCGCCGGCACGTTTCCCGCCCGCTCCACCGCGTATCGCTTCAGGCCCCGGATGTTGATGGCATCGTCCACGATCTGCCGCCGGCAGTGCTTCTCGCACGGGTGTTCGCAAATCAGGCCGCATACCCCGGGGAAGGGGTTGTCCTTCCGAATCAGGCGCACCGCGTCGGCATACCGTCCCTCCCGGATCAGGGCAATATACCCTGGCACGTCCACGTTGGCCGGGCAGCCCGCCACGCAGGGCACCGCCGCAAAGTGCTCCGTGCACACTCCCCGCTCCACGTGGGAACAGTAGTCGTCCCGGAACGCGGCCAGCCCGTCGATTACCAGCTTTGCCGCCTCAAAGCCTATGGCACAGTCTGCCGAGTCATAAATGGCCTTGGCGCTCTTTTCAATCGCCACCAAATCCGCCATCGTGCCCCGCTTGTCCAGTACCTTCTCCAAAAGAGCCCGCAGCCTGTCCAGCCCTACCCGGCATGGCACGCACTTGCCACAGCTCTGGGCCAGACATAGCTCCACGAAGGACGCCGTCAGATTCACCGGACAGCTTCCAAAGGGGGAGGCGCCCCGCCGCCGGCCGAGAGTGGCATACAGCTCGTCGACCTTTTTCTGCGAAGCGCTCTGCTGGTTTACGATCATGCGCTGACCTCCCTTTCCCATTCAGACTATTCCTTGTCATAATAACACACCGCAGCGGAAAAAGAAACAACATTTTCTGTATTTTTTGTCTATAACAATCACGAAACCCGATATCCCGCATTTATCCGTCAAACCAGCGTTGGTTATGCTTTAGCAAATCGCCATTCCATTCCCCTTCCGTTATCCGCCATTTTGCCTCCTGCGCACGAAAAAGCACACCGAAGCGTGCTTTTTCGCATGTACAGCCGGCATCTCAGTTGCCGCACTCAATGCTGATCCGGGTAAACAGGGACAGAACGTCATCCACAGTAAGCATTTTCTTCTCCTGGCCGGCCTTATCCAGAACGATCTCCCCTTTGTCCATCATTACCAGGCGGCTGCCATACTCCACGGCATAGCGCAGGTTGTGGGTGACCATGATGGCGGTAAGCTTTTTTTCCCGTACGACCTGGTCGGTAAGATGCATAATAACCTCGGCCGTTTTCGGGTCCAGCGCCGCCGTGTGCTCGTCCAGGATAAGAAAGTCAATGGGTGTCAGCGTGGCCATAATCAGCGCCGCGGCCTGCCGCTGGCCGCCGGAGAGGGAGCCCAGCTTCACATCCATCTTATCCTCCAGCCCCAGGCCCAGGGCCGACAGCTGCTGCCGGTAGAAGTCCCGCCGGCGGCGGTTCACACCCCGGCCCAGGCCGAAAGGCTTCCCCTTATTATCCGCCAGAGACATATTCTCCAGCATGGTCAGATTGGGACAGGTGCCCAGGGCCGGGTTCTGATACACCCGCCCGATTCTCCGGTACCGCAGGTACTCCTTTTCCCGGGTCAGGTCCCGCCCGCCCACCAGAATCTGCCCTGCCTCCACCGGGATGCTGCCGCATATGATGTTCAGAAGGGACGTTTTTCCGCTGCCGTTGCTGCCTACGACGGAAATGAACTCCCCCTCCTCCACACGCAGGGAGAAATCCCGGAAAACGCAGACTTCGGTGATCTCACCGGGGTTATAAATCTTGGTGATCCCCTTCAGCTCAAGCATGGCTCACGCCTCCCTTTTTCCCGCTGGTCCTGCCGCAGGCCAATATCAAAAGGAACAGCGCCGCCGTTACCAGCTTCAGCAGATTGGCCGGCAGTCCCAGACTGATGGCCGCTTGGATACACGCCTTGTAGATCACGCTTCCCACAATCACGGCCGTGGTGCCCTTGACAAAACTCACTTTCCGGAAAAGAGTCGTGCCGATAATCACCGTCGCAAGGCCGAAAACGACCTGCCCGGTGCCCATGGTGGCGGAGAAGCTGCGCTGCTCCTGGCAGACGATGCACCCGGCCAGGGCGGTGAAGGCGTTGGCAATCACCAGCCCTATCACCTTGATCCGCCCCTTGTCCGTGGCCAGGGCCGTCACCAGGGTCTCGTTATCTCCCACCGCCCGGAGCACCAGCCCATTTTTTGTGCGGAAGTACCAGTCCAGGGCCAACTTGAAGAGCACCACCAGCAGGAAGGAGAGCACCAGCTTCCGGTAGATCAGAGGCAGGTCTCCCAGCAGGGGCGTGTTGAAAATGGTATCGATGCTCCGCTCCACCATCAGGTTGGAACCGGCGATCTGCAGGTTGATGGAAAACAGCGCCGTCATAGTGATAATGCCGGCCAGCAGGTCCCGCACCCCCACTTTTACATGTATCAGGCCCGTGCACAGCCCCGCCGCCGCCCCTACCAGGGCCGCCGCCCCCAGGGTGAGCCAGGCGTTGGCCCCGTTTGTCAGCAGCACTGCCGTCACGGCGGCCCCCAGGGGGAAGCTGCCGTCCACAGTCAGATCAGGAAAATCCAGGATCTTATAGGTAATAAATACCCCATAGGATATGAGCGCATAGATAAAGCCCTGGGTCAGCACGCTTACCAGCAGATCGAAAAAAACTCCCATCGTCTCCGCGTCCCTTCGGCTTTTTTCTTAGGCCTGGCCAGCCTCCACCGCCTGGGAGGCCACATCCTCCGGCAGCTGGATTCCCAGCTCCGCCAGGGCCTGGGAATTGATATAGATGTCATAGTCTCGAATGGTCTCGTAGGGCAGGTCCTGGCAGGTAGCCTCACCCAGAAGAATGCTGGCGGCCATGGCGCCGGTGCGCCGGCCCAGCTCAAAATACTCAATGCCGGCAGAGGCTACGCATCCCAGCTTTACCTGTTCCACCTCCGAACCATACACGGGAATCCCTGCCTCATTGGTCTTTTCCAGTACCGAGGCCAGCACGCCCACCACGTTGTTGTCCGTCAGGTTGGAGAAGCAGTCCACGCCCCTGGCAATAAGGGTATCCGCGGCCTGGGCCACCTCCGACTGGGCGGTGACGCCCACCGATTCGATCACAAAGCCGTAGTCCCCGGCCAGAGCCTCGTACTCGGCGATGGCGGATACGGAGTTGGGCTCGCTGGTGGTATAGAGGATGCCGATGGTCTCCGCCTCCGGCTGGAGCGCACGGATCAGTTCCAGCTGCGCCTCCACAGGTAGCTTGTCGGAAGTGCCCGTAATGTTGCCGGAGTCCAGCCCGGCCTCCACCGGGTCGGTGATGGCCGTGAAGATCACCGGGATGTCCTTGTCCTCCGCGGCGGCAAAGCACGCGGTGGCCGAGGGCGTTGCAATGGCGCACATGAGCGCCACGTTATTGGCGGCAAAGCTGCTGGCAATCTGCCCGGCAATGGTGTCGTCAAAGCCCGCGTTCTGGTAGTCGATCTGGTAGTCCACGCCCTCTTCCAGGCCCGCATCCTTCAGGCCCTGGAGAAACCCCTCCCGGCAGTTGTCCAGGGAGGAGTGCTCGCCGTACTGGTTGATACCAATGGTGGGGATCTTGTTCTGCCCTCCGCAGGCGGTCAGAGACAGCACGGCCGCCACGCACAGAACGCCGGCAAAAATCTTTTTAATCATGTGTTTCATGGTTATTCTCCTTTACTCCATATCGATTTCGTTTTTTGGCCTGAGGCCCCTTTTCTTCCTCCCCCGCCGGGATACACGGTCAGGGCCGCCATCGTCTGGTGTAAAGTTTCATAGCATACCTCCATAAAACAAAAAAGCCTCGTCCCACTATGGGACAAGACTTTCACATCCTGCGGTACCACCCAAATTGGCGCTCAGCGCCCGCTTCTTCCGCGCACCAGTCATGCGCGCCGCCCGGATAACGGGTGCGGCACCCGTCGGCTACTACTGACGGCGATCCCGCCGCGTTCGGCCGCCCTCACAGGCCCATTCACCGGCCGTCCCGCCGCCGCGCTCACACTGTCCGCGGCTCGCTGTGGACCGACCTGACCGGGTACTCTTCCTGCTCACAGGTTTTTCATGTTGGTTGGATTATAAATCCCGGCGCCGGGTTTGTCAAGGGCCTTTTTTGCCCGCGGCTGCGCAGCCCCGGACCCCGGGCCGCCGGCAGGAGAGCGCAAGGCTCCCCCGCCGGGCTGTCCGCCCCTCCTCCGGCAGCCGGTTTCTCACGCGGTTACCAGTTCTCCCAGGATGGACAGGTCCTCCGTCTCCTCCATGCGGTTCAAAAACAGATCGATGAGGGCCTCGGTTTTCTCCGGAGAAAGAACGTCCTTCGTAGCCAGACGGAATACCCTTATGCTCTCCTGTCTGGTGTAGGGGTTTTTGGGGTGCCCCACCGGATAGGTCAGGCTCTTTTCATAAACTGTCCCGTCCTTTAGGGTGATCTTCATGTAGTAATCCAGGTACCCGCCCTTTTTAAACTCCCAAAATCCCTCCCGGGGATGGTGCTGTTCTCCCAGGGAATAAACCCGGGACGCCATTTCCAGGATCGTGGGGTCTGTAAGGTACTTGGCCTCGGTCCACTCCCAGCCAGGCTTCGGCCCCTTCAGATACATGGCAGCGCAGAAGGGAATGGAGAACTGTGCCCGAACGATGGAGTCGTACCCCTCTTTCGGCGCGGGCTCGCTGCGGCCCCACAGGTTAGGCGAGACCTCGATACGCTGGATCTGGTCTGCCTGAATACCGTGGGCGGTAACCAGCTCGTCCAGCATATCCATGGGGCTTTGGACCCACATATTCACCGGCCAGTGCTTAATGAGCGTGTCCATGATGGAAAAGTGTTTTCCCAGGTCCCTGTCCAGCCAATCCCAGTCACACTGGTCGGAGACGCCCACATAAAACCCGCCGTAGTCCTCCAGGGCGTTCATCAGCGTGGAAATCCCTTTTTCCACGATCAGCCCGCACTCCACCGCGGTCTTGGCCGTCAGGCCGTGGGTGTGGTGATAGAAATCCGTAAAGGACTGGGAGACATGGCCCGTGGCGCAGGGGGTGCAGACGGCTGTGGCGCCCAGAAGCTGATTCATCTTCACCGGATCCAGACGCAGCAGCTTCCCGTATACCGTAGCGGGGGCAAAGATCTGCCAGGCAAAAAGCCCCCACCCCTTCTTCCACCGTTCCACCGAAGGCTGTACCGCCATGGCAATGCGGTGATAGACGTCGTAGGAGCCCACCAGTGCGGTCAGATATTCCTTCCCGCTGCGGTGGTAGCACTCGGCCGCGGACAGTCCTACGGAGACGTTGCCGGCGCTGGGATGTCCCGTCCAGGAACAATCCTCCCAGTCCAGCAGGTCGGCCATGGTACCATTGGCCAAAGCGGCGTTGCTTAATCCCACCTTGCCGCCGTCGCCAAAGATCGTGGCCTGAAGCGGCGCGGAGCCGCCCATGGCCTTGGCCACCGCTATGATTTCCTGCGCCCGCTGACATTTGTGGGCAGAGATGGCCACGCCCAGCGTGTGCAGGGATAGGATCTTCGCGCGCTCAATAACCTCCGGGGGGATCTGCTCGTACCGAAGTCCGCAAAGGTAGTCTGAGAGGATCTGCGTATACTTTTTCATGCTCTGTGCCCCTTTCTGTCCTGTACAATGATTTGGTATAATTTGTCTTTTCGCCCGGTTTGTAGTACACTGTTCCCAGGCCCGGGACATCGGGAAAAACTCTGGCAGCTTTTGCTGCTCCGGGAGGGCGCTATGCAGATCAGCAAGCTCTACAACCTGCTCGTGGTCGCCGAAAGCCAGTCCATCTCCACGGCGGCACAGAAGCTTTTCATCAGCCAGTCCTCTCTGAGCTCCATGATCAAGTCCGTGGAGGAGGAGCTGGGCGTCACCATTTTCCGGCGCACCGCCAAGGGGGTTCTGCCCACCGAGGAGGGGGCGTTGCTTCTGCGCTTTGCACGGGATGTCACCAACAAATACGACGAGCTGATCCAGCAGCTGGCGGTCCGTCACCCCCATGCCATGGAGGCGGCTTTGGTCACCTACGCCTGCGCCAGTGACTTTATGAGCATGGAACTCACGCGGAGCCTGCGCCAAGCCTATCCCAACGCCGCCCTGACCGTTTATGAGCGCCCGGAAAGCCAGATTATGCGTTCGGTGATGGACGGGCTGGCCAACATCGGCATCGGCTTTGTCCCAGCCGACAGCTTGAATGGATACCGGACAATCGCGGAGAAAAACGGACTGGAAATGGAGCCTTTGTACATTGACCGGGTATGCCTTCTGGTCGGCGGCGATTCGCCCTACGCCCAGCGGAGCAGCGTGCATGTGCAGGAGCTGGAGAAGGAAACCTTGGCGGTGTCCCACTGCTGTATGGAAAACGTACGCCGGAGCACGGCTGGCCGGACTATTTCCAGCGTCATGTGTTTTGGGAATCTGGGGCTTGTGAAAAAGGCCGTAGCGCAAAACGGCCTTATTGCCTGTCTGCCTGGGCTGGCGCTTCGGAACGATCCTCTGCTCCAAAGCGGGGCGATCTGCAAGATTCCCCTGGAAGGGATCCGGAGCCGCCATTGCAACTGCTGTTTTTACCCAAAGGGCATGGAACTCAGCCGCCTGGAACGTTCCGTTCTGGAGACCATCCGCGGGTTTTTCTCCCGGCTCCCGCCTCCCTGACATTCCCACAGGCAGAGGTTATCCGTCTTTCTGGTACCGGGCGGTTTTGCCCGGAGGCTGCAGCCCCGTTTTTATTATCGTATAGCAAAGAGCGCAAAATTACCAACAGCTTTTTTCCGTCCCCCTCCAACGAAAAAACGGTTAATACAACTTGCTTTTACGGCCCTGCGGTTTGTTCCAGAGTCCCGCAGGAGCAGGAGGCGGCGCCGGGCAGTCCAGCCTTCCGCATAGCGGGCCCGTCCGAGGCATATACATGAACCACGCCTGTTTGGGGAGTGGTGCATATTGCAAACGAGCATTGAGGAAAGAGCCCGGGAACTGGCTGTCTGGATCATTGAAAACGGCGCTACCGTCCGGGCCGCCGCCAAACGCTTCGGCGTTTCCAAGAGTACCGTACATATGGAAGTGATAAATTAGAACGGTTGATATGGGCGATACAGTAAGCGCCCATAAGGTTAAGCAGGCGGCATAGGCCAGCCCGTCCCCGGTGCTGATCTATGCCGCCCGCTTGCGTTTTGGAGGGATGGGGTGCAGCCGCGATTTTGCGGGTCGCACCGGCTCCCCGACAAAACAGGGGTTTCCAAAGGGGATGCCCCTTTGGCACACGGCTTTGCTCGCAAAGTGTAGTGTGTTATACCTGCTGTCACGGCTGACGGGTAAAATGAGGGTTTCGCCGGATGGAAACACTCACTTTGCCCGGCAGGAAAACGGACAGGCTTTTGCGGATGGGGTTGAGCAAAAAGCTGGGCGGTTTCGTGAGTGGCAGCAGGGATATGAACCTGTTGTAATAAAATTAGTCTTCGGGGTCTTCCTTTACGACAACAGTTGAATTAGCTTGCATTTTTTCATATAGGGTTAGTTGTGCCGCTTCAAGTTCGTCTGTTAATCCGAAGAGGAAATCTTTCATCACATTATATCTAATCATCCGATTGGTGTGTTTATTTAGCCCTTCGGAAGATGCGAGCTTATATTTCTTCAACCAGTCAAATAGGGTCTTTTCTTGGTCGCTAATTTCTCCTGTTAAATCCATATCATTGTCAAAGATAGAGTATAGTTTGACAAATGATTCCAAATGATCTTTTTGGCATTGCTCAATTTCGATGTTTTCGCGCTGCATATAAAAGACAACAGAAAACAATGTATAAAGCTGCGCTTTTCTTCGCAGAAATTTTGTGACGCTGTCTGATACAAAAAACAATGAAATTGTTTCTATTGCGGCACAAACTGCTTCTTTATCACGTTCTGCATCTTTGTAGCCAATCTGCAATTCTTCATACGCTTGGTTAAGGGCAGATTGATCTGTTTGATCGATTATTCCTTTGCGGTATAGCAACACAATAGATGCACAGAATTCGACATCTTTCATGCGCTTTACATCTGGCCCAGTAAATAGCCGTTTTTCATCCCATAACGGATTATCTGATAGTTCTCGCGCAAGTGCAGCAAACTCGCCGGAAACGCTGTTTCGTTTTTCTTGATCGTTAAGGCTATAATCTGTAAGATTGAGACGATTAAACATTGTTATTATATCATCCCGAGTTGCCTTGGAATCAATTTCTATTATCATCAACTGATAATTCCAAAAAGCTTTTCTTGTTTCTGCATCCAAATCCTTAAAGTACTTATTAGAATATTCCGCCTTGATACTGCCATCTAATAAGTATTGCGGTTTGAGCTTAAACTCGTTATTGATAAAAGAGTAGATTGCCTTTATTCTTTGCTGCCCATCAACGATATGGGTAGTTGACACACCTGTTTCTGGATCAGTATCTGCTTTCCAGAAAAAAAGTTCAGGGATAACCAATTGAAGCAAAATCGTTTCAATTAACCGAACCTTATCTTTTTCACTCCATACAGAGCGCCGCTGGTAGGTGTCATCGACAATTAGTTTTCCTTCATCGAACATTGTAAATATTTCATTAACAGTTTTCCTGTTGTCATTAAAGCTAAACATTTTTCTTTCCCTCCAAAGCAGCTCTCGCCTTAGATATGCCTATCAGTTGATATTCCTCTAAATCTTCCCAACTTCTATAAATGCGATAGGTAATCGGATGCTCAAAGCGCAACTTATCTTGTAATGCCACATTTATAGGGGCCACTAAATCATCCCACTCTTCACGAATGCCATCAATATTCCGAAGGTTTTTATCATTGATATATCCACGAAAAATTGATGCAGTCAAATATTTGTAATAATATTGGTTATATATACCTTTTGTGTTCCTTAAAAGCGTCCAGAAATGCAAATATAATTTTTCGGAGATCACGGCAATATCTATATCCGATGAATCCATTCTACTATCACGATTATGAAATGGCTGCAAAACCTTTTTAGGGGATAAGCTATACCCTGTCTTTGCACTTCCCACTATCTGCATGCTATGAAAGTTGATTCCTAAATTTGTAGAAACAATTTCTTTAAAATAATCCATTTTATCTACAATCTCATCTGATGGCACATGGAGATACTCAGAAAAGTACCAATTATGTGACTTGACAATATGTTTTAGATAAAAGGCCTTTGGTTCCAATGTCAGAAGGTCTTCTTTAAGAACCTCTTGTGTAATCATGGCTTTATTCCTCTATTCTATGTAAAAACTGCTCAATCCATTCAGAAAGATCCTTTGCAATACCAAACGCCAAAAGATAAGGCACACCGTTTCCCACCATCTTAAACTTTGCCGAAAGTGGCAAATCAGGAGGCAAGGAGAAATCCGCCGGTAATGATTGAATTGCTAATGCTTCTGCCACGCTAATTCTTCTTGGCAGGTATGGATGAAGATGGACTTCATTATTTCCATAAGCCGCTGTTGGAGAATATCTCCATCGGTGCAAACGCTTGAAAGATTTTCCACCAGAATCCCCTTCAGGAATAGAAGTGAATTTGGAGATACTTTTTACCGCAAATATATCGTTTGCATTAGGATGATGCCGTACATCATTTCGAGTAAACCAATTTTCAACAGTTAAGTCATCTATAAGGCCATCTGGCTTGCATAAGTCTCCGCTTGCTTCGAATGGCGCAATTTGAGGCCAATTGATTTTTTGAATTTCCTCCATCGTATATTGGCGATGGTGTCCAATCTGAAAATCTAAATGTTGCCCAAACCTACTTCTAAGTAATCCTATCAGAACAAGCCTATCCCTATATTGTGGCACGCCATACTCTAATGCATTTTCCAATGAATCGAATAGGGAATAGCCTGCCCTGTAAAGCTTGCGCTTCATACGTTCATAAAACTCTTTGTGCTTTTTTGTCTGAAACAAGCCTTTCACATTTTCTAACACAAAAAAGTCTGGTTTGTATTTAGTTATAAGTTTTACATACACAGATGTTAGCTGCCCATTTTCCCCTTTCTCGCCTTCGTTCTTCCCGGCTGTAGAAAAATCTGGGCAAGGTGGGCCACCAATAAAGCCAATCAACTTATTCTCTCGATTGTTATAATTGGGAAAAGTCTTGTTCCATAGAGTATCTGATAGATAATCCCTAACATCGTTTTCGCTATATCCATAGACCGGAGTATGCCCGCTATTTCTTCTCGCATATTGATATGCACTCAAAAAACGTTTATCGTGCTCATTAACAAAGACGATGTTGAAACCGGCATTTTCAAATCCCAAATCCAAAAAACCCAATCCAGAGAAAAAAGAAAACACTTCAACATCCATCTTCTTCTCTCCCAACAAGTTTATTTTAATTCCCCGAATTAAACTCCACAAGTTTCTCCCAATCAATGCTGCCATCTTCAAAGCAGAATTCCTGAGTAAACTCGCGGACGAGCCGGTTAGCCGCTTTCTGATAAGAGGCATCGAATTCCTCCACATACTTTTCCGGCAGCTTGTCCATGAAACGGATCAGCTTTATGTAGAATTCTTCATCACCGGTCAGTTCCGTCCAGAAATCCTTGCCCGCCAATTCCATATAAAACTTGGGAAGCCCACGGTTGGAGGTTTTCTTCTTCCCATAGCCATAGCCGACAATCGGGACAAAGCGTTTCTTCGCCTGCTGTGCCAGCTTGCTTGCCGCCATGAAATTTTGCTCCTGCTTCTTGCGGCTGTCTGCATTGAAAACGCTGGTGCCGGATTTCACCGCGATGGCATAGATGGTAT
>CALWYY010000118.1 GCA_944385885.1 uncultured Oscillospiraceae bacterium | reverse complement strand
ACGTCCACGCCCCGGCGCTCCCGGCAGAGGCAGAGCAGGATGTAAAACATCTGTTCCGTCAGGGTCTTGAACTTCTCCCGCGGCATGGCCGCCCCTCCTAATCTCGATTATCGAGTTTCCTGCCCCCATTATATCTCGAATATCGAGAATGTCAAGCGCCGGATGGAACTATGATCCGAAAGCAAAACCGCTTGGGGGCAACGGCATGGCCGCCGCTATCCAGTCTGAGGGAAGAAATCAAACGAGAACTCCGCTTTGCTTTGCATATATGATGGAACGCCAATTCCTGGAAAGATCAAAGGCCCGCATAGATGCAAAAAATGTGACCGATGGGAGAATCGGTCACTTTTTTGTGTTTGGTGATCGTTTTTGCTGGCAATAATACTAATTTCATTTGATGCCCCTGATCACCATAATGATTGAAACATTGGTATCCCACTGTTTCTCACCACGTTGATACTGCTCTATTCGAGCATCATATTTTGCGTTTGTGAGACGCTTCATTTCATCAACCTCTTGCGTTGTAAAATGCTCAGGCATAGTGTGCAATACCGATTCTATTGCGTCCAAAGCAGTGTATCTGTTTGCGTTGATCATATCGAGCGCGAGCGAAGATGAAAACTTAGGATTATCCGGAGTCAAATCAACTGCAGCAAAACCGGTACTGATATTAGTAAAACCATACTCAGCCATTGTGGCCGGTATTTCAGCTTCACTCATAGGATATTTGCACACAGAAAATCGATCCATTGAATCATCATACTGTTCTGCTTTGTTCCAAAACTGCTGCTCATACTCATTAAAAGTGATGCATTTCGGATTGATGTTGATCCCTTTTCGGGACGAAAGCACAAGGCATATGCCGCCCGGCTTTAATACTCTTATTTGCTCTCCGTAGAATTTTGATGGTTCAATATGCTCCGCTACTGTATTAGATATGGTTACATCAAAAGTGTTATCTTCAAATGGCAGTGCGGTTGCATCACCCTCTATAAAATTTACTTCCGATTCGTGTTCTATAGCAAACCGAATAAACTCGCTGTCACGATCAATTGCTGTTATCTCAGCATAAGGATACCAACGATGCAGAGCACTTGCAAGTGCGCCGGGCCCACAGCCTATCTCAAATATCTTCAGTTTCTTATTTACATCCAAATCAAACAGGCTTCTATATTGATCTGAAAATAAATCATCAAAACGCAATTTGCGTGAAAAGTATAGTGTTTTCGTACCTTGCACATACTTTGACCAAAGAGTGTTCATTACCTGTCCCTCTTTTAAAGTTTAGTAATTTAAAATCAGCATACTATACACATTATTTCTCAACAATGTGTATTCTGAATATTTTTATCTTTTCTGATAAACAAAAAAACCGACATGTGGAGACATGTCGGTTTTTGGTGGGGGCGGGTGGATTCGAACCACCGTAGGCATTGCCAGCAGATTTACAGTCTGTCCCCTTTGGCCACTCGGGAACACCCCCGTATTTGGTTGCGCTGCCGGGATGACGGAAAACCGCTCCGGCTGTGGAGCTGGTGGACGGATTCGAACCCCCGACCTGCTGATTACAAATCAGCTGCTCTACCGGCTGAGCTACACCAGCAGGTTTCCAGCAGGAGTTATAATAACAAAGCCGGAGAGGTTTGTCAACAGAAAAATACGGTCTTCGGGAAATTCCAAGGGGGCGGGATCCGTCCCGCCCCCCGGGCTTTTACTCCTCTTCCGGCGGATCCGAGGGGTCGCTGCATTCCCCGCAGGAAGCCTCCCCGGCGCAGGATTCCTCGTCCTGCCCTACCACGTCTTCAAAGTCGGCGTCCTCACCGCTGCTGGAAAAAGAGGATTTCAGCTCGTCCATTTCCGCCTGCATGGCGGCGATACGGGCGTTGACAGCTTCCACCTCTTCGCATAGCTGGGCGAACAGGCCCGCGGCGGAGGCACGGCACTCCTCATAATAGGCCTTGCCTAGCTCTACGTAGGCCTTTTTCAGAGCCTCTTTTTCCCCGGTCATTTCCACGGCCAGCTTGGCAATGCGCCCGGCCGATTTGGTTTTATCCACGGCAATCCCGGCGTACTCCTTGCCCTTTTCGGTCACGGCGGAGAATATGTTTTTGATCTGGTCGAAATCCATGTAAATGCCCTCCTATAATTTGCATTATTGATTTATATTGGAAGCGCCGCCCGGCCCGGGGGCAGGGGACGCGGAATCGCAGGGAGTACCGGAGGAGGCCGCCACCCGGCGGTTAACCCATAGCTGGTCCGGGGAGTGTTCCCGCCGGCCCAGTACGATCAGCAGAATGACCGCCACTCCGCAGCAGGTGCCCATGAGCACCTGGGACGCCCGCAGCTGTGTGCCGGGGATCAGCAGCGGGCCGGTGCGGATCCCTTCCAGGCAGAACCGGATAAAGCCGTACCAGGCGGTATAGAGGAGAAACGCCTGCCCGTCGTATTTCCGCCCGCCCTTCCTGCTCCAGACATGCAGCAGAATAAACCCCAGCAGGTTCCAAAGGGACTCGTATAAAAACAGGGGATGCACATACCAGGTCTGGCCGTTTTTCGTCAGGCCCATCCGGCAGAAAATATCCGTCTCCACGCCGAAGGCTTCCCGGTTGACAAAGTTTGACCAGCGGCCGATGACCTGGCCGATGAGCAGTCCAAAGCACAAAATATCCAGGACCGCTCCAAACGAGAGCTTCTTTTTCCGTGCATACAGCCACAGGCAGAGCACGGCCAGCACAAGCCCTCCGGGAATAGCCGTACCGCCCTCCCAGATCTTGCAGATATTCCATAGGGTGGCCGGCAGGGTATCGGCGGCGAAATGGGACCAGTTGCACAGCACATAGTAAAGCCGGGCGCCCACAATACCGGCGGGCAGGCCAATGAGGACGATGTCCGTCACGTTGTCCCGGGTGATGCCAAAATCCCGTTCGCCCCGGTGCATGCAGTAGAGCACCGCCAGAACAAAACCCAAGCCGATAATGGCTCCGTACCAATAAAATGTGTGGCCGAACAAGGTGTACGTACTGGGGGGATTGACGGAAAAGCTCTCTCCCAGCATGGGAAAGGAGATAACGGCGCCGGGGATGGACTCGGGCACGGGAAGGCCCCCTTTCGATGGGATGGATATAGATGGTACCAAGGGGCCGGGCCACGCCGGCCGGGGCAAGAGTCCTGCCCGGCGGCAGAAGGACCGGTTACAGCCCCCACGGGCTGGAACCCTTGCCGGTGGAGACGGCATCGCCTATCATACGCCATTTTCCCGCCGTTGAAAAGCCCCCTGCCGCTTTTTTGCCTACGGATCGGAAGCGCCAAAAAAGCAGACAGTGTCCAGCTGCATGCTTCGGGCAATGCGCGCCAGCTCCTCCGCGGTCACGCCCTGGGCCAGCTCCGCCGCTTCCCCGGGGCCGTATTCCAGTCCCATCAGGGCCTGACCCAGCCAGAACTCCTCCAGCATCCGCGGATCGTCCTCCCGCCCGCGCAGGCGCAAGAAGACGGTGTGCCTGGCTTGCTCCAGCTCCTCCGGAGAGATCCCCTCCCGGCAAAAGCTCTCCCAAACAGCCATCAGACTCTCCTGGGCGGCCTGCCGGTTTTCCGGCACGGTGCGGGCGAAGAGAAGGAAGACACCCTTATATATGTCGGCATACTCCCATACGTCCGTATAGGGCACACCGTCCCCGCCGGCGGGGCAGCGCAGCTGCCACAGGGCAGAGAACACCTCCAGGGCCGCCGGGTTGGCCTGCGCCATCCAGGGGCCCAGGCGGAACCCCAGCCCCAGAGCGGAGGGACCTTCCCCGGACGGCTCGGCGTAGGACCGGGGAGCGGCCTCGGGGGGATACAGGCGCACGTCGGTGCCCAGCTCCGGATCCGGCTCTCCCCTGGACAGGGGAAAGAGCGCGTCCGTTAGGGCGGCCGCCACATGGCGCGGGGAGGCCCCGCCGCAATAGAACAGCTCCAGGGGGGCCGCAGCCAGAAGGGAGCGGTAATCCTTGGACAGGCGCACGTAATGGATGCTGGCGGCCTGCTCCCCAGTACCCAGCCTCGGCACGGCATAAGCTTCCCCGGGGCACATACGCTCCAGCAGCCGCTGCCGCATCCGGTCGTGACCGTCCTGGGCCTCAATCCGCTGGCGGAGCCGGGTCCGCTCTGTCTCCACGCAGCCGGGAAGGAACAGCCCACCCCGGGTATTGGGCGTGAGAAACAGCCCGGACAGCAGGCGGATGGCATCCTCCGGCACCCCAGCTTCAGCGGGGGGGAGCAGCCGGAACCCCACGCATTGAATCTCTCCTCTCTGGCGCACCAGAGGTTCCACAGGGCAGGGAAACTCCCCGGCCGGGGTAGCGGCACTCCCCAGAAGCACCTGGGGCAGCGCCGCCCACTGGGCGGCGGCCTCCCGGCGCAGCGGGGCCAGCAGAACCGCCCGTAGACAGCCGGTCTGGAAGCGATGGGTGCGCAGGGATGTGAAAAACACATGGGGCCGGATCTCTTCCCGGAAAAAGTCCATGGCAATCGCCTCGCTTCCGTAAGGGTGTGGAAAACATCTACTTCACTGGGATTATATCACACCCCGGGCGGCGTGGATGACAAATTCATGAATTTTTCTCCGTTTTCCACACCGAAAATCCACTCCTGCCCGTTGGGACCGCGCCAACGCCCGGTGAAGCCGGGCCAGGCTTGGGGCAGATGCGGCTCCAGAGCCGGTTTTCCGTCCCGGAGGGTGAAACCAAGCAAATCCCGAAAGACCGCCCGGAAAAACCAGCCAGCCGAGCCGGTGTACCAGCTCCAGCCGGCCCGGCCTGACAGGCCGGGCCCGGCGTATACGTCCGCGGGGATGACAAACGGCTCCGCCCCATATACGGCGGGATCCCGGGCCACAGCGCAGGCGTCCCGCAATATGGCTGCGCCCTCCTCCTGCCGGCCGTGGCGCAGGCAGGCGATGGCCAGCCAAAAGGCCCCGTGGGGATACGGCCCACCATTTTCCCGCAGGCCGGGCCCGTGGCCGGATACGTAGCCGGGCGAGCGCATGCCTGGGCCGCAGGGCGGGTCATAGAGCTTTACCAGATGGTTTTCCCGGTCCCAGAGTTCCCGAAGGGCCGTGTCCAGGGCCGTGCGCACCTTGTGGGGGTTGGCGTAGGGGCACAGGGCCGCAAAGCTCTGCGCAATGCCGTCCACGCGGCAGGCCCGGCCTTCCCGCCCTCCCAGCGGCGTCCCGTCACCGTAATAGCCCCGGAGGTACCGGTCTCCATCCCAGGCGCGGTCCGCTGCCTCTCCCAGCGCCCGGGCCGCCTGGAGGTATTTGTCCCCCTCCGGCTCTTCCAGCCGGTTCAGAAGCCCGGCAAACCGGTGGGCAATGATGGAAAAGAACCAGGTGAGCCAGACGCTCTCCGCCCCCGGGCCCATGGCGTCAAAGCCGTCGTTCCAGTCTCCGGCGCCTATGAGAAGCAGGCCGTGGGAGCCGACGCCCCGGTGCAGAACCAGCCTCAGGGCCCGGCGGCAGTGATCCAGCACGGATCCGGCCTCCCCGGCCAAGGCCGGCGTCTCGTACCGGCTCTCCTCTCCGTCCTCCAGCGGGAGAGAGGAGAGATAGGCAGCCTCCTCCCGGCACAGGGACAGGTCCCCCGTCTCCTCCGTGTAAACGCACACCGCCCACGGGAGCCAGAGCAGATCGTCCGAACAGCGGGTGCGCACGCCTTTATCCGTGCTCCCCGGACCGGGGTGCCACCAATGCTGCACATCTCCCTCCAGAAACTGGTGGGCGCAGCAGGCCAGGATATGGGCGCGGCATCCGGCGGCGTCCAGGGGGATCAAATTGACCCGATCCTGAAGCTGGTCCCGAAAGCCGACGGCCCCTCCGCTCTGATATAGGGAACTGCGGCCCATGATCCGGCATGCCAACGCTTGATATTGGCACCAGCCCCCTATCAGCCGGTTGAGAGGTTCGTCCGGCGTGTCCGCCGTAAGGGCCTGGGTCCTGGCTTGCCACCAGCGCCGGGTTTCCTCCAGCTCCTGCCGGGCCCGGCCGGGAAGAAGGTACTCCTCCGTGTTATCCACACCACAGACCAGCACGGCTTCTCCATCCATGGCGAAAGCACCGGCAAAGCAGGGTTCCCCGCACCGCAGGGGGCCTCCCGGTTTGCCGCACAGCCACCGCCGGGCGTCTGTGGCGGTTTCCTCAAACGGCTGGGAACAAAGCGCCGTGAAGGTCAGGCCCGGGAAAACGCACCGGGGGTTCCGGGCGGAAAAGACGCCATCCTCCCAGGTGACGGCGCAGGCGCAGGCGTCCTCCCATTCGGGCGCCAGACGTACGGGGGCGCACCAGAACACGCGGCAGGGCCCGCTGCTCTCCAGAAGGAAGATTCGGACGCCTCCCCGGGGCGGCAGAAAGGCCGTCAGGCGCACCTGCAGGCCGCCGGCGGTTTTTTCCCATACCGCTGTGCCGGGAGCAAAGGTTACCCGGCAGTCTGTGTCCTGGCAGGAGGCAAAAAGACTGTACCGCTGGCCGTCACGCTCAATCCAGAGCCGTTCCGGTCCCTCCAGCGCCAGAGGATCGCCGCTGCCGGGGATCAGAGGGCACTCCCGGGCGTTTTTAAACCACAGCCCGCCGGTACCCGCGTCGGAGGCCAGCCAGCCCAGGGTCTCGTTGGCGAGAACGTTGCCCCACGCCCGAGCAGGAAGGGAGGCATTAACCGTAAAGGAAAAGCTGCCGTCCTCGTTCCAGCCGAAGGCCGGCTCTCTCCGCCGGGGCATCTGGCGCCAGGGCAGAATACAGGCCTGGGCGGGCTCCCGCTCCGGAACCGGAACGGGATCGTTTCCCAGATACAAAGCCGCGGCAGTCAAAAGGGTTTCCCGATGGGCGGCCAAATCTCCAAAATGAACGCCGCCCCGGGCACCCAGACAGGCATCCCGCTCCATTTTCCGCAGGAACCCCTCCAAGGCGCTGCGCCGGGGCCGCTGGTATTCTCCGCCGTCGTCTGTGAGGAACACCAGGTCAAAGGACACGCCGCAGGCGGCCAGCAGGGCATGCCGCCGAAGATACTCACCACCCCGCGTCACATCCCCCGCTGAGGCGCACTCGGCGCACACAATGGGCAGGTCCCCGGAAATACCCAGCTGCCACAGGGCGTCCCGCCCGGCGGGCGCCGGCAGATCCGCGCCCTGAGGGCAGACCTGGGGGAACATAAGCTGGGGAATCATATCCATGGCGGCGTTTACCGCGTCCTCGTCCATGTCCAGCAACCGGGCGGCCGCGTCGGCCATGGGGAATCCCCCCTCCTCCCGGAGGATTCGCCGCGCTCCGTCAAAGGCAGCGTCCGGGCTGGCGGCAGCGCATAGGCCAAACGTCACATCCGCGGCTGCCGTTCCGACCGGGAGCGTTACATCTGCGGTAAGCATAGGCTCCGATTGCCAGCCGGTATTCTCCGCCATACCGCTGCCGATACCGCCCCGGCCGGGGTACCGGCGGAAATCCGAGGAAAACACCGCCGCCGGGCTGCTGGCCAGAGCCAGATACAGCTCTCCCTGGCTCCCCCGGGGCAGACGGCGCACCAAAAGCACCCCGTCCCGTACCCGGGTTTCAAAGCCAAGGCGGCTGTAGGAGGGATGGTTTACATAATCTTTTTCCGGCAGCAGGACCGGTTCCAGCTGCAAGAGCACGCTGCCGGGCACGGAACAGTCCTCCCGGCGCAGGGATACCCGGCGCACCTCGCCGGCCTCTTTCCGGGACACGAAAGCGGTCACCGACCAGTCCAGCCCCTCCAGGCGGCCGGAGATCACAGCGTCCCGGGGAGAGAGGCGCCAGTGGTAATCACCGGGTTGGCCGGGCAGGGGCAGCAGAGGCACGGCGCTTTGCCCGGGGGCGGAGGAAAGAAAATACAGGGCCAGGCCCTGTCCGTCTCCCAGAGGGGAGCGGGGGGCGCGGTAAGGGATTACGGTGCCAAAGCGGGGCCGGGAAAGGCCGGATTCTGTAATGGTCAGGCTGTACACCCCGTTGGACAGGGCGGTACAGGCCGGGCAAAGGGGATCCAAACCCTCCCCCTCCCGCTGACGGATCCCGGCACCGGGCCGGGGCCGGACAGGCACCCGGCCGTCCCGCCGGCGGAGCAGGAGTCCCCCCAAGGGGACCTTCTCCTGGAGCAGGCCCTGATAGGCTGCCATGGCGGGATCGGACAGGAAACGCCGGGGCAGGAGGTCGTCCAAGAGCGTGTTGGTTATGGCGCACAGGCTCATGCCCAGGTGGTGGGCCATGACGCAGCGCACGGGCATACCGGTTCCCTCTGGGCACCGGGCGGGCGTACAGTCCAGGGCTTCCCAAAACCCGTACGGCCCGGTCATTCCCATGCGCTCCAGAGCGCGAAGATTAGCCAGGGCGCTTTTCCGGCTCAAGGGCAGGGCCAGAAAGGAGCTGTACGGGGAGATCACCAGCTCCTCATCCATGCCGCGGCACAGGGCCAGGCGGGCGCAGCCATGGGCCTTGTAGCGGTAGCACAGGGCCGCATCCAGGGCGTAGAAGGCGCTTTCCGAGGTACCCCACACCCCGCCTGGCGCCCGGCGCTTTTTCTGGACATACAGGGCAAACCGGGCGCTCTCATACAGCAGAGAGTCCCGATACAGAGGGAGGAACAGCTCGGGCATAAGGTACTCGAACATGGTTCCGGTCCAGCTGGCCATACCCCGAAACCCGTTGCACTGGACCTGGGCGCGGCTAAGCCGCCGCCAGTGGCGCCGGGGCGCCTGACCGGAGGCAATGGCGATATAGCCCGTCAGCCGCTCCTCGCTCTCCAGCAGGTCATACCAGCTTTTGGGCGGGGCGGCCTGGCCGGGGGTGAGGCCGATGCAGAACAGGTCCCGGCGGCTGTCGTACAGAGGCCGGAAATCCATGGCCAGCCGGAGGGCATCCGCCCGCCCGGCCAGCTCCAGCGCCCCGTGTTCCCGCAGCCCGGCGGCCGCCACCAGCAGGCAGCCGGCCAGATTGCCGCTGTCCACGGTGGATACGTAAGCCGGTTCCAAGGGACGCAGGGTGCGGGTGTCATACCAGTTATAGAGGTGGCCATTCCATTTTGGCAGCCGGTCCAGGGTGTCCAGGAGGCGTTCCACCAGCAGCAGGGCCCTGTCCCGGCCGGTAAGGCCCAGGTCCAGGGCGCACAAAGCCGACACCAGCGCCAGACCGGCGTTGGTGGGGCTGGTACGATGCGCCAGGCCCACCGGGGGGGAGTCCTGGTAATTGTCCGGCGGCAGATAGTGGTCCGCCGGGGCGCAGAAGTGCTCAAAATACCGCCAGATAGCCCGGGCCTGGCCCATGAGCCAATCCCGGTCGTCTGCCGGGATTGGGTTTCGCTCCGGGCGGGTGCGGCACAGGGCGGCGGCGCAGGCGGGGGCCAGAAGCCACAGGACGCCCACTGCCTTTCCCAGGACGGAGGGGGCCAGCAGCAGGCTGGCGGCGCCCACGGCCGGGGAAAACCACAGATACCGATAGTAGGCTCCCAGGCTCCCGTTTCCCTGCTCGGCCTGGGCGGCGGTCTGCCAGCACAGCAGGTTTTTCCGGGAAATGAGCATGCGCCACAGGGCGGTGCACAGGGCGCTGAAGCACACCCAGGCCTCGCCCGGCAGGAGCAGAAAGCGCACCAGCGCGCCGGTGAGTTCTCCCACCGCGCCATGGAGCACACGGGACAGCAGCCGCAGGCGCACCTCCTCCTCCCGGCGCAGGGCGCCCCGGAGCAGAGAGAAGACAAACCGGGCAAACAGCGGCAGCAGGGCAAGCCCCGCCGTCCAGGCCATGGCCCGCACGGGAAGGAAAAATCCGGCCAGCAGGGCCGCCAGAATGGCGGGCGGCGTCAGAGACCGGCACAGGGAGTCGAACAGGCGCCAACGCTCGATCCCCGGCAGCGCCCGGCCCCGGCGAAACAGCCAGGGGGCGTTCTGCCAGTCCCCCCGGGTCCACCGGTGGAGCCGGCGGTAATAGCTTAGCAGGCTGGAGGGAAAGCCGTCGGTGACCTCCGTGTCCTCCAGGTAGCCTCCCCGGAGGAAGGCGCCCTCCAGGGCGTCGTGGCTGAGTACGCGCCCCTCCGGAATGCGCTCGTCCATACATTCCAGAAAGGCCTGGACGTCCAGGATCCCCTTGCCGGCAAATCCGCCGCTGTCCAGCAGATCCATGTAGACCTCTCCCGCATCCCCCGTATAGGGATCCGTGCCGCCCTGGCCGGCAAAGAGCCGGGTAAAATCGTTCCGGCAGGCGCTGGCCAGATCCACGCCGATCCGGGGTTGGATCACGCCGTGGCCGGCAGTGACGACGCCCAGGCGCCGGTCCGTTATAGGACGGTTGAGGGGATGCAGGGCGGCCCCGATCAGGGACCGGGCGCTCTCCGGCTGGAGCCGGGTGTCTCCGTCCAAGGTGAGAATATACCGCACTCCCTCCAGGCCGGCAGGGTCCCCTGCCGCCGGGCGCAGGGAGCTTTTGTCCCCGTGGAGCAGCCGGGCTAACTCCAGAATGGCTCCCCGCTTCCGCTCCCAGCCCGTAAACCGGCCCATGTCCCGGCTCCAGCTGCGATCCCGGACAAGAAGATAAAACCCGCCTCCGTACCGGGCGTTGAGCTCTTCTACTGCCTGGGCGGCCTGGGCTGTCAGCTCCCGATCCTGGTGGGTCACCGCCTGTTCGGATTCCGGAAAATCACACAAAAGCCCAAACAGCAGCTCCCTGCCGCAGTCCCTGGAAGCCATGCGGTATTCCTCCATGTGCCGCACCGCTGCCTCCGCCGCGCGGGTTCCCGTGAGCAGCACGGACAGCACGCACAATGTCCGGCCCTCTGGGGGCACGCCGTCTTTCAGCTCCAACCGCGGCAGGTGACGGGGAGGGACGAAACGCAGAATAAATAGATCCAACAGTCCCTTTACCACCCGGGAAAAGGGGAGCAAAAGCAGCAGGGCAGCCGCCGGGCTCTCCAGAAGAAAGCCCGCCAGCAGGGAGAAAAACAGGGTGGCCAGCACGTTGGCAGCCACATACCCGGTTCCCCGCCGGATCCGGGGCGGCTCCCCCAGGGGCTGGACGAAGAGATAATACCCAACATGCCTCTGCCGGTCCGTCTGCCCTTCCCGGGCCAGGCGGACCGCCCGCTGGGCGGCCCGATACTCAGGGATTCCCCGGCGCCGGGCCAGCTTTTCGGTCTGGCGGCGGTAGGCCGCCCGGGACCCCTCATCCATAAGAGGATAGACCCCTGCGGGGTCCTGCCGGAGGATCTGCTCGGTCCGGTCGGCTTCCTCCAGCATCTTGGCCAGATCCAGAGTGCCCCACAGCCGCAGAGAGGTAAACAGCGCCCCCGTCAGCCCGCTGTCCGGCAGGTCCTTTTCATAAGCCTGGGCCAAAAGGGACAGAGCGGCGCAGCGGAGGGCTGCCGGAAACAGCTGCAGCTCCCGGCGGGTAAGGATGGTTTTCTTTTGCACCCCCGAGAGGAAGGACAGACACCGGGCCTCGTCCGCGCCGCCGCCGCCGGAGACCAAAAGGGCCCGGCACAGCGCCGGCAGGAGCGCCCCCTCCCGGCAGGCCCGGAGCGCCCCGCCCCGACGCAGGAGGGCAATGGCGCCCAAGCCCTCCCGCTGGGCCAGGTACCAGTTGTCCAGCAGCCACCGGGCGCTCTCCGGCATGGGCGCGGAGGCGTACTGTTTCTGCAGGCGGTTTCGAGATGCCAACAGGCTCCGCAGGGCGGCGGCGCCGCCCCGCCCCGCCGCCCTGGAGGATACCGTCCCCGTCACCGGCAGGCTCCGGGCCGTGCTCTCGCCGTAAGCCTCCACGTCCTCCGGGGGTATATACAGGGTGTTCATATCTTTGTCCTCCATGGATGTAGTCAACTCACATTTTTTCCCGTACAGTCGCAAATATTCCAGGGGATGTCAAAGAAAAAGCCTTGACAGCCACGGCGAAAATGGATATAATACCTGCCGTGTCAAGATGGGACGGTTGACAGGAAAGCAGGAGGCGCCCATGGACGAGGCCCTGTTCCGCACAATGCTCTTTGATTTCTACGGGGAGCTGCTGACGGAGAAACAGCGGGAATATTTTGATCTGCACTACAACGAGGACCTGTCCCTAGGCGAGATCGCGGAGAGCCAGGGCATATCCCGGCAGGGGGTGTGGGATCTCATCCGCCGCGCCGAGGAGAGCCTGCGCCGGTATGAGGAGAAGACGGGGCTGGTGGCCCGGTTTGCCGCCCAGCGGGAGACGGTGGCTGCCATGGAGGACCGGCTGGAGCGGCTGCGGCCGTTGACGGAGGGCCGGGCGGGGGAACTCGTCCGGGAGTTGCTGGAGGAAATACAGGAGCTGCGCCATGGCATTTGAAAGTCTGTCGGATAAACTCAATACCATTTTCAAAAAGCTTCGCGGCAAAGGCCGGCTGTCGGAGCAGGACGTGAAAGAGGCCATGCGCCAGGTACGGCTGGCGCTGCTGGAAGCGGACGTGAGCTACAAGGTGGTGAAGGATTTCGTCCGCACGGTAAGCCAGCGGGCGGTGGGGGCGGACGTGCTGGAGAGCCTGTCCCCGGCGCAGATGGTCATCAAGATCGTCAACGAGGAACTGTGCGCCCTTATGGGCAGCCAGAGCCAGAAGCTGAACATCGGTCCCCGGAGCCCCAGCGTGTGCATGCTGGTGGGCCTGCAGGGCGCGGGCAAGACCACCAATGGGGCCAAATTGGCCGCCCTGATGCGCAAGACCCAGAACAAGCGGCCTCTTCTGGCGGCCTGCGACGTATACCGGCCGGCGGCCATCCAGCAGCTGGAGACTGTGGGACGGCAGCTGGAGATCCCGGTGTTCCAGCAGGGACAGGGAGATCCCGTGCAGATTGCCCGGGCCGCTGTGGAACATGCCAAAGCCCATGGGAACGATCTGGTATTCCTGGACACAGCCGGGCGGCTGCACATCGACCAGGAGCTGATGGACGAACTGCGGCGGATCCGTGAGGCGGTGGAGCCGGCAGAGATCCTTCTGGTGGTGGACGCCATGACCGGCCAGGACGCGGTGAACGCCGCCGCGGCCTTTGACGAGGCGCTGGGGATTACGGGCGTGATGCTCACCAAGCTGGACGGAGATGCCCGGGGCGGAGCGGCTCTGTCCGTGCGGGCCGTTACCGGCAAGCCCATCAAATTCGCCGGCATCGGGGAGAAGCTGGACGCCATTGAGGTGTTCCATCCCGACCGGATGGCCGGGCGGATCCTGGGCATGGGGGACGTGCTGACCCTGATCGAAAAAGCGGAAGCCGCCGTGGACGAGAAAAAAGCCATGGAAATGGCCGAGAAGCTGCGCAAGAACCGCTTTACCCTTACCGACTACCTGGACCAGCTGGCGTCGGTAAAGAACATGGGGTCCCTTCAGGACCTGGCGGGCATGGTGCCGGGGCTGGATCCCCGGGCGCTTAAGGGCGCCACGCTGGACGAAAAAGCCCTGGCCCGGACCGAGGCGATCATCCTGTCCATGACCCGGCAGGAACGGGAAAACCCTGCCATTCTCAACTCCAGCCGGAAAAAGCGCATCGCCGCCGGTTCCGGTACCAGCGTGGTGGATATCAACCGCCTGCTCAAGCAGTTCGACATGATGCAGCAGATGGCCCGGCAGCTATCCGGGCGCGGGCGGAAAAAATTTGCCCGGGGCGGGCTGCCCTTTGGAATGTAAACCGGTTTTTCATTGCTATGCAATAAAAATAAATTTGATTTTTTGGAGGAAACACGAAAATGGTCAAGATCAGACTGCGTCGCATGGGCGGCAAGAAAGTCCCCTATTACCGTGTGGTGGTGGCCGACAGCCACTTCTCCCGGGACGGCCGGTTCATTGAAGAGATCGGCACCTACGACCCCCTGGCCAATCCCGCTGTGGTGAAGATTGACATGGAGCGCGCCAAGTACTGGATCGCCAACGGCGCCCAGCCCACCGATACGGTCCGGGGTCTGCTGAAAAAGGTGGAAGCCTGATTCGCAGAGGAGCCGGGATGAAAGAACTTCTGACCTATGTGGTGCGGAGCCTTGTGGACAAGCCGGAGGAGGTAACCGTTACGGAACACGAGCACGGAGGCGAGACGGTTTTCGAGGTGCGCGTGGCCGACGGGGACATGGGCAAGGTCATCGGCCGGCAGGGCCGGGTGGTGAAGGACATCCGCATCCTGATGAAAGCGGTGGCCCAGAAAAAGGGCCGAAAAGTATCCGTGGAAATTTTGGACTGACAAAAACCGCAGGGGCGGGGCGATGCCCCGTCCCTGCGGCCGTTATGGGGGAGAGTATGAAACAGCCGTTTCTGGAGGCAGGCCGGATCGTGTCCACTTTCGGCATCCGGGGCGAGGTGAAGATCGAACCGTGGTGCGACAGCGCAGAATTTCTCCAGGGCTTTTCCGTGCTGTATGTGCAGGGAAAACCCAGGGAGGTAGCCTCCGCCCGGGTGCATAAGGGGATGCTGATCGTCCGGTTCCAGGATGTGGAGGACGTGAATACCGCCATGGCGCTTAAGGGGAAGGTGGTGTCCTTCCGCCGGGAGGACGCCAAGCTCCCGGCAGACCGGGTATTTATAGCCGACATTCTGGGCAGCACCGTGCTGGACGAGTCCGGCCGGGAAGTGGGCCGGCTGGAGGACGTGCTGGTGCTGCCGGCGGGAAATGTGTACGTGGTGCGGGGCGAGAGAGAGCACATGATCCCCGCCGTACCGGAGTTTATCCTGGAGACGGACCCGGAGCAGGGGGTCATCCGGGTGCATATGATAGAGGGCATGTGATATGGATATGCGAGTGGACATTCTTACCCTGTTTCCGGACTCGGTGCGGGCCGCCCTGGACGTGAGCATCCTGGGACGGGCCATGAAAAAGGGTGTGCTGGAGATCCGGTGCACCCAGATCCGGGATTATACCGATAACCGCCAGCAGCAGGTGGACGACTACCCCTATGGGGGCGGGTGGGGCTGCGTGATGATGGCGCAGCCGTTAAAGGCCTGCCTGGACAGCGTTATGTCAACTTCTTCCGGCCGCCGCAGCCGCGTCATCTACCTGTCGCCCCAGGGCCGGCCCTTCTGCCAGGAGGAGGCCAAGCGCCTGGTGCGGGAGTATGACCATCTGGTTTTGGTATGCGGCCACTATGAAGGCGTGGACGAACGGTTTATCCAGGAGTGCGTGGACGAGGAGCTGTCCCTGGGAGATTTTGTTCTCACAGGGGGAGAGATTGCCGCCATGGCGGTGACGGATGCGGTGTGTCGGCTGGTGCCGGGGGTGCTGTCGGACGAGGAATGTTATACAGGGGAGAGCCACTGGGAAGGGCTGCTGGAGTATCCCCAGTACACCCGTCCGGAGGTGTGGCAGGGCCGGACGGTGCCGGAGGTCCTTCGCAGCGGGGTAGACCGGGACATCCGCCGCTGGCGGCGCCGGAAGATGCTGGAGCGGACGATGGACAAAAGACCGGACCTGTGGGAGAAATTTGTGCCGGAGACCCCGGAGGACCGGGAGCTGGTGGAGGAGATTCAGAAGGAACGCCATCCGGTTCCGCCGCCTCCGGTGTTGGATTGCCGGCCCGCCCGGGAGGAGGATCTTCCGGCCCTGCTGGAAATGGCTGGGCAGGCCCGGAGATATTTAGGAGAACAGGGGCTGGAGCAGTGGCAGACGGAGTATCCCGGCCGGGAGGATTTCCAAGAGGATATCCGCCGGGGGGAGGGCTGGCTGTTCACGGCGGACGGGTTGCCGGCAGGCTATATCTGCATCAGCCGCCGGCCGGAGGCGGCGTACGCTCAGCTGCAGGGGGAGTGGCTCTCCTGCGCCGGGCCCTATGTCTGCATCCACCGGATGATGATCGGGGAGGCGTACCGGGGAGGAGCCCTGGGCGGGGAGATGCTGTCCCTGGCGGAGGACCTGGCGGCGGGATGGGGCTGCGCCGGGATCCGGGTGGATACCCATCCGGGAAACCAGCCCATGCTGAAGCTGCTGGGAAAACACGGGTTTGAGACCTGCGGGGCCATCCGGCTCCAGGGCGGCCTGGAGGACGGGCAGCCTCGCCGGGCTCTGGAGAAACTGGTGGGGAAAACATGGAACTGACGGACCGGCAGACCCTGCGGCGGCTCCTGGAAAAGAACGGGTTCCGCTTTTCCAAGGCCAAGGGGCAGAACTTCCTTACAGCGGCCTGGGTGCCGGACCGGATTGCCGCGGAGTCCGGCATCACGGAGGAGGACGGGGTTCTGGAGATCGGCCCGGGAGTGGGCGTGCTGACCACGCGCCTGGCCCGGCAGGCGGCGGCGGTGGCGGCAGTGGAGCTGGACCGGACGCTGGAACCGGTGCTGGCGGAGACTCTGGAGGGCCTTGACAACGTGGCGGTGGTATACGCCGATGCGCTGAAGACGGATCTGAAGGCCCTGTGCCGGGAAAAGCTGGGGGACCGGCCCTGGAAGGTATGCGCCAACCTGCCGTACAACGTAACGAAGCCGCTGATCACGGCATTTCTGGAGGCGGGCTGTTTTGAGACCGTAACGGTGATGGTCCAGCGGGAGGTGGCCCGGCGCCTGTGCGCCCGGCCCGGTACGGAGGAGTACGGGGCCTTCACAGTGCTGGTGGACTGGTACGCCCAGGCGGAGGCCCTTTTCGATGTGCCGCCGGAATGTTTCGTGCCCCGGCCGGGCGTGGTAAGCACCGTGGTACAGCTGACAGTCCGTCCGGCGCCCCCTGTTGCGGTGGAGGACAGGGACTTTTTCTTCCGGGTGGTGCGTGCCGCTTTCGGCCAGCGGCGCAAGACCCTTCCAAACGCCCTGTGTGCGGGGATGCCGGAACTGAGCCGGCCCGCGGTGGAGCGGGCCGTGGCCGGGCTGGGACTGGATGGCCGAGTCCGGGGAGAGGCCCTGTCCCTGGAGCAGTTTGCCTCCCTGGCCAATGCCTTATATGCAAGTTAGATAAGTAAAAATTGCAATTTCTTTCCCCTTTGGCAGGTTTGCATCTTGCCAAAGGGGAGAAATCCCTTTATTATGAATGAAACGATGTAAAATATAGACCGGAGGTAGAAAATATGGCCATCACCGCCAACCGATACGTGACAGACTGGGTGGAGGAGTGCCGAGAGCTGCTGCAGCCGGACCGGGTACTGTGGATAGACGGAAGCCCGGAACAGCTGGAGTCTCTTCGCCAGGAGGCATACCGTACGGGAGAGCTGGTTGCCCTGAACCAGGAAAAGCTTCCCGGATGCGTGTACCATCGCAGCGCCCTGAACGATGTGGCGCGGGTGGAGAGCCGCACCTATATTTGCTGCAAAAGGCAGGAGGACGCGGGTCCCACCAACAACTGGGTGGAGCCGGAGGAGATGAAGGCCCGGCTGCGGGAGATCTACGCCGGTGCCATGAAGGGGCGGACCATGTATGTGATCCCCTACTCCATGGGCATTGTGGGTTCTCCCTTTGCCAAGTACGGCGTGGAGATCACAGACTCCATCTACGTGGTGGTGAGTATGGCCATCATGACCCGGGTGGGAACGGACGTGTACGATGCCCTGGGAGATTCTCCGGATTATATCCGGGGTCTGCACGCCAAGGCGGAGCTGGACGAGGAGAAACGGTACATTGTCCATTTCCCGGAGGAAAACACCATTATGTCTGTCAACTCCGGATACGGCGGGAACGTGCTTCTGGGCAAGAAGTGCTTTGCCCTGCGGATTGCCTCCTGCCTGGGGCGGGACGAGGGCTGGCTGGCGGAGCATATGCTGATCCTGGGAGTGGAAAATCCCCAGGGAGAGGTACGCTATGTATGCGGGGCGTTCCCCTCTGCCTGCGGAAAGACCAACCTGGCCATGCTGGTGCCGCCGCAGGCCTGGAGGGAAAAGGGCTGGAAGTGCTGGTGCGTGGGGGACGACATCGCCTGGCTCCGGCCGGGTCCCGACGGCCGGCTGTGGGCGGTAAACCCGGAAAAGGGCTTCTTCGGCGTGGCGCCCGGTACCAGCGAAAAGACCAACCCCAATGCTCTGGCCACCACCCGGAAGGACACCATTTTCACCAACGTGGTGCTCAAGCCGGACGGGACGGTCTGGTGGGAGGGGCTGGACAAAAATCCGCCCACCGACGCGCTTAACTGGAAGGGGGAGCCCTGGGATCCCTCGGACGGATCCAAAGGGGCGCATCCCAACTCCCGTTTCACAGCGCCGGCGGAGAACTGCCCGTGTATCTCGAAGGAATTTAACAATCCCCAGGGCGTGCCTATCTCCGCCATTGTTTTTGGCGGTCGGCGGGCCAAGACGGCCCCCCTGGTATATCAGAGCTGGGACTGGGCCCACGGGGTGTTTGTAGGCAGCATCATGGCTTCCGAGAAAACCGCCGCGGCGGAGGGGAAGGTGGGAGAGACCAGGCGGGACCCCATGGCCATGCTGCCCTTCTGCGGATACCATATGGCCGACTACTGGCAGCACTGGCTGGACATGGAGGAAAAGCTGACCAATCCTCCCATTATCTGCAACGTCAACTGGTTCCGCACGGACGACCAGGGGCAGTTCCAGTGGCCGGGGTTTGGAGAGAACCTCCGGGTTGTGGAATGGGTGCTGCGCCGCGCCTTCGGGGAGGCGGAAGCGGTAGAAACGCCCATCGGCTACATGCCCCGGCCGGAGGACATCGATCTGGAGGGCACCGGGGTGAGCCAGGAGACGCTCCAAGAGCTGCTGACCATCGATCCGGACCTGTGGAAAGCGGAATGCCGGGATATTCGGGCATTCTACGCCGGGTTTGGCGAGAAGCTCCCGGAAAAACTGCGGAAATCTCTGGATGAGCTGGAATCGCGTCTGGGGTAAGAAAACGTAGGGGCGCGGCCTTCTGGCCGCGCCCGGCGCGGAAAAAGGACAAAGAATTTGCGTTTTTAGCTTGACAACACAGGTGGGATTTGCTATTATAACCTTCGCTGGCCGGTCGGGCCGCGTTATAGGGGGGTATAGCTCAGCTGGGAGAGCGCTTGAATGGCATTCAAGAGGTCAGCGGTTCGATCCCGCTTATCTCCACCACAAGGGATACGCAAAAAGGCTTGTTTTCACATGAAAACAAGCCTTTACCCATTTTTTAGTGATGAAATCGACATATTCAGGCCAATTCAAGCACTCTGCCAAAGGGCCAATACCCTGATGACAAAGCAGAGAACAAACCCAAACATCGAGGAAAAAGCACGGTTAGACAAACCGTGCTTTTTTCATGCCCAAAGGAGAGAATCGCCATGCGAGAAAGGGCCTTTACAGAATATTTCTACGGGGACGAAAGCGAACAGTTTATCTTTTTCCGTATTCCCCGCCAGCTCATTGTAGACAAAAGATACAGGCACGTTTCTACCGAAGCCAAGCTGCTGTACGGTATGCTGCTGGACCGCATGGGCTTGTCGGCCAAAAACGACTGGTACGATGCCGAAGGGCGGGTATATATCTATTACACGGTGGACGAGATATGCGCTGATTTGAACTGCGGCCGGGACAAGGCCATGAAGCTGCTGGCTGAGCTGGACAGCGATAAAGGCATAGGGCTGATCGAGCGCGCCAGACAGGGTCAGGGAAAGCCCGCCCGAATCTATGTCAAGCGTTTTACTGCGCGCTCTGTACCGTCAGGCTTTGGTGCGCCCGTTTCAGAGGTCGATTTTTCCGACGTGCAGAAGTCGGAAAATCCGACTTCAAGAGGTCGAGAAACCCGACTTCAAGAAGTCGGAAAATCCGACCCAAGTAATATTGATATAAATAAGACTGAGATCAATCAACCTAATCGAACCATAAACCATGGGACTGCTGCGGAAATGGCAGCCGACCGGCGGGAGCTTCGGGCGGAGATAAAGAGGGAGATAGATTACGAATATTTGTGCAGTAAATACCCATTTGACGATGTGGAAAGCCTTTTGGAACTTATGGTGGAAGTGGAAAGCAGCTCTGCTGCGACCATGCGGATAGGCGGCGAGCTGCTGCCTGCTGAGACGGTACGGCGACGATTTTTGCAGCTTGAGCGCAGCCACATCGAGTACGTCATCGAATCTCTGAGACAGACCAATAGCAGAATCGTCAATATCCGGGCCTATCTGCTGACGGCGCTATACAATGCGCCGGTGACGATGGGCCCATATTATTCGGCTGTGGTACGCCACGATATAAGCCGGAAATAGGTCTCACCGTCTCTGTTAAATTGTCATGGTCGCATTACTGTGAGCTTTTGACAATCTCCGATGCGGATAAGCGCAGCTTTTATGAAAAGGAAGCCGTCAAAGTCGGGTGATCGATTCGGGAACTGAAACGCCAGATTTCTACATCACTTTATGAGCGTCTGTTGTTGTCAGAGGGGAAAACAAACAACAAAATTGAGTCTTAAAAACGGTTGCAGGAGCAAACCCAAAGAAATTTGTTGGAAATACATCTGGATTTTCCGTTTGTATAGGGATAGAATCTTTTTGTGGAAATGATGTTCTAAAGTGAAAATAGAACACCACAGAGCTTTGCCTGGTTTGCCGGCGTGCAACCGCCATCTGCTGTTAGATTTGTGCTTGCCGGGCGGAAAAATCTATTTTCAATCGGGTGTTAAACATGAAAGAGAACCGCAATCTGGAAATTTTTTCGAGCGCGCCCATCCGAAAGGCCGTTGCGTTACAGATAATCCCGGCGGTAGCCAGTCAGATGATTACATTGCTCTATAATTTGGCAGATACCTATTTTGTAGGAATGCTGGACGCCCCGCATGAAACGGCGGCCATCACGGTAGTCTATCCCTCATTTCTTATGCTGACAGCGATCTCCAACCTGTTTGGCGTCGGAGGAGCCAGCGCCATCGCCCGGGCGCTGGGCACGAAAGATGAGGAAGGGGCCCGGCGAATCTCCGCGATTTCCATTTGGGGCGGCATCCTTTGCGCCCTGTTGTTTTCATGCATTTTCTTCTGTTTGGAAGAGCCGGTACTGCGCCTATGCGGCGCCACTGCAGATACTTATGAAATAGCTCGTGGATACGCTGCCTGGGTCGTAATTTTGGGCGGGCCGTTTACCATCCTCAATACACTGCTTGCCAACCTGGTCCGGGCTGAGGGCGGAGCAAGCCAGGCTGCTTTCGGCGTATCCTTCGGCGGGGTACTTAATATCATTTTGGATCCGCTGTTCGTCCTGCCGCAGTTCCTGGACCAGGGGGCTGTAGGTGCCGGTGCAGCGACCGCCATCTCCAACGCCGCAGCGACGGTTTATTTCCTGGTGTATCTGAGCCGCCGCAAAGGAAGCACCTATCTCAATTTGTCTCCAGCGAACCTCAAATTTATTTCCCAGTACTGGCGGCCCATCCTGATAATCGGGTTTCCATCCGCTTTGCAGTATGCCCTGACTGTTGTAGCCACAGCGGCGCAGGCAAAGTTCGTATCACAGTATCCGACCGAAGCCGTCGCCGCCCTTGGGATCGTCAAAAAACTGGATCAGCTCCCGCTATACTTCTCCATTGGCGTTTCCAATGGGCTTTTGCCTCTGCTTGCCTATAATCACGCCGCAGGCAACCATGACCGCCGGGAAAAGGCGTTTCATCTGGGCTGCCTGGTGTCGTTGGCGTTCGCTGTGCTTTGCCTGATTTGCTACGAACTCTTTGCCGGTTTCCTGGTATCGCTCTTTATCCAGGACGATCTTACCGTCCAGTACGGAGCGGCTTTTCTGCGGTGTATGGTGACTGCAATGCCCATGATGGCTCTGTGTTATCCGATGATCATTCAGTTTCAGGCTATGGGCCAGGCCCGTGCGTCTCTGGTCTGTTCCATCCTTCGCAAAGGCGTATTGGATATCCCGTTTCTCTTTCTAATGGACGCATTGTTTCCGCTGTATGGGTGTATGTGGGTCCAGCCGATTGTGGATACGATTTCCCTGGTGGTTGCAATTCAGTTTTATAGAAATATCCGGCGGAATACCCTCGCCGCCGGCACATGATTTACTGGTATCTGTGCAGTGTTCCGCGCTGCACCGTAAATAGATGCGATAGGAGTTCCCCACACGCAGGGAAGTGTGTTTGTCAATAAGAATATCCTTTTTGGTTCCGTCGGATAGCAGCAGACGGATGCGCCGGTACTTTCTTATCCCAACACGGCCAGCAGAGATACAGACCCCATCTATTGCCTCATACCCGCCGCTGCGGACTATACGGTAGAAATAGATGCAGCGCAGCATAAGAAACAGGGTCAATAGGCTGCTGAGGGCCAGCATCATTGTGTCGTTAAAAGCAAAGAACACGGCCAGCCCCACAAGCAAAATACCCGCACCCGCAGATATAAGCAAGGCCCACCGGCGCTGAAGCGCGGCGGGCCATTCTTTAAAGCGTTTCATTGCCTATACCCTCTCAAAGATAATCTTCCTGCTGAGCAGAAGATTGGCAACTGCCATCGTGACCGAGGTGCTGTAGGATGCGCTTTGCATGGCATAAACAATGTTGTCGCTGGTGGTATAATGTAAAGTGCGTCCATAATCTTATTGCCAGTGGACAGGTCGGTAACCCCCAGATCAACGCACTTTATCAGCTCTGCCATGGATAAAAGCGCCTGTTTGGACAGCCCAAGGATCTGCGCTTCCTGTGCAGACAGCGGGACACGGGTAAACAGATGCTTTGCTTTTGAAAACGGTACTCCATGGAAGAGCATTTTCAGGAAAGCTGCAATGCGCAAAGGCACGCTTTCCGATACGGGTACGATGTAGAGGCCGCAAAGAAGGTTATACAAAGCGTCAATATCGGTATCACCGGTACCGGAT
>CALWYY010000117.1 GCA_944385885.1 uncultured Oscillospiraceae bacterium | reverse complement strand
CCCCGGCTGGCACGGGGGAAGTCGGTCCCTGTGACATGGCAGATGCGCACGCAACCGGCCCGGGGCATGCAAAGGATAGCGCCGGCGGCTGCCACAGGATCGGTGGGCGGTCCAGCTTTGCAGGGCCAGGGCCGTGTGCGCCGGATAGGAGACGGCGGCGGCCAGGGCGCCTGCCACGGTGCAGCCGGAGGCCGTGCTCCGGATTATCACGGCCTCCAAGAGAATCAGAGAGGACTTCCCCTACCGGGCCATGGCCGTGCCCCGGTACGAGAAAAGGCCCAGGCCGCCGCGAAATTTCATAAAAAGGGAACACGTGGCCCGGCGCGCTGCCGGCCAAGGGGACGCATGGGAGGCGGGACGCCCAAGAGCGCAAAAAATCGACAAGCCCCCTGGGGGACTTGTCGATTTGGCACGCCTTGAGGGATTCGAACCCCCGACCTTCTGGTCCGTAGCCAGACACTCTATCCAGCTGAGCTAAAGGCGCCTATCTTACGCGCCAAATTATAGTAGCACAGGCTGGATGGAATTGCAAGAGTTTTTTTGCGCTTACTTACTCAGGGCGCTGGAAACGTCGTCAATCACGTCTCCCATATTCCGCAGGCAGCGGGCCACCATATTTTTGCCATTATTTTTCTTCCCGGAGTCCGAGGCGATCATCATGCCCACGGCGCTGCCGGCGACCATGCCCATGCCCAGGCCGGTGAGAAAGGTCGTTTTGCTGCACATCGAGACATACCTCCTGTAAAGTGTTACGGAGTTATTATGTCCGCTTTGCAGGCAAAACAATGCCATTCCTCTTGGCAAAAATGACCGCAAATGGAAAAACCGGCTGCTTGCAGGGCCCGGGCAGTCTCCGCCTGACGCCCCTCCAGGATACCGGAGCAGATGAAATCACCGCCGGGCGCCAAAAACGCCCTCGCCAGGGGCGCCAGGGGAATGATCACATCGGCCACAATGTTGGCAAAAACCAGGTCATAGCCGCCGCCCAGAGCGCGGCGCAGGCCGGCGTCGGAGAGCACGTCTCCGGCCAGGACGTAAAACCGGTCCCGGCCCAGGCCGTTGAGGGCGGCGTTGTTCTGGGCCACCTCCGGCGCTTTGGGATCGATGTCGCAGCCCGTGGCTTGTCCGGCGCCCAATAGTAGGGCCCCAATGGCCAGGATCCCGCTGCCGCACCCCAGATCTAGCACCCGGCACCCGGGGCGGACCAGATCCTCCGCCGATTCCAGGCACATGCGGGTGGTGGCATGGCTTCCCGTGCCAAAAATCAGGCCCGGGTCCAGCCGCAGAGGGATGCGCCCGGTGTCCGGCGCCTCCTCCCACTGGGGGACCACCACCAGCCGCCGGCCTACGCAGATGGGCTTATAGTACTGTTTCCAGTTGTTTTCCCAGTCCTGGTCGGCCATGAAGCGGGTCTCCGGCTGGTATCCGGCCTGGCGCACCGCTTGTAGGATGGCTTGACCGTCCTCGGTCCGGGGCAGCCAAAACCGCACCTGGGACAGGCCGGCAAAGCGCCGTTCCAGCTCCTCGTCCACATAGTCCCAATAGGCCCGGTTCTCCTCCAGAAACGTGCGGAAATCCTTCTCCGTCTCCAGAGACATGCCTTCCACGCCAAGCGCCTCCAGCCGGCCGCAGAGTTCCTCCACGTCGTCTCCGCAGGGGAGCACACATTCGATCCACTCCATCGCATTCCACCTCCCGGATAGTTTACCCGTTCCGTTCCGGGCTGTCAAGGACAGCCCGGAACGGAACGAGCTTTGGCGGCAGAGTCCGCCATTTCCCGACGGGGATGGATGGAAAGGCCTTGCGGATTTTCTGTGTATCTGATAATATAATTCAATATGAATTACTATGATGAAGGAAGTTTGAACGGAGCTGCGGGATGAAATACGCGAATTGGAAAGTGCCGTCGGGGCCGCCTGAAATTCCACAGCCGCTCCTGGCCCAGGGATGCACGCCGCTTCTGGCGGCGGTTTTGCATCTGCGGGGCCTGTCCGATCCGGAGGCCGCCCGCCGGTTTCTGTCAGGCGGAGCGGAACTGCTCACAGACCCGCTGGCGCTGACGGATATGGTGGAGGCGGTGCGCCGCCTAAGCCTGGCCCTGGCCCGGGGGGAGCACGTGGCCGTATACGGGGACTACGACGTGGACGGGATCACAGCGGCCTGCCTGCTGACGGACTACCTGCGGGGGCGGGGTCTGCGGTGTGACCTGTACATACCCGACCGGCTTACGGAAGGCTATGGCCTGAACGCCGGAGCCATCCGCCGTCTCCGGGACCGGGGGGTGACCCTGCTGGTGACGGTCGATTGCGGAGTGACCAACCTGGAGGAGGCGGCCTACGCCGCGTCCCTGGGTATGGATCTGATTGTGACGGACCACCACGAATGCCGGGAGACTCTTCCGGACGCGGCGGCGGTAGTGGATCCGAAGCGCCCCGACGGGGGGAGCGGCGGGCAGCTTTTAGCCGGCGTGGGGGTGGCGTTCAAGCTGGTATGCGCCATGGACGGGGACGCCGGGCGGATGCTGGACCGGTACGGGGACTTGGTAGCGGCTGGCACTGTGGCGGATGTGATGCCCCTGGCGGGCGAGAACCGCTTTATCATCCGTTATGGGCTGCAGAAGATGGCGGCCGGGACATGCCGGCCGGGGTTTACGGCTCTGCTGGAGGAGACGGGGGCAGCGGACAAGCGCCCCACTGCCGCCACCATCGGCTTTTCCCTGGCCCCCCGGATCAATGCCGCCGGGCGGCTGGGGGAGACGGAAGCGGCGGTGGAGCTGCTTATGACGGAGGACCGGCGCCGGGCGTCGGAGCTGGCGCGGGCGCTGTGCCAGAAGAATCGGGAACGGCAGGAACTGGAGACGCGCATCTGGGACCAGGCCAAAGGGATGCTGGGCCCGGAACGGCCCCGGGACCCTATCGTCCTGGCGGCGGAGGGCTGGCATCCGGGGGTGATCGGGATTGTGGCATCCCGGCTGACGGACGCATTTTCCGTCCCGGCGGTGATGATCTGCCTGGACGGGGAGACGGGCAAAGGGTCCTGCCGGAGCACAGGCGGCTTCAACCTGTACGAGGCGCTGACGGAGTGCGCGGGATGTCTGGAGGGATTCGGAGGCCATGCCATGGCGGCGGGGCTCACGGTGCGGCGGGACCGGGTGGAGGAGCTGCGCCGGCAGCTGCGCCGGTACTACCGGGAGCACCCGGCCCAGGGGGGGGCGGCTCTGGAGGCGGACGTGCTGGTGTCCGATCCGGTGCTGTTGGACATGGCCAACGTGGAATCGCTGGATTGGCTGGAACCCTGCGGGAATGCCAACTCCCGGCCGCTGCTGTACATGGAGGCCGCGGTGGTGGACACCATTGCGCCGATCGGCGGCGGACGGCATCTGCGACTGAAAGTGTCCAAATTCGGGCAGACCTTTGATTGTGTATTCTTTTCCCGGAAAAAAGAGGAGCTGGGTGTCTGGGAGGGACAGACGGCAGATCTTGTATTTGCTCCGCAGATCAACGAGTTTCGCTCTCAGCGAAACGTACAGCTGGTGATCACGGACCTGCGGCCCCACGAGAGGGAGAAATAACCGGCGGCGCGGGAGACGGGGCAACCGGGGGAAAGGTGTGGGATGAATGGCGGAAGAACGGATCGAAAATGCATATAGGGAGCTGGCGGATACCATCCTGGAACACAACCCCGGGGTGGACCTGGGCCGGGTGCGGGCTGCCTTTGAAATGGCGGACCGGGCCCACAGCGGCCAGAAGCGGAAGGAAGGGTCCCCCTATGTGACCCACTGCCTGGCGGCCGCCCGGATCAGCGCGGAGATGGGCCTGGACGAGGACAGCATTGTGGCGGCTCTTCTGCACGACTGCATCGAGGACACCGCCCTCACCCACGAGGACATCGCCCGCCAGTTTGGCAACGAGGTGGCCGACATTGTGGAGGGGGTCACCAAGCTTACCCGGGTGCAGTTTACCAGCCGGGAAGACGAGCAGATGGAGAACCTGCGGAAGATGCTCATGGCCATGGCCAAGGACATCCGGGTGATCCTGATCAAGATCGCCGACCGCCTGCACAACATGCGCACCATGGAGTATATGAACCAGCAGAAACGGCTGGACAAATCCCTGGAGACCATGGAGATCTACGCTCCCATTGCCCACCGGCTGGGGATGCAGCGCATTAAGTGGGAGCTGGAGGACCTGTCGCTGAAGTACCTGGACCCAGTGGGGTACGAGGAGATACTAAAATACCTGGAACAGCGCCAGGCCACTTTAGACCGGTTCATGGGGGACGTAGAGGGAAAGATCCGGCACCGGCTGGGGGAAGCGGGCGTGCGGGCCACGGTGCAGAGCCGCATCAAGCACATTTACAGCATATACCGGAAAATGTACACCCAGAAACGGGCGCTGGACGAGATATTTGACCTGTGCGCATTCCGGGTGATCGTGGACAACATCACCGACTGCTACAACGTGCTGGGGCAGATCCACGATATGTATTGCCCGGTGCCCGGCCGGTTTAAGGACTATATTGCCACGCCCAAGCCCAACGGGTACCAGAGCGTCCACACCACGGTTTTCGGGGACGAGGGGATCATGTTCGAGGTGCAGATCCGCACCTGGGAGATGCACCGGATCGCGGAATACGGGGTGGCGGCCCACTGGAAGTACAAATCCGGCGGCCAGGGCGTCCGGACGGGGGACGAGGAGAAATTTGCCTGGATCCGGCGCCTGCTGGAGGCCCAGCAGGACGCGGACGCCCAGGACTTTGTCCATGAGCTGAAGATGGACATGTTTGACGACGAGGTATTCGTCTTCACGCCCCAGGGGGATATCATCAACCTGCCGGCGGGGGCGTCGCCCATAGATTTTGCGTACAGCATCCACTCCGCGGTGGGCAACAGCATGGTGGGGGCCAAGGTCAACGGCCGGATAGTTCCCTTTGACCACAAGCTGCAAAACGGGGACATTGTAGACATCCTCACGTCCAAGACGGCGCCGGGGCCCAGCCGGGACTGGATGGCCCTGTGCAAATCCAACGCCTCCCGGGCCAAGATCCGGCAGTGGTTCAAGAAGGAGCGGCGGGAGGAGAACATCCTCCGCGGCCGGGAGATGTTTGAGGGGGAGCTGAAACGGGCGGGGCTCTCCACGGCATACCTGGGGGACGAGGAGCTGCTGCAGACGTGCATCAAGAAGCTGTCGGTGGCCTCTCTGGACGACATGTATGCGGCCATAGGGTACGGGGGCCTGACCAGCACCCGGGCGGTGAACCGGTTCAAGGACGAGATTGCCCGGGCGGCGCGGCAGCCTCATAAGACGGCTCTGGACCGGCTCAACGAGGCGGCGGAGCGGCGGACGGCCCGGCCGCTGAAGGCGGTGCACGGGATCCTGGTGGAGGGGATGGGCAACTGCCTGATCAAATTTTCCCGCTGCTGCACCCCGGTGCCGGGGGACCCGATAGTGGGCTTTATCACCCGGGGGCAGGGGATTTCCATCCACCGGGCGGACTGCCCCAACTATCTCAACAGCGTTTGCAGCGGGGAGAACAAAGGGCGGTGGCTCCACGTGGCCTGGGCGCCCAACCCCACCGACCTGTATGTGACGGCCCTGCGGATTGTGGCCCGGGACCGTTCGGGCCTGGTGCTGGATATTGCCACGGTGCTCAACTCTCTGAATGCCAAGGTGCGCAGCCTGAACGCCCGTGGGGTGGCCGACGGCAACGCAATGGTGTACGTGGCGCTGGAGGTGCCGGATCTGGCGTCTCTGAAACTGATCATGGGGCGGCTGAGCGCCCTGGGCGGTGTGCGCAGCGTGGAGCGGGGCACGGGCTGAAAAGGAGCGAAAGGGAGGAAAAGCCATGCGTGCGGTGGTGACCAGGGTGAAGGAGGCCCGGGTGACCGAGACGGCCAGCGGCCGGGTGCTGGGGGAGATCGGGAAGGGGTTTCTGATCCTCCTGGGCGTCCACCGGCTGGACACGGAGGCCCAAGCCGACCGGATAGCCGACCGGATCTGCGGCCTGCGGGTGTTCGAGGACGAGAACGGGAAGATGAACATCGGGCCCGGGGACGCGGGGGCAGAGCTGCTGGTGGTGAGCCAGTTTACCCTGTGGGCGGACTGCCGGTCCCGGCGGCCGGGCTTTACCGACGCCGCCCGGCCGGATACAGCCGTGCCCCTGTACGAACAGGTGGTGCGCCGGTGCCGGGAGCGGGGATTCCGGGTAGAGACGGGGGTCTTTGGCGCGGACATGCAGGTCACGTCCCAGAACGACGGGCCGGTGACTCTGATTCTGGATACAAGGGAGTGCTGAACATGCTCATCAAAACCATTGAGGTGGGGTTTTTACAGACCAACTGTTATCTGGTGACAGACGAGGCCACCCTGGACACGGCCATCATCGACCCGGGCGCGGACTCCAACCGGATCCTGGACTACGTGGAGAAAAACCGCCTGAACGTCCGGGCCATTCTTCTGACCCACGGCCACTTTGACCACTGCATGGGGCTGGAGGAGGTGCAGGGCGCGCTGGGCGTGCCGGTGTACATGAGCCGGGAGGACCTGGGCCGGGAGATCGGCAACGGCGACTGGGTCCTGGACCCGCCGGAGGATACCCATTTTGTGGGGGAGGGGGACGAGATCCAGGCGGGAGCCCTGGCCTTCCAGGTGCTGGAGACCCCAGGGCACACCCCAGGCGGCCTGGTCTACCGTATTGACAACTGCCTGTTCACCGGGGATACGCTCTTCCGCCTGTCCTGCGGGCGCTACGACTTTCCCGGCAGCAGTTCCCTGGAGCTGACCCACTCCCTGGAAAAGCTCCGGGACCTGGAGGGGGACTATGAGGTGTACCCGGGCCACGAGGGCAGCACCACCCTGGAATATGAGCGGCGCTTTAACCC
>CALWYY010000116.1 GCA_944385885.1 uncultured Oscillospiraceae bacterium | reverse complement strand
CACGGATTTTGACCGCAGCTCCCCCTCCGCCATGTTTCATCCTCCTCCGGTTCCTCTTCCCCGCCTGCCCTCGCCCCCGGCCAACGCCCGCCGGAAGGGACAGCCCAAAACGTCTGTCCCTCGCCGGGCCATGGGCGTCATTCCATCCGGGCCGGGCTGCGGATTTCCCCTGACCGGTAGGCCTCCAGGAGCATCTTCAGATCGTCGATCCGGGCCTCCACGTCCCGGCCGCCGTCGGTGTCCCGCACCCGCAGCCGGTCGGGATATTTCTCCACCAGGATCGTCCTGGAAATCATATCCGCGTTCTGCCGGGCCGCTGTATCCGGGTCGAAGGGCTGATGCTCCGCCAGATACATAACGTGGGAGTTGCATACCAGCGTGTACCCGCAGATCCCCGTCACCGGCTGGTAGGCCTTGGATAGGCCCCCGTCGATGTTGATAAACTTCCCTCCGGCCTTAACCGGTTCCTCTCCCTTGCTCTTGCGTACCGGCACATGGCCGTTGATGATGTGGCCCCGGCCGGGGTCCACGCCAAACTCCCGCAGGATGTCCTCTCCGGTCTTTACCTTGTTCCACAGTGTGTAGTAGGGATTCTTCTCCTCCTGCCCCGCATCCGGCTCCACTACGAAGGTGCGCTCAAAGGTGGCTATCTTGTTCTTCCCGTTCAGGGGGGATAGCGGCCCGCACCAGAGGTACCACAGAAAGTCCGTGTTCTCCTCCCGGGGATCGTATACCGCCGACCGGCACAGCCGGTCGCAGGCGTCCAGCAGCGCCCGGCCCGCATAGTTCTTCCCGCCAATTCGGACAGAGGAGAAGCTCCCGTCCTTCTCCATGGGGATGCAGCCGTGATAAAACAGGTTCTCGTTGCACACCCGGTACATGGCTCCCTTATCCACCATGTACCGGATATGCTCCTGCAGCTGGGCGCTGCGGCGGAAAGTAAGGATCAGCTGCTGTACCAGCTGCTCCTCCATGGGGGACAGCCGGTACGGGTCCGCCCAATCCACCGTGGGCAGGGCTATGTCGTGGGTATGGTAGGTCTTTCCGTCCACCGTCAGGGTGTGCTTCTGCATATCCAGCTTATCCAGCAGCAGCCGGTCGTTCATCCGGTATTCCGGGTGGCGCTGGATCAAAAGGCCTTCCAACTTGAACTGGATGACCGTGATGGCCTTGAGGATCTTGGCCGTGGTCTCGCTGTTTTCCGCCACGCAGTCGGTAACCTGGGTCGGCAGGAAGGCGCTGCAGGGATCCGAGGCATACTGCTCCATGGCAAACAGGGCCAGAGGCCGCACGTTGATGCCGTAACCGTCCTCCAGGGTGTCAAAATTGCCGTACTTGACGCTGTTTCGCAGGGCGTTGGCAATGCAGGCGGGATTGCCAAGGGCCGCTCCGATCCACAAAATATCATGGTTGCCCCACACGAAATCCACCCCGTGGCGCCGCTGCAGGTCGTCCAGCACCAGCTGTGCCGCCGGACCCCGGTCAAACACGTCCCCCACGATGTGCAGCCGGTCCACCGTCAGCCGGGAGATCAGGTTGGACAGGGCAATGATAAAGGAGTCGGCAATGCCCGAGTCGATGACATTTTCAATGATGCTCTCAAAATACCGCTTCTTGCTGCTGTCGTGCTCGTTGGTGTTAATCAGTTCCTCAATGATGTACGCATACTCCTGGGGCAGGCGGGAGCGCACCTTGGCCCGGGAGTATTTGTCCGTAGCCACCCGGCAGACCGCGATCAGCCGGTGGATCGTCACCCGGTACCAGCGGTGGTTATGTTTCTCGGCCGCCAGCTCCCGCTCCGGGTAGTACAAAAGAAGCGCCAGGGCGTTCTTTTCCTCCTCCCCCAGAAGATCCCCAAAACTGTCGTCGATCTTCCGGTGGATGGCCCCGGAGGCATTTTTCAGGATATGGGTAAAATAGGCATATTCCCCGTGGATATCGCTCATGAAATGCTCCGTGGTTTTGGGAAGCTCCAGCACGGCGCTCAGGCGCACGATCTCCGCCGCCGCCGCCGGCACGCTGGGAAAACTCTTGGACAAAAGCTCCAGATATTTTCGATCCGTCTGTTTTATACTCCTCGACCTCCTATTCCTTCGTCTCCAGGTACCGGGCGGCGGAGATTCCCGCCACATTCCCCTCCCCGGCGGCCTTGGCGGCCTGATACGGCTTGCCGGCACAGTCTCCAGCGGCAAACACCCCCGGGATATTGGTAGACATATCCCGGCCCACCGCCACGTGCGCCCCGTCCATGGCTAAGCCCTCCATCAGGGCGTCCGGCATGGTGGCCGGACGGAGGATAAACACCCCCTGGCAGGGATACCGCTCTCCTCCCACGGTGAGCGCCTCCACCCGCCCGTCGCCCTCCACGGCGTATTTCTTCCCCTGCTGGGTGAATACCTTCACCCGGCAGCCCATGTCCTCCAGAAGCCGGGCCTCCTCCTCGGTCTGGCCGGTAAACCCCACCAGGCATACATCCTTACCCCGGTAGAGCATCCCGTCACAGGTTACGCAGTAGCTCACTCCGCGTCCCAGCAGCTCTTTCTCCCCCGGAAAGACCCCCGCCGGCGCGATCCCGGTACACAAAACCAGTGCGCCGCACTGGTAAAAATCCTGTCCCGCCGCCACGCCGAACCCGGGCTCCATGGGCATCAGAGCCGTCACGCGGCCAGAGATGATCTCCACCCCCTCCTGGCGGGCCTGGCGTTCCATGGTCTCCAGCAGCTCCCGCCCGGAAATCCGTGGACAGCCCGGGTAGTTGTCGATCTGCTTGGCCTTGTACAGAGGGATATCCTCCAGCCCGCCCGTGAAAAGGGCCACCGTCTTGTTCCTACGCCGGAGCGTCAGCGCCGCAGAGATCCCCGCCGGGCCGCCGCCTACCACAATCCCATCGTAATGCATAAGGACACGCTCCTTTCCCGCTTTCCATTATCCAACATATCAGTTGTAAATTCAAGCATCTTCGTGTATAATACAGCAATATTACAGACGATGGACGGAGAGAACCACCATGGACGAAAACAGGGAGAATTCCAATTTCATCTACGATTTTGTGGCGGAGGACACCGCTCCCGGCGGCCGTTTCGCTGGGCAGCCGGTCCACACCCGGTTCCCGCCCGAGCCCAACGGGTACCTGCACATCGGCCACTGCAAGGCTTTATGCATAGACTTCGGTACGGCGGAAAAGTTCGGCGGCCTGTGCAATCTCCGCATGGACGACACAAATCCGGCCAAGGAGGATACGGAATTTGTGGAAGCCATCCAGGAGGATATCCACTGGCTGGGCTTTGACTGGGGCGGGCGGTTCTTTTACGGTTCGGACTACTTTGAGCAAACCTACGCCATGGCGGAGGGTCTGATCCGCAAGGGGCTGGCCTACGTGTGCCAGCTTACGCCAGAGGAGTTTTCCCGCTACCGGGGGGATATCAGCCACCCGGCGGTAAGCCCTTACCGGGACCGGCCAATCGAAGAATCCTTGGATCTGTTCCGGCGGATGCGCAATGGGGAATTCCCCGAGGGGAAATATACCCTCCGGGCAAAGATCGATCTGGCCAGCGGCAACTTCAACATGCGCGACCCGGTCCTGTACCGTATCCGGTACATTGAGCACCACCGCCAGGGCACCCGCTGGTGCATCTTCCCCATGTATGACCTGGCCCATCCCATCCAGGACGCCCTGGAGGGCATTACCCACTCCCTCTGCTCCCTGGAATATGAAGATCACAGGCCCCTGTACAACTGGGTGATCGAGCACTGCGACGTACCCTCCCGGCCCCGGCAGATCGAGTTTGCCCGGCTGGGGATCAATTACACGGTTATGTCCAAACGGAAGCTCCGCCGGCTGGTGGAGGAGGGAAAGGTCTCCGGCTGGGACGACCCCCGGATGCCCACCCTATGCGGCCTGCGCCGCCGGGGCTATACCCCCCGGTCCATCCGGGAGTTCTGCGAGCGGATCGGCGTATCCAAAGTCCCTTCCACAGTGGATTACTCCTTCCTGGAGTCCTGCCTGCGGGATGACCTGAACCAGACCGCCCGGCGTGTAATGGCGGTCATCCGGCCTCTGAAGCTGATCATCACCAATTACCCCCAGGGGCAGAGCGAGACCTTCCCGGTGGAAAACAACCCCGTGGACCCTCAGGCCGGTGAGCGGGACGTCTCCTTCTCCGGTACGCTCTGGATTGAGTCAGAGGATTTTATGGAGGAACCGGTGAAAAAATACAACCGCTTTTTCCCGGGCAACGAGGTGCGCCTCAAGGGGGCGTACGTCGTCCGGTGCACCGGCTGCGTCAAGGACGAGTCCGGCGCCGTCACGGCCGTACTGTGCGAATACGACCCCGACACCCGGGGCGGGAATACCCCCGACGGCCGGAAGGTCCGGGGAACCGTCCACTGGGTGGACGCCTCCAATTGCCTGGATGCGGAGGTGCGCCTGTACGACATGCTCTTTTCCGACCCGGAGCCGGACGCCCCGGGAAAGGATTTTATGGAGTGCCTGAATCCGGACTCTCTGGAAGTGCTCACCGGCTGCAAGGTGGAGCGGAGCCTGGAAGCCTGCACCCCTTCCAACCGGTTCCAGTTCCTGCGCCTGGGGTATTTTGCCCCGGACAACCGGGACAGCGCGCCGGGACATTTGGTATTCAACCGGGCGGTGGCGCTGAAGGATTCCTTCAAGAAATAACGGAAAGGGCCGGGCGGATGCCCGGCCCTTTTCCCTCTCCCCTAGGAGACCGGGGGCGCTTCGGCTTTCCCGGAGAATTTTTTTGGCCTTCCGCGCTGTATTTTGTGGATTTTGCGCTTGACTTCCCCGAGATACAGTGGTACCATACGCCCCAGGAAAAGACCTCTTTAAGCTGGTACAGAGCTGCCGGCAAGGCGTCGAAAGGTGGATCGCGGCTGTATTGCGCCGCCGTATGCCTTGTCCGGCCTGCGGACAAGGCTTTTTTGCTGCCGGACATCGCCCGCTTTTTCCGGAACGATGGAAAGAGTATGCGGTATTCCCGCAACACTGTAAAACGCCGTTGTCCACCACCGGTTTGAGGATACCTTAATGTGGTGAAGGAGGGTGTGGCCGTGTACTTCAAAGCGCAGATCATGGACGAGGCTGCCGTGGATCGCACACTGGTTCGCATCGCCCATCAGATTGTGGAAAAAAACCAGGGGACCCAGGACCTGTGCCTCATCGGTATTAAAACCCGGGGCGTACCCCTGGCCCAGCGTCTGGCCCGGAATATTTTGCGCATTGAAGGCGTAAGCGTCCCCGTGGGGAAATTGGATATTACCCTCTATCGGGACGATCTATCCGCCGTCTCCGACGCTCCGATAGTGTCTGATACTCACGTACCCTTTTCCATCCAAGGTAAAACGGTGGTCCTGGTTGACGATGTAATCTT
>CALWYY010000115.1 GCA_944385885.1 uncultured Oscillospiraceae bacterium | reverse complement strand
GGCAGGGGCCGCGGCCCGCCGGCGGAATTGCTGATGTTCACGTATTCCCCGTTGTAGTACATGTCGCTGGAGGCGCCGCCGTCCAAGTTGCTGGCGTTTACCGCGCCGTAGGATAATAGGATTTCCGACAGTTCCTGGAGGGTGACACCCAGAGCCGAGACCTGCCGCCCCTGCAGGCAGATCAGCAGGATAGCGCCGTCCTCCCGTTGGGCAATGGCGGTGCGAGGCTCTTGAAGGCTGTTGTTAAAGGTTTGGATCTGACCATTGGAGATCAGCGTGGGGCCATAGCTCAGCGCCCACTGAAGTCCCATGTTTACGCACTCCTGACCGGTAAAAGTACCAACATGCAAAACACCCTGGGCGTCCAGTCCCACGGTATGGGAGTACTCTCCCCATAGGAGAGCTCCGTCCACCACCACGTTGCCCACAGGCATGCCGCCCTTGCCGTTGCCTCCTGGGTCGGAAAACCCGCCGCCGTTTACCGCCAAGATCGCCCCTGCGGCGTCGGCCATTTCATCCACCCGTTTCCCATAGGCATTTTCCGAAAACGCGCCGCTGGTGGCCACCGTCACCCGGAAGGGGTCGTCCACCACCGCCAGATATCCCAGATACCGCTTGCCCTGGATACGGGCCAGAAGGAACCCGTCCTCCTGGACCAGGATCTCCTCGTATTCGTACCCGCCGTCCGCCGCTTCCGGCTCCGCCTCATCCGGTTCCGCCGCCTCCGCCGTATAAGGAGCCTCCGGGACGTAAACGGAAAGACGGTTTGCCTGGAGGACCTCCGGTTCCGTCTCCGACGGCTGGATAAAGTGGCCCTGTCCCCAGATGTGCAGGCCCCATACTGCCGCTCCCGCCAAAATCAGCGACAGAGCCAGACCCAGGACGACCCCCGCCGCGCTGGCCCGGCGGCGTCCGCCCGCTTTCTTTTCGTCCATACCGTACCTCCTGTGGAAGCGCTGCTGCAACCGTAAGAATTTATTGTCTTATTATATGCGAGAACCTGTTTTTTGGCAATCCCCGAGAGATTAACATAATATTTTTTAAAATTGCAGGGGACGTCATGGACGCTAATTTTGTTATGTAATGTTTTCCGGTAAAAACGGAAAAATTTTAAATCATTAGGAGAGATTTATGGAAAATAATAAAGAAAATCCTCTGCGGGAACAGGCAGAGGATTTCTTTGCGGATGTTTACATAATATATAAACGAATTTTAACGCCCGCCCGCTGGCGTCGGGAGCGCTGGAAGGGACCGGGCAAAACCGGGGCTCAGGGGGCGATAGGGAAGATCTCCGTGACTATGAGTGTGCCCTCCCGCACCTGAAATCGGATCTCCAGCCCGGCGAAGACGAGACCATACGTCCGCTGGGGGTCGTGCTGGTAGGGGGGGCGGGGGTCCTGGCCCAGGATGCCCCGCAGGGCCGGCCGACGGTCCTCCGGGACGAGCCGTTCCCACTCCGCGGGGATCTCCACCATCAGAGCCGCGTCGGGGGCGCTGGGGGCGAAGCCGCCCCGGGCCTCCGGCCGGCTGTCGGCATAGGGCACGTAGGGCTTGATGTCCAGGATGGGCGTGCCATCCAGCAGATCCGCACCGGACACGTGCAGTACCGGCCCCTGCGGCCCCCGCAGCTCCACCCGCTCCAGCCTTACGCAGGACAGGCCCAGGTGGTTGGGCCGGAAGGGGGAGCGGCTGGCAAAGACTCCCACCCGCTGGTTCCCGCCCAGCCGGGGCGGGCGCACCGTGGGGGACCAGCCCTTCTCCACCGCCTCGGAAAACCGCCAAATCAGCCACAGGTGGCTGAACTCCTCCAGACCCCGCACGGCTTCCGGGAACCGGAAGCCAGGCTCAAACAGGATCTGGGCCTTCAGGCTTTCCACCAGGCCGCTCTGCCGGGGAATGCCGAACTTGGAGGAAAAGTCTGAGTGAATATAGGCGATGGGCTGCAGATAAATACCGTTATTGTCCATTGCCGTATGCCTCCGCCGCTTTGTTTGCCTCCCACAGAGAGAAGCTGAAGCCCCGGATACCGGCTTGCTGGTACCGCCGGGGAATACTCTTTGTCAGATAGCCCTCCCACTCGAGGGAATAGATTCCGCTATGGCGGTATTGGGCCATTATTGGCACCGCGTCCGGGGACAGCTCATAGAGCAGGCAGGCGGCCACATCGTCCTGGGGCCCGAAACGTTCCAGGTTGTACCGCGCGGCGATCCGGTCCGGCCTGGCAAAGGCAAACACCAGCCATAGGCACAGACAGACCCACAGGAAAAACCGGAGCAGGGGAACCGCCGGGCGGAATACGGACACCAGCGTACCCGTCAGCAGCACGGCCAGAACCAGCAAAAACCACAGCACCAGTATCCGAAGGAAGGTCAGGCCGTAAGCCTGCACGTACAGGATCATCCGGTACCCGGAGGAGGCGGCCATGATATAAGTACAGGCGCACAGCACGGTCAGGACGATTTGCAGGGCGCGCCCGGCTTGGAACCGGCGGCGGCACAGCAGTACCAGCAGCAGGTTCATAGCGCTGACGAACAGGAGCTGGAAGAAACCCTGCCGGGCGTATTCCGCGTAGGTAAACTCCTCCGGGAGCCTGGCGCCCCGGGAGAACAAATAGAGCACCTGGATCCCGCAGAAGACCAGATAGATCAAAGTCAGGGCCCCGGTAAAGACCAGGGCGGTGAGTTCCGGCCCCTTCCGGGGCTGCCGCACATCGGAGGGGACGGGCCGGGCGCTTTGGGCCGACAGGGAGCAGTACAGGGCCCAAAAAGCCAGGAAAAACCAGCCCAAAGCCCGCAGAAGGATGTCCAGAACCTCCGGCAGGCCGAGGGAGGTGGGGAGCAGGCTGGCAACCAGCCTTTGGAACAGGGGGTCGGCGGAGGCCAGCAGGTCTCCGGCGAGCCAGCACAGGGGAAGGGCAAACAGGATCCCCAGCAGGATGGCCGGCAGCCGCCGCCTTCCCGCGGGCCTGCGCATCAGGGATACAAAGGGCTCCGGCAGCCGGGCCACGGCCGCCGCCAGCAGCCGGAATCCGGCTCCAATATAGGTCCACAGGGACCAGTGCCGGGTTGCACAGAAGGGTTCCAGCAGCATCATGGCGCTTAGAAGAAAAATCCCCAGGCGGCTGACAAGCTGAACGAAGGCGTTTGCGGTCCAGGCCACGGATAGGCCCAGCAGCAAAATGCCCATCCCCAAGGGCACATCTCTCCGCGCCTGGAAGACGCCCAGCCGACGGTACGCGGCGAGCAGGCACCAGACCCACACGGCGGAGAATACCGTTACATTGATCCCCCAGCCGGGGGCCCGGCAAAAGCAGAGGGCACAGGCGGCCCCAGTCAGGCCGGCGCAGGCAAGCAAGGCGGCGCGATGCTGCAGAAAAGCCTGGCGCAGCGGCCCTATTTCCTCCGTCTCCGGGACGGGAGGGCGCGGGCCTGCCGCCGAACGGGGCCCGTACCATTCTTGGTTTTCAATCGGTTGGCTCATGTGTATCCTCCTCGCCGGGGACCCAGGTAAGGATATCCCCCGGCTGACAGTCCAGGGCGGCGCATAGCGCCTCCAGAGTGGAAAAGCGCACCGCCCGGGCGCGGTTGTTTTTCAAAATGGACAGGTTGGCGGGGGTGATATCCACCTTTTCCGCCAGCTCGCCTACCCCGATCTTCCGCCGTGCCATCATCACATCTAAATTCACTACGATCATGGCGCCGCCTCAAATGGTCAGGTCGTTCTCTTCCTTGTACCGCACGGCGCGGTGGAACACCCCCGCCAGTACAAAGGAGAACAGAGCGGCCAGGAAAAAGACCGCAATTATAAATACCGTAGCCGGGGTAAAGGCCACCGCCAGGCGCACCGCCATGACCAGGGCGATACCCAGCCCGTAGTATCCCATCCGCCGCAGGCTAGTCACATTTTCCCGGACAAAGCAGCGGTCCTCCAGCACGGTCCGGAACATCCGGCGAAGCTCCCGGATGATGAAGATGCAGCCCAGGTCCCCCAGGAAGAACAAGATCAGGTGAAAGACCCGGTGCTCCGCCACGCTGGGATACTGGGGCGCGGCCCAGCGGAGCAGGAAGGGCAGCGCCGGCAGCGCGCATAGGGACAGAATATATCCCACGTCCAGAAGGAACTTGGTAAAACCGGCCAGATTCCGTTCACTCAAGGAAAGGGTCACCTCCGTTTCTGAGGGAGAGAATACCACCCAATTAACTGAACGTCAATATAAATTTATCGAAAAACGATATATACGTAATTAACCGGCGTACTCAGTCTCCCGCCGGGCAGGAGCGGATGCGTTGACAAGGGCGGCGGCGGCCGGTATAATGACCGTACATATACCACTTATCCTATGGGGGCGGGGCAATGAGACAATGCATGGATGCGGAGAACCTGCACCGGCGGCTGAAGAAGATCATCGGCCAGGTCCAGGCTATTGATCGGATGGTGGACGAGGATGTGCCATGCGAGGACGTCCTGGCCCAGATCAATGCGGCCAAGGCAGCCCTGCACGGATGCGGGAAAGTGGTGCTGGAAGGGCATATCCGCCACTGCGTCCGGGACGGGATTGAGCATGGAGACGCGGACAAGACCATTGAGAGCTTCACAAAAGCGGTGGAGCGGTTTTCCAACATGGGGTGACAAAAAGAGCAGCCGCTTAAACGGCTGCTTCTTTTCCGGCCTTGACAACATATACCCGTATAGGTATAATGACTTTATACCCGGCGGGGTATAGAAAAGAGGGCGGCAAGGAATATGAGGGCATGGACAGAGAAACTGGAAGGCGTGCTGAAATGGGGCGGGATTGGCAAGGATGTGGCGCTCCTGGTTTTGTCTGGCGCGGCGGTGGTCTGCAGTTTACTAGGGATACAGCCGTTTCCTTTTGACATAGCCTGGGTGGCTATTGTCCTATGCGGCCTTCCCATTGTGCTGGAAGCTATCATCGGTCTGGTCACGGCTCTGGATATCAAGGCGGATGTGCTGGTATCACTGGCCCTGATCGCCTCGGTGTGTATCGGGGAGTACTTTGCCGCCGGGGAGGTGGCGGTAATCATGCAGCTGGGGGCGCTGCTGGAGGAGCTGACCGTGGCGCGAGCCCGGGCGGGGATCGAAAAACTGGTGCGCCTGACGCCCCGGACAGCGCGGGTTTTGCGGGATGGGAGGGAGACCGTGGTTCCCGCCCAGGAGGTCCGGATAGGGGACGTGCTGCGGGTCCTGCCGGGGGAGACGGTACCGGTAGACGGGCGGATCATTGCCGGCCAGACCTCCATTAACCAGGCGGTAATGACCGGCGAGTCCCTGCCGGTGGACAAAGCGGCGGGGGACCGGGTTTCCAGCGGTACAGTCAATCAGTTTGGAGCTTTTGAGATGCAAGCCGACCGGGTGGGAGAGGACAGCTCCATCCAGCGGATGATCCGCCTGGTCCAGTCGGCGGATGCAGGCAAGGCGCGGATTGTGGGACTGGCCGATCGCTGGGCCACATGGATTGTAGTGATTGCCCTGAGCGCGGCGGGGCTGACCTGGCTCATTACCGGGCGGATTATCCGAGCTGTGACCATTTTGGTTGTGTTTTGTCCCTGCGCCCTGGTGCTGGCGACACCCACGGCCATTATGGCGGCTATTGGCAACGCCACCAAGCACGGGTTTCTTGTCCGAGAGGGAGACGCCCTGGAGAGGCTGTCCGCGGTGAAGGTGGTGTGCTTTGATAAAACGGGGACGCTGACCCACGGTACGCCGGAGGTGGTAGCGGCCAGAAGCGCATGCCGGGATCGGAGCGACGGGGAGCTGTACCGGTTGGCGGCCTGTGCCGAGCAGCTATCGGAGCATCCTCTGGGCAAGGCCATTGTGCGTGGGTATGGGAAGACCGACGGCCCGGAACTCTCTCCGGCGACCGAGTTTCGGATGCTCCCGGGCCGGGGCGTGTCGGCTTTAGCGGAGGACACGCGGATTTTGGCTGGTAACCCTGAGCTGCTCCGAGAGCAGGGGGTGGAGTTTTTCCCGCCAGAAGATGCGCTGGACTGCATACGCCGGGGCTGCACCGTTATCTACCTGGCGGTGGACGGGGCCTATGCCGGGTACATTGCCCTTGCGGACACCCTTCGGGAGGAGAGCCAGGCTATGCTCCGCCGCCTGGAAGGGCTGGGCGTCCGGCCGGTTCTGCTTACCGGGGATCAAGAGAGCGCGGCCAGCGCCATTGCCTCTCAGCTGGGTATCCGCCAAGTGCAGGCAAACTGCCTGCCGGAGGATAAGCTGCGGTACATTGATGCTTTCCAAAAGGCCGGGGATCCTGTGTGCATGATTGGCGATGGCATTAACGACGCTCCCGCCTTGAAAAAAGCCTGCGTAGGTATTGCCATGGGGGGCGTGGGCAGTGACATCGCCGTGGAGGCAGCGGATATTGCTTTGGTGGACGACGAGGTGAAAGAGCTGCCTCATCTGACAGCCCTTTCCCGTCGGATGATGACCACCATCAAAGCCAACATGGCCTTTTCCATGGGCCTGAACTTTCTGGCCATTGCCCTGGCCATGGCGGGCGCTTTGGATCCGGTGGTCGGTGCATTGGTGCACAACGCAGGGTCTGTGTTGGTGATTGCAAACTCAGCGCTGCTTTTGAACTGGGCGAAGGGATAGGAAATGGAACGCGCGCCGGCAAAGCCGGCGCGCGTTCCATTTCCTGGGACGGGCCTTGCATAAGGCAGGGGAAGGCGGTATAATTTTTTGGAACAAGACCATGGGGCGGAAGAGGGGAGAGAAGCCTGTGCGGGGATTGGGTAAGCTGTTTGGGGTTGTCGTGGTAACGGCGCTGGCGAACCTGGACGTGTGCCGGCTGCTGTTTCCCATGGGATGGGCGGCCCGAGCTGGCGCAGCCGGCGTGCTTTTGCTTTGCTTTGTGGCGGTGAACCTGACGCCGGATTGGAAGGGCCGGAATTTCTCCCGACTGGGTGTGATGCTGGGGGGAGAGATCCTGGTGGAGGTCAGCCTGTTTTCCCTGACGCTGGACTTGGCCCTGGGGGTGTACTGCCTGGAGGTTCTGTTTCCGAGGCTTCCGTTTGTTCCCACCGGCTGGGCGGTAGGCATGCATGTGCTGGACTGCTTTCTCTTCTCGGGGATCCTGGCTCTCAACGGTTTTATTCGAATGTGCGCCACCTCGGTCCAGCTTGGTCTCCGGCGACGCGTGATGCTCCTGCTGTTCTGGTGGGTTCCGGTATGCAACCTATTCCTTCTTGGCAGGGCATGCCGGCTGGTGCGGGAGGAATACGCCTTTGAACAGGAGAAAGAGGAGTGGAACACGATTCGCCGGTGCGGCGAAACCTGCCGGACCAGATATCCCCTGGTGTTGGTGCATGGGGTATTCTTCCGGGACAGGAAATGCTTTAACTACTGGGGCCGGATTCCGAAGGAACTGGCCGCCAACGGCGCGGAGATATACTACGGAGGACAGCAGTCGGCAGCGGGAACAGAGGCCGCAGCGGCGGAGCTGGCGGAGAATATACGAGACATTCTACGCCGCACCAGCTGCGAGAAGGTGAACATTATTGCCCATTCAAAAGGAGGCCTGGAGAGCCGCTGGGCCGTGAGCCGTTTGGGGCTGGCTCCGGCTGTGGCCTCCCTTACCACCGTCAACACGCCGCACCAGGGCTGCGCGTTTGTGGACTGGCTGTTAGAGAAGATGCCGCCATGGGTATGCCGGTGGATTGCAGGGCGTTACAATGCCGCCCTGCGCCGGCTGGGGGACAAGGATCCGGATTTTTATGAGGCGGTTTGCGATCTTACCTCCCGCCGCTGCCGGGAGCTGGATGGCCGGATGCCGGACTCACCGGGGGTGTACTGCCAGAGCGTGGGCTCCCGGATGGGCGGATGGCGCGCCGCGCCATTTCCCCAAAACCTCACCTATCTTCTGGTTCGCTGTTTTGACCGGGAGAATGACGGGCTGGTGGCTGTGGATTCTATGAAATGGGGAAGCCGGTTCCAGCTGGTAGAGCCGCAGGGCCGCCGAGGTGTTGCCCATGGGGATATGATTGACCTGAATCGGGAAAACATCCGAGGCTTTGACGTGCGGGAATTTTACGTAAGGTTGGTACAGGAGCTGAAGGAACGGGGGTTCTGAGCAAGCGGGCGGCTTGACGGCGAAAAGGGGAGAAGGGCAGCCGAAATAAAAGCCGCGTACGAGGAGAGGATGAACGCTCTTTAACCGTTTGGAGCGCCCGGAGGGATGTACG
>CALWYY010000114.1 GCA_944385885.1 uncultured Oscillospiraceae bacterium | reverse complement strand
TCCCCCATTCTGGGGGACGGGGATATCGAGGCGAAAATAACGGTGGGTCCTTTTCTGATGGTGGAGCGGCAGGACTACATTGCCTGCGACCTGGAGGAACAGCTGGGGCTCACAGGCCAGGACCTGGCTGGAGAAGCTCGGCGTTGGTGAGGATCACGGTAAGGGGGGCTTTGAGCTCGTGGGAGGCATCCGCCACAAACTGCCGCTGCTGCTGCTAGGCGGCGGCCACCGGCCGGACTGCCCAGCGGGCCAGAAGAATGCTGATACCCAGAAAAGCAAAAAAGCTGGCGGCCCCAATGGCAAGGCAGGTTTTGACCAGTTTCCCCAGCGTGTTGACCTCGCTGGAAATATCGGCGAACACCAGGATCTGCTCCCTGGGCCCCGCCGCCCGGTAGTATCGCAGATTGTACTCCTCCAGCACTCCCGTGCCGGTCCGGGCCTGGACGGCCGCGGCGGCGATCTCCCGCAGGAATTGCTCGTCCGACAGGTCATAGTACCCGCCGCCCGCCGCCACCAGCTCGCCCCGCTCTCCCATCTGCAGGGTGAAATACGGCAGCCGGATCTCCGGCGCCCTTTGGCTGGGCGTCCCCAATTGAAAGGGCTGCTGGGCAATGGCCTGCATCATCCGAAGGCTCTCTGCCTGCAAGTTCACCTTGGTAAAATGATAGACGGTGCCAAAAATGACGCAGAGCATCACCGTCACGATGCTCATGTTGATCAGGATAAACCTCAGCCGCAGCCGTCGGAGCATGACGTATCCACCTCCAGATGGTATCCCAGTCTCCGCACCGCCTCGATGCGGACGTTGGAGCCGATGCTCCGGAGCTTTTTCCGGAGAAACCCCACGTAGACCTCCACGTGGTTTTCCACCGCATTGGAGTCGTAGCCCCAGACCCGGGCCAGGATCGTCTCCTTGGACAGATTCCGGGACCCAGCCTGGAACAAAAAGCGCATGATGTCAAATTCCTTTGCCGACAGCCGGACGCTGCCGGTTTTGCCCACCAGGGTGGAGCTGGCCAGGTCCAGGGAGGTGTTCCCGAACACCAGCTCCTCCACCTGGGCTCCCTGCCGGCGCAGAAGGGCATTGACGCAGGCCAGCAGCTCCCGGGCGTCAAAGGGTTTGGTCAGGTAGTAATCGGCCCCGGCGTTCAGGCCCTGGATCCGGTCCTCCGTGGCGGACCGGGCGGTGAGCATCAGGATGGGGGTGCCGCAGCGCTGGGCGCGTACCTTCCGGGCCACCGCATACCCGTCCATTTTGGGCATCATCACATCCAGGATCAGCAGGTCGTAGATCCCCAGCTCCGCGTAGTCCGCCCCCGCCTCCCCGTCGTAGACGGCCTCCACCTCGAACCCCTTCCCGGTCAGCAGCGCCGCCAGGGAATCCGCCAGAAGTACGTCATCTTCCACAATCAGGATCTTCATATCCATGCCTCCTCCCCGTGGGACGGGAAAAGTATACCGCACGTTCCTGAAAAGAGGCTGAAACCGCCGCCCGCCGGTGGACAGGAAAACCCCGCCCGGCCAGAGGCCGGGCGGGGCCGGTATCGCAGTGCTCAGCCGAAGGTCACGCCGCCGTAGGCCGTGGAGATGAAAGCCACATAGGTGCGGCCCACTCCCAGCTCCAGCTCGCTGCCGTCCTGCCGGTAGTAGCGGAACGGCTCGTCCAGACCGCCCCGGGACCAGGTGATGGGCTCGCAGTACCCGCCGTTGCAGAAGTACCCGCTGCCCTCATGGTCGTAGGTGACGATGGAGGAGTGCCACTTGGCGTCAATGCCGATCTGGGTGGGGGAATCCAGCACCAGCACGTTCTGGAAGGCCCCGGCGGTGCCGGTGTTGCCGTCGGTCCACTCCTGGTCCCAGTTGTTGCCGATGTAGCCGCCCTGCTCGGCGCTGTAGGTGAAGCTGGTGATCTTCATCTCCGGGAACACAATGCGCACGGTGTTGGCCGTCTGGCCGTCGGTGGGGGCGGCGTCCTCGGCGAAAAGCAGGCCGTAGTCCCAGGAGCCGCTTTCATGCTGGGTCTGGACCCCGGCGGTTTCAAAGTGCTCCGTGAGCAGTTCCCCGGAGGTGCACATGCTGTGCTCACCGGTATTGGGGTAAGAATCGATGTTGTAGGAGTTGCCTTCTCCCAGGTCCACGTTGTCGCTGGTGAAATGTTCCGCCAGCATATAGTCGGCCCGGTCCAGCCCCTCGGCGCTGTATCCCCGGTGGACGTAGATGGCGTCGTAGGCCAGGGCGGCGCTGACAAAGTAGGTCCGGGCGCTGCGCACGGGGCAGATCTGTCCCACGTCGGAGATGTCCATATACACGGCCATGCAGCGGGTAATCTTCTCCACTTCCATTTCGTAGAGGATATCGGCCTCGTTGATGCCGAACATGGGGATTACCGGCCCGCCGATGATGCGGTTATTCTCCACCATCACGGCCACAGGCCGCTGGCCGGAATAGTCGGTGCTGGTGGCCTCGCCGGTGAGGGGGTTGGTATAGATGGCCGGGCCCTCGGTTGCCTCCGGCGTAGGTTCCGGGGAGGCTTCCGGTGTGGCAGTGGGTTCCGTGGTGGCATCCGGCGTGGTCTCCGGGGAGGCTTCCGGGGAGGCTTCCGGCGTGGGGGAGGCATCCGCCTCCGCCGGACGCATGGTGCAGCAGCCGAAAGCCAGAGAGAATACCAGAGCCAGACATACAATCAAAAAAAGGTGTTTTTTAATCATGGTGCAAACCTCGCCGGCAAAAATTCGCAGTGGTTGCGTCTTAGCCGTAAATGCAATATACTACACGTATCCGGGCTTTGTCAATGCGGCGGGGCACGGAGGAAAAGGAGGGCGTCATGTACGAACAGATGGACAATCAAGCCCGGGCGGCGCTGACGGAACTGCTGGAACAGGCGAAAATACGGCCGGGAGGGCTGGTAGTGGTGGGCTGCTCCACCAGCGAGATTCTGGGAGGCCGGATTGGTCACGGCTCCAGCCCGGAAGCGGGGGAAGCGGTGGCCAGGGGGCTGTTGTCGGTTCTGGAAGGGCGGGGGCTGTTTCTGGCGGCTCAATGCTGCGAACATCTGAACCGGGCGCTGATCCTGGAGCGGGCGGCGGCGGAACGGCTGGGCTATGAGCCGGTGTGCGTACGGCCCCAGCCAAAGGCAGGCGGCAGCTTTGCCACAGCGGTGTGGGAACGGCTGAAGGAGCCGGTGGCGGTGGA
>CALWYY010000113.1 GCA_944385885.1 uncultured Oscillospiraceae bacterium | reverse complement strand
GCGAGAAGAAGCAGCCGGCGAAAAAGCTCAAGAAACCCGGCCGGAACGATCCCTGCCCCTGCGGGCGGCTGCGGCCCAACGGCTTGCCTATGAAATACAAGGACTGCTGCGGCCGGGGCCAGTGACCCCGCGGCCGGGCTGCTTCCGGGGGTTCTTAGTTACCTTATATATAATAGGGATAAAGGATCAGAAAGCGCCGGGCGGCGGGGCCCGGAAGGACGGAAAGGACGGGAGAGAAAATGGCATTCGCGCTGCGGGAGAAAAACGGCCTGTCCTGGCTGGAATCGGACATGCTGCCCTGCCGGCACATGTTCACCCGGCGGCTGGGCGGCGTGGGGGACTTTCCCTATACCTCCCAGCCCGACCCGGAGTGGCAGCGGCCGGAGCGGCAGGAGCGGGTGCGCCGGCTATGGGAAGCCCTGGCGGAGGCGGGGGAGTTCCCGCCCCAGGGGATGTGCTTTACCCGGCAGGTGCACGGGACCCGGGTGCGGTACGCCGACGGCAGCCAGCGGTGCCTGCCGCCCCTGGCCCGGCGGCCGGAGGACTGCGACGGGCTGGTGACGGACCGGCCGGGGGTGCCCCTGGCGGTGTTTACCGCCGACTGTGTGCCGGTTTTGCTGTGCGATGTCCAGGCGGGGGTGGCGGCCGCCGCCCACTGCGGCTGGCGGGGAACGGTGCAGGATATGGCCGGGGCGGCCGTGGCGGCCATGGCCGCCCGGGGAGCCCGGCCGGAGCGTATCCGGGCCGCCATCGGACCGGCCATCTCCGGCTGCTGCTTTGAGACGGGGCCGGAGGTGCCCCAGGCCGTGGAGGAACTTTTGGGGCCGGACGCCCGGGGGCTGTGCCCCCCGGAGGAAGGGGTGCCAGGGAAATTCCTGGTGGACCTGAAGGAAGCCAACCGCCGCCGCCTGCTCCAGTTGGGCGTGCCGGCCGGGAACATCGACGTGTGCTCCGACTGCACCATGTGCATGAGCGACGTCTACTGGTCCCACAGGGCTACCGCCGGTGTCCGGGGGACACAGGCGTCCATCATCATGCTGTAAAAGGACCGAGGCAAACCTGCCGCCGCTCCGGCGGCGTACGTGATGAGGCTTAGAGATTGTATGAAAAACAAGCGAAAGACCTTTCTGGCCCTGCTGTTGGCGGCGGCTGTTCTCACCGGCGCCCTGGCCGGCTGCGCCGGGACCCAGGACGAGACCCAGGATGAGACCCAGGATATCCAGGTGAGCGACTCTATTTCCGGCGAAAAACTCACCGCCGGCGCCGCCGCGGACAACGTCTTTTCCCTGGCGGTGGATTACAGCCGGGGACTCAATCCCATTACCACCGAAAGCTCCTTGAATATGATCGTCAACGGCCTGGTGTATGACCTGCTCTTTGAGGTGGATGATAACTACAACGTGACCAGCCGCGTCCTGGAGGACTGGTACTACGTGGAGGAGAGCAACGTCTGGGTGCTGGCGGTGCGCCCGGATATCGCCATGCACGACGGAAGCCTGCTGACCGCCGAGGACGTGGTCTACTCCATCTCCCGGGCCCTGCAGTACAGCGAGTATTACCGGAACCGGCTGGGCACCGTCTACTCCGGCGGCTCCGGCACTACCGTGTACGTCCAGAGCGAGTACCCCAACACCCTGCTGCCCTACCGGCTGACCGTCCCCCTGATCAAAAGCGGCAGCATCCTGGAGGATATGCCCGTGGGCTCCGGGCCCTATATGTATTCCGCCTCCGGGGAGACCCTGGAGAAGTTCACGGAGTACGACGGGGCGGAGAACCTGCCGGTGGATACCATCTACCTGCGCCAGTATACCGACGCGGAAAACCTGATCAGCGAGTATGAGAGCTCCTACGTGGACCTGACGGTGAACGACCCTACCAGCATCTACAACATGGGCTACGGGGGCATGAACGAAAAGCGCGTCATTACCACCACCCACATGCACTACATCGGCTTTAACGGGTACAGCACGTTCCTGTGCTACTCCCAGTACCGGTCGGCCCTGAACTGGATCATCGACCGCAACACCATTGCCGACTCTGTGCTGGGCGGGGCCGCCACGGCCTCGGCCCTGCCCATCCACCCCAATAGCAGCCTGTTCAGCACGGAGATCAACGACTCTTTGGCCTACTCTCCCAGCCGGTGCCTGACGGAAATGGAGAAAATGGGCTGCCGGGACCTGGACGCGGACGGGCAGCTGGAGTTTGCCATCTCCGGGTCCAAGGTGGAGATCGAGATCGACTTTATCGTCTGTTCCGACAGCACCTCCAAGGTGGTGGCGGCCCGGCAGATCGCGGAGGATATGGAGGCCATCGGGCTGACGGTGAACCTGCGGGAGCTGAGCTGGAACGATTTCCGCAACACCCTGGCCAACCCCCGGGACGACGACGGCAAACCCACCTTTGACATGTATTACGCCGAGACGGCCCTGACGCCGGATTGGGACATCATCCCCTTTATTGAGGAGGATGGGGCGCTCAACTTCGGGGGCTGGGACATGGCGGACCTGGAAAACGCCGTGTACAGCTATCTGGCGGCGGACGACGAGACCCGCTCGGAGGCGACCGCCGTCATGCTCCAGCAGCTGTCCAGCAGCGGCGTGATCCTGCCGGTGTGCTTTGAGAAACGGGAGGTTATCTCCCACCTGGGCATCATCAACGGCATGACCCCCAACCTGTACAACATCTTTCACGATTTTGGAGCCTGGGAGATCCATTTGGAGTGACCCCGCTCCCCGGATAAGGAGGAACGCCATGACTTGGGAGGAGCTTTTGGCTCTGGCCGCCAAGGCCGGAGAGAACGCCTACGTCCCCTATTCCAAATTCCCCGTGGGCGCCGCCCTGGAATGTGCCGACGGCACGGTGTTTACCGGCTGCAACGTGGAAAACGCCGCCTACGGCAGCACCATCTGCGCCGAGCGTACCGCCGCCGTGAAGGCCGTCAGCCAGGGGCACCGGGACTTCCGCCGCCTGGCCATCTGGGGCCTGAGCCAGGACTACTGTTACCCCTGCGGCGCCTGCCGGCAGTTCCTGTACGAGTTCAACCCCCAGCTGGAGATCTGCTGCACCAGAGCGGCCGGGGACTGGGTGGTGCGGAGCCTGTCGGAATTCCTGCCCTACGGGTTCCGGTTTTGAGGGGAAAGAAATAAAGGGAGAAAATTGTAATTTATTAGTTGCAATTTGTAACTTTTTGTAGTACACTAAGGACGTAAGTATATACCAAAGAGCGGACGGACCGGACCTGGGGGGACCCGGGGCGGCGGAGAGGAAAGCATGAAACGACGCATATTGACCATTTTTATGGCGCTGGCGCTGACGGCGGCGATTCTGCCGGGGGCGGCATTGGCGGCCAACTACCCGGACGTAGGCGCCGGGAGCTGGTGCAAGCCCTACATAGACCGATGCACGGATCTGGGGATCATTAACGGGTATGAGAACGGCTATTTCCTGCCGGACCAGAACCTACGGCGGGGGGAGTTCATCAAGATGCTGGCCTGCAGCGCCTCTTTGAGCTACACCCAGGAGCTGCCCTACGTACACTGGTCGGAGTCCTACTGGGCCATGCTCAGCGAGGCGGGGGTCCTGGCGGGGCTGGACATCCCCTGCACCTACGACGCGCTGCAGCAGGATATCACCCGCTACGAGATGGCGGTGATGATCGCCAACTTCCTGACCATAGTCCGGGGGGAGAGCACCGTGGACGGGACTGGAGCGGAGTCGGTGATTCCGGATCTGGGCGAGGCGCCGGCGGGGTACCGGGACGCGGTGATCCAGGTGTACGGCAAGGGGATCATCAACGGGCTGATCAACACCGACGGGGTGGTGGACGGCTCCTTCTGCGGCTGGAGCGGGCTGACCCGCGCCCAGGCGGCGGCGGTGATGATACGGCTGGTGGACACCTCGGCGCGCACGCCGGTGGACTTTGGCGGCTCCTCCGCTGAGGGGAGCGTCCCGGCGGACGGGAATCCCTACCGGCTGGCAGACGCCCCCAACGGGACCACGCCTTTTGCCCTGTGGGCCCGGCAGACCGGCCTGCTGGGGGCCTACGGCACCACGGCGGCCTTTAACGAGCTGTTTTTCGGCAGCGCCGACAAGAGCTATTTTACCAGCGCGGCGGACGCGGCGCCGTACATGATGGATGTGACGGTGAACGTATGGAAGCTGGGGTCCGACGGGGGGAAATACGCCTCCACCATGACCCTGACGGTACATAAGTATCTGGCGGCGGACGTATACGATATTTTCCAGCAGATTTTCAACGACCCCGAGCAGTTCCCCATCAACTCCGCGGGGGGCGCCCGGTTCTCCGACACCATGCGCCACGCCTGGGGAGCGGCCATCGACCTGAACTACAACGAGAACTGCGAGTGCAACACCTCCTCCGGCAGCCTGAGCGTCACCTGCGGCAGCGGCTGGTGGCCGCTGGGGATGGACAGCTCCTCCTACGCGGGCAGCCTTACCGGACCCAGCCCCTATTCCATCTCTCCCACGGGCAGCGTGGTGAAGGCCTTTGCCGATTACGGCTGGGGCTGGGGCGGGAGCTGGACGGGTACCAGCCGGGACTTCATGCACTTTAGCATCCTATCCAGCGGCGGCTGAGATTTTAAGAAAAAACTCGGAATTTATGGCGATCCCCTCTTGACAACAAGAGGGGATTTTGCTATTCTATCAGAGCGCCTGTGTGTGGCAACAAGGGCGTATTATGCGGTGAAGCGGGAGATTGCACCGGGACACGGTGGGAACTTCCGTGGAGTATGTCCGTGAATCGGGCGGCTGAGAAGTGGATTTCCCCGGCCAAAGAGAGGCGTATATCGCCGGGACGGGAAAGAAACCGGCCAAAAGCCGGTTTGTTTTTCGGGACGGGTCTGATACGCACGGCGCGGTGTATGAAAACTTTTCACCGTACCAATGGGTGGGCGCCACCACCTAAGTACGAAAATGTTGGAGGAGAAAACATGGCAGCAAAGAAAATGATCCGCATCCGTCTCAAGGCGTACGATCACCAGCTGATCGACAAGGCCGCGGAGACCATCGTGGAGACCGCCAAGCGCACCGAAGCCCGGGTCTCCGGCCCGATCCCCCTGCCCACGCAGAAGGAGATCGTCACCATCCTGCGGGCCGTCCATAAATATAAGGACAGCCGGGAGCAGTTTGAGCGGCGCACCCACAAGCGCCTGATCGACATCATCGCCCCCACCCAGAAGACGGTGGAAGCTCTGACCACCATGGAGCTGCCGGCGGGCGTGGAGATCGAGATAAAGCTGTAACCCCGGTCCCGGCGGGGAGCCGGGCCATATACGAAGCGAACCCCATGCCTATGGAGGCAGGGTCAAGTCGGGAGCCTCTGCGCGGGACGTAAGCGACCCGACCAATAACCTGAAAGGAGAACCAAGCATGAAGAAGGCCATTATCGGCAAAAAGGTCGGCATGACGCAGATCTTTGACGAGGCGGGCAAGGTTGTGCCCGTGACCGTCATCGAGGCCGGTCCCTGCAAAGTGGTCCAGAAGAAGACGGCGGAGAAAGAGGGATACAGCGCCGTACAGCTGGGCTTTGAGGAAATTCCCGAGCGCAAGCTCAACAAGCCCGAGAAGGGGCATCTGGATAAGGCCGAGGCGGGCGCTCTGCGGGTGCTGCACGAGTTCCGCCTGGACACCGCCGCGGAGATGAACGTGGGCGACGTGATCCGGGCCGACGCCTTCCAGGAAGGCGACAAGGTGGACGTGACCGGTATCAGCAAGGGCAAGGGCTACGCCGGCGTCATCAAGCGCTACGGCGCCCAGCGCACCCCCACCACCCACGGCGGCGGCCCCGTGCACCGGCATGCCGGGTCCATGGGTTCCAGCACGGATCCCAGCCGGATCTTCCCGGGGAAGATCGGCGCAGGCCATATGGGGGCCGAGCAGGTCACCGTCCAGAACCTGGACGTGATCAAGGTGGACAGCGAGCTGAACATGATCGTCATCCGGGGCGCCATTCCCGGCCCCAAGGGCGGCGTTGTCTTTATCCGGAACACCGTGAAGAACAACAAGGTCAAGCAGGTCTCCGTGGCCGGCACCGTCAACCCGCAGAAGGCTTCCGCGCGTACCAACCCGCAGAAGGCCTCCGCCCGGAACCGCTAAGGAAAGGAGAGTCTGATTTATGCCTAAGGCGAATCTTTACAACATGGCCGGCGAGAAAGTCGGCGAGGTTGAGCTCTCCGAAGCCGTATTCGGCATCGCGCCCAACAAGACCGTCCTGCACGCGGTGGTAAAGAACCACCTGGCCAACTGCCGGCAGGGCACCCAGAGCGCCCTGACCAAGGGCGAGGTATCCTACTCCACCATCAAACCCTGGCGCCAGAAGGGCACCGGCCGGGCCCGGGCCGGCTACAAGGGGTCCCCGGTATGGACCCACGGCGGCGTGGCCTTTGCCCCCAAGCCCCGGAGCTACCGCTACACCATCAACCGCAAGGAAAAGCGTCTGGCCCTGCGCAGCGCCCTGTCCGCCATGGCGGCCGAGAACAAGATCTACGTGGTGGACGGCCTGGCCTTTGATGAGATCAAGACGAAAGCCTGCAAGAATTTCCTGGAGAAGATCGGCGTGACCGGCCAGGCCATGATCGTCACCGAGACGGTGAACGAGAACGTGGTTAAGAGCGCCCGGAACCTGCCCGGCGTGGTAACCACCATCGCCACCATCCTCTCCCCCTACGAGGTGCTCAAGGCCCGTTCCCTGGTGGTGGACAAGGCGGCCCTGGCCAAGATCGAGGAGGTGTACTGCTGATGAAGACCGTATACGATATCATTGTCCGGCCGATCGTCACCGAGCAGTCCATGGAAGACGTGGACATCAAAAAGTACGTGTTTGAGGTGGCCAAGGACGCTACCAAGATCGAGATCAAGAAGGCTGTGGAAGAGATCTTCGGCGTGACGGTGATCAAAGTGACCACCAGCACGGTCCACGGCAAGGAGAAGCGCACCGGCCGGTATCCCGCGGGATTCCAAAAGACCTGGAAGAAGGCCGTTGTGAAGCTGAGCGAAGATTCCAAGAACATTGAGATCTTCGAAGGCATGGCCTAAGGGAGGGAAAGAGAATGTCTATCAAAACCTATCGTCCGGTAACGCCCGCCCGCCGGCACATGACCGTATCCGGGTTTGACGGCGTGGAAAAGCACGTCCGCCCCGAGAGATCCCTGACGGAAGTCAAGAAGAAGAACGCCGGGCGCAACAGCTACGGCCGCATCACGGTCCGCCACCACGGCGGCGGCAACCGCCAGAAGTACCGCATCATCGACTTCAAGCGGGACAAGCGGGATGTGGAGGCCAAGGTGCTCCGGCTGGAGTACGACCCCAACCGCAGCGCATTCATCGCGCTGCTGGAGTACGCCGACGGGGAGCGCCGGTATATCCTGGCTCCCGTGGGCCTGCAGGCGGGGGACGCGGTAATTGCCGGCGAGAACGCCGACATCAAGCCCGGCAACGCGCTGCCCATGCAGAACATCCCGGTGGGCACCGTGATCCACAACATTGAGATGTACCCGGGCAAGGGCGGCCAGCTGGTACGCGGGGCGGGCAACGCCGCCCAGCTCATGGCCAAGGAAGGCGCCCTGGCGACGGTGCGTCTCCCCTCCGGCGAGATGCGCAAGGTGCGCAGCAACTGCTACGCCACCGTCGGCCAGGTGGGCAACATCGATCACGCCAACGTGTCTCTGGGCAAGGCCGGCCGGGTGCGCCACATGGGCGTGCGCCCCACGGTGCGCGGCTCGGTGATGAACCCCTGCGACCACCCCCACGGCGGCGGCGAGGGCAAGTCCCCCATTGGCCGGCCCGGTCCCGTTACCCCCTGGGGCAAGCCGACGCTGGGGTACAAGACCCGCAAGAAGAAGAACCCCACCGATAAGTTCATCGTCAAGCGCCGCAACGCCAAATAAGGAGGGAAGGAAAGATGAGCAGAAGTATCAAAAAAGGCCCCTTCGCCGCTCCCGAGCTGCTGAAGCGGGTAGACGAGATGAACAAGTCCGGCGAAAAGAAGGTCCTGAAGACCTGGTCCCGGGCCTCCACCATCTTCCCGTCCTTTGTAGGGCATACCTTCGCGGTGCATGACGGACGCCGTCACGTAAGCGTATACGTGACCGAGGACATGGTGGGCCACCGGCTGGGCGAGTTTGTGCCCACCCGCACGTTCCGCGGTCATGCCGGCAGCAAGACCGCCGGTAAGTAAGGAGGAGAGATAGGATGGAAGTCAAGGCTGAACACAAATACGCCCGAATTTCTCCCCGGAAGGTGAAGATCGTCTGCGACCTGATCCGCAACAAGGACGCGGAGACCGCCAAGGCGATTCTCCAGGCCACGCCCAAGGCCGGCGCCGCCCTTCTCTACAAGGTGCTGTGCAGCGCCTGTGCCAACGCGGAGAACAACAACGAGATGGACCCCGCCCGCCTGTATGTATCCAAGGTATGGGTCGCCCCGGGTCCCACGCTCAAGCGCGGGCGCGCCAGCGCCCGGGGCCGGTATTCCCGGATCCTGAAGAGGACGAGCCACATCACCGTCATGGTGGCGGAGAAGGAGGAGGCGTAAGATATGGGACAGAAGGTAAATCCGCACGGCCTCCGCGTCGGCGTCATCAAAGACTGGGAATCCCGCTGGTATGCCCGCCCGGACAAGGTGGGCGAGCTGATCGTGGAAGACGACAAGATCCGCAAATACCTGAAGAAGAAGTTGTACGCGGCGGGTGTGCCCACCATTGAGATCGAGCGGGACAACACCAAGGTACGCATCTATATCCACTGCTCCCGGCCGGGAGTGGTGATCGGCAAGGGCGGCGCGGAGATCGAGAAGCTCCGCCAGGACGTGGAAAAGCTCATCGGCAAGCCGGTGGCCCTGTCCATTGTGGAAGTGCGCACGCCGGACACCAACGCCCAGCTGGTGGCGGAGAACATTGCCCAGCAGCTGGAAAAGCGCATCGGGTTCCGCCGGGCCATGAAGAACGCCATCGGCCGGGCCATGCGCATGGGCGCCAAGGGGATCAAGGTCTGCTGCGCCGGCCGGCTGGGCGGCGCGGAGATCGCCCGGAGCGAGACCTATCATGAGGGGACCATCCCTCTGCAGACCCTGCGGGCGGACATCGACTACGGCTTTGCCGAGGCGGCCACCACTTACGGCCGGATCGGCGTGAAGGTATGGATCTACAAAGGCGAGATCCTCACCACCACCCTGCGCACCACGCCCCGGGTGATGGACACCTCCAAGCCCGTCACCGACCGCCGGCGGGATGACCGCCGCCGCCGGGACGACCGTCAGGGCGGCTTCGGCGGCCGGGGCGGCCAGGGCTACAACCGCGACAACCGGGGTCCGGGCGGCTACAACCGGGCGCCCGGCCAGGGCTACGGCCAGCGTCCCGCCGGCCAGGGCGGCTATAACCGCGCTCCGGGCCAGGGCTACGGCCAGCGTCCCGCCGGCCAGGGCTACAGCCGGCCCGCCGCTCCCGCCCCCAAGGAAGGAGGAAATTCCTGATGTTGATGCCGAAAAGAGTCAAATACCGCCGCCAGCAGCGCGGCCGCATGAAGGGAAAGGCCACCCGGGGCAATTTCGTGTCCTACGGCGAGTACGGCCTGATGGCCACCGAGCCCTGCTGGATCACCGCCAACCAGATCGAGGCCGCCCGTATCGCCATGACCCGCTACACCAAGCGCGGCGGCCAGGTGTGGATCAAGATTTTCCCCGACAAGCCCGTTACCCAGAAACCCGCCGAGACCCGTATGGGCTCCGGCAAGGGCTCTCCCGAGTACTGGGTGGCCGTGGTGAAACCCGGCCGTGTGTTGTTTGAGATTGCCGGCGTGTCCGAAGAGGCCGCCCGCGAGGCCATGCGCCTGGCCAGCCACAAGCTGCCCTGCAAGACCAAGATCGTCAAGCGCGAGGCCGACCAGTCCGAGAACGGTGGTGAATGAAGATGAAGGCTAGTGAGATTCGCAGCATGTCCGTGGAGGAGCTGGACAAGAAGCTCCTGGACCTGAAGAAAGACCTGTTTATGCTTCGCATGCAGCACGCCACCAACCATCTCGATAACCCCATCAAGATTTCCAATGTGCGGCGCGATATTGCCCGAGTCAAGACCGTGATCCGCGAAAAGCAGCTCGAGCAGTGAGGAGGTAAGACGAAATGAGTGAAATCAGAACTTCTTCCCGCAAGACCCGCGTCGGCAAAGTGGTGTCCGACAAGATGGACAAGACGGTGGTTGTCACGGTGGAGGACCGGGTGGCCCACCCTGTGTATAAGAAGATCATCGGCCGGACCTACCGGCTGAAGGCCCACGACGAGACCAACCAGTGCGGTGTGGGCGACAGAGTCCGCGTGATGGAGACCCGCCCCCTGTCCAAGGACAAGAGATGGCGCGTGGTCGAGATCGTGGAAAAAGCGAAGTAAGGAGGCGCCAGAATGATACAGGCTGAATCTTATCTGAAAGTTGCCGACAACACAGGCGCCAAAGAGCTCAAGACCATCCGCGTCCTGGGCGGTTCCAAGCGCAAGTACGGCAACGTGGGCGACGTGGTGGTCGCCAGCGTCCGGAAGGCAGCTCCCGGGGGCACGGTGAAGAAGGGCGACGTGGTCAAGGCCGTGATCGTGCGCACCTGCAAGGGCGTGCGCCGGGCGGACGGTACCTACGTCCGGTTTGACGAGAACGCGGCTGTGCTCATCAACAACGCGGATGACCGGAACCCCCGGGGAACCCGCATCTTTGGGCCCGTGGCCCGTGAGCTCCGGGACAAGGAGTATATGAAGATCCTGTCCCTGGCTCCCGAAGTCATTTGAGGAGGGCGAAAGGGAATGAAGATTTGTAAAGGTGACACAGTGGTCGTCATCTCCGGAGACGACAAGGGGGCGAAGGGCAAGGTCCTGCGCATGGACCCCAAGGCCGGCAAAGCGGTGGTGGAGGGCGTGAGCATGGCGTCCCGGCACCAGCGGCCCCGCAAGCAGGGGGAGGAGGGCGGCATCATCCGCCGGGAAACTCCCATCTACGCCTGCAAACTCATGGTTGTCTGCCCTGCGTGCGGCAAACCCACCCGGGTGGGCTACACGGTGGTAGACGGCAAAAAGGTCCGCGTCTGCAAGAACGAAGGCTGCAAGAAAGCCTTTCCGCAGAGAGGAGTGTGACGGGAAATGGCCTATGTCGCTAGACTGAAGAAAAAGTATAACGAGGAAGTCGCTTCCGCTCTCATGCAGAAGTTCCAGTACAAGAGCACCATGCAGATCCCCCGGCTGGAGAAGATCGTCGTCTCCGTGGGCTGCGGCGACTGCAAGGACAACGCCAAGATGCTGGAATCCGTCATCAAGGACATTACCCAGATCACCGGACAGAAGGCTGTGGCGACCACGGCGCGCAAGAGCGTGGCCAACTTCAAGCTCCGTGAAGGGATGAAGGTGGGCGTGAAGGTGACGCTGCGCCAGGACCGGATGTGGGAGTTCATGGACCGCCTGTTTAACGTGGCCCTGCCCCGGGTGCGTGACTTCCGGGGCATTTCCGCCGACGCCTTCGACGGCCGGGGCAACTACTCCCTGGGCGTGAAGGAGCAGATCATATTCCCCGAGATCGACTACGACAAGATCGAGAAGCTCCGGGGCATGAACATTGCCATCTGCACCACCGCCAAGACGGACGAAGAGGCCCGGGAACTTCTGCGGGCCCTGGGCGCCCCGTTCATGAACGACTAAGGAGGAGGAGAAGAAAAATGGCGAAACTTTCCATGAAGCTCAAGCAGGCCCGGCCTGCCAAGTTCTCCACCCGTCGTTACAACCGCTGCAAGATCTGCGGCCGGCCCCACGCCTATCTGCGGGACTACGGGGTATGCCGCATCTGCTTCCGGGAGCTGGCCTACAAGGGACAGATCCCCGGGGTGAAGAAGGCCAGCTGGTAAGCGCCGGCGGCCGCGGCGCCGGCGGGGGCAATCCGCGCCGGTGCGGACCGGCGTCCGGGCGTCAGCCAGGACGCGGCCCAACCAGAAAAGGATGGCGAAAGGCCGCGGGCAATCATGCATTGCCGCGGAACCTCGCCGCCTGAACCGCGTCAGCGGTAACTCTATACAAGGAGGATATCATTCCATGCAGATTACCGACCCCATTGCCGATATGCTCACGCGCATCCGCAATGCCGGCAGCGCCAAGCATGAAACGGTGGACATCCCGGCTTCCAACATGAAGAAGGCCATCGCGGAGATCCTGCTGAAGGAGGGCTACATCAAGGCCTATCAACTGGTGGACGACGGAACCCAGGGCGTGATCCGTGTCACGCTCAAGTATCTCCCCGGCAAGGAAAAGGCCATCCAGGGCCTGAAGCGGGTGTCCAAGCCCGGCCTGCGGGTATATGCGGGCGCCGATGAGCTGCCCCGGGTTCTCAAGGGCCTGGGCATCGCCATCATCTCCACCTCCCGGGGCATCATGACCGACAAGCAGGCCCGCGCCGAGCACATCGGCGGCGAAGTACTGGCGTTTGTGTGGTAAGGGAGGAGAGAGGATATGTCTAGAATCGGAAGAGCGCCCATCACGGTTCCCGCCGGCGTGGACATCCACGTGGATGGGGACAACCACATCACCGTCAAGGGCCCCAAGGGCACCCTGGAGCGGACTCTGCCTTCCCAGATCCAGATCGAGACGGAGGCGGCCCAGGGCCACACCCTGCTGCACGTCAAGCGGCCCAACGACGAGGGGAAAAACCCCGCCCTCCACGGCCTGACCCGCACCCTGGTGCACAACATGGTCGTGGGCGTGACCGAAGGCTTCTCCAAGACGCTGGAGATCCAGGGGGTTGGATACCGGGCCACCAAGGAAGGCAAGAATCTGGTGATGAACCTGGGATACAGCCACCAGGTGATCGTTCCGGAGACGGAGGACATCCAGATCGAGGTCCCCGACGCCAACCACGTGGTGATCAAAGGGATCGACAAGCAGAAGGTCGGCCAGTTTGCTGCGGACACCCGGAACAAGCGGCCCCCGGAACCCTACAAGGGCAAGGGGATTCGCTACCAGGGCGAAGTGGTCCGCATCAAAGAAGGCAAGACCGGCGCGAAATAAGGAGGGAGCCTGAATGGTTAACAGACCGAATACAGCCGCTCAGCGCGCGAAGCGCCACGCCAGAGTCCGCGGCAAGATCTCCGGTACGCCGGAGCGGCCCCGGCTGTGCGTGTTCCGGAGCGAATGCCATATTTATGCCCAGCTGATCGACGATGTGGCCGGCCACACGCTGTGCGCCGCCTCCACCGTGGAGAAGGAGTTTGAAGGCAAGGGCGGCAACAAGGAAGCTGCCCGGAAGATCGGCCAGACCATCGCCGAGCGCGCGCTGAAGAAGGGGATAGAGACCGTGGTCTTTGACCGGGGCGGCTATATCTACCACGGGCGCGTCCAGGCCCTGGCTGAGGGCGCTGGCGAGGGCGGCCTGAAATTCTGAGCGGAGGGAGGAGACGAAAATGGCTTACAACAACGATCGCCGGGACAACCGCCGGAACCGGGAGGAAGGTTCTGAGTTTATCGAGAAGGTCGTATCCCTTAACCGCGTCAGCAAGACGGTAAAGGGCGGCCGGGTTATGAAGTTCTCCGCCCTGATGGTAGTGGGCGACGGCAAGGGCAAGGTAGGCTTCGGCATGGGCAAGGCCGGCGAAGTCAGCGAGGCGATCCGCAAGGGGATTGAGGACGCCAAGAAGAACCTGTGCCCCATCACCCTGAAGGGCACCACCATCCCCCACGAGGTAGTGGGAGAGTTTGGGGCAGGCCGCGTGCTGCTTAAGCCGGCCGCGCCTGGTACCGGCGTCATTGCCGGCGGCGCCGTGCGTGCCGTGATGGA
>CALWYY010000112.1 GCA_944385885.1 uncultured Oscillospiraceae bacterium | reverse complement strand
CCCGGCACCGCCCCCCCACCAAATACGCCGGGCCGCCCGAGACGCCGGGCAGCCGCGCCGCGCAGACGCGGCGGGGGGCCCGGCTATTGAGCGCCGGGGCGCTCCTGGGCAGGATACAGGATGGCCTTAGAGCCCCGGCGCGGAACGCCGCCCGGGGGGGCGCGGCGACAGCCGCAAGGGCGGCGAGGCCGGTCACAGAAGCCGCCCCAGGGGGGAGCCGGGCGGCGACCGCTTTTCTGCCATGACGCGGGGCAGGCGGCGTCTGGGACTCTACGTGGGGAGCTACGCCCGGTATTAGAGGGCGGCATTTAGCCGCCCCCGTCCCCGTTCTGGTAGGCGTAGGGTGCCCAGTATTTCAGGTAGTAGTCGGACAGGTATTCGACGATCATCTGCTCCATGTCGTCTGCGGTTATTCCGGTGCCGTCCAGATCGAGGCCATGAGCGGCTGCATGGCAGCGATCGCACAGGGTGATCAGGTTCTGAACGGCATTGGAGCCCCCATGACCTCTAGGGATAGCGTGGTGCACTTGTAGGCCGTGGGTGCAGTCGCACAGGGCGCAGCGGTACCCGTCCCGCCGGTACACTTCTTTCCGGGTAAGATTGGAAATTCCTGCGTGCATTTTCTTTACCTCCTTTGTGATGACCATTGGTATAGGCGGTGCAGTCAAGGGCACGGAGGCGGCGCGGCGGGTGCCGGTGAAGGGACAGAGGGCCGGGGGCGGCTTTAGCCGCTCCAACCCGGAGGCGGGGCGGCGGGGGGCCATGTATGGCCACGAAGCCGCACAGCCTCAGGGCGGGGGATTTATCCCCCGGTGGCCCTCTGTCCCTGAGCCGTGCGCCTGGCGTGCTGCCGTAGTGCTTGCTTGCCCTTGATGCCCGCCTACAATGGGAAAGCGCAAAGGAGGTCGTTCTGCAGGAATTTCCCTTACCCGGATATCTATCCGGCGGGACGTCCCCGCTGCGCCTTTCTGCCTGCCTGAAGGCTGCAAGTCCCGCTCTCCTGAGGTCCCGCTCCCTGCCTGAAGAACTGTCCGCCCACGTGCTGATCTCTGCCTACCTGAAGAGCTCTCTGCCCGATGAGGGCATGCAGGAATTCCCGTCTTTCGACCAGCCCGGAGTGGAGGCCTATAAAAAGAATATGTTCCGTATGCTGGGACAGTGGAAGTAAACAATCCATGAAACTTCGAAAAGTTCCTTGAATCCGATAGGGAAAAATGGTATGATGCCCATAGAGCATCATACCATTTTAAACATAAGGAGTGATTTCCTATGGTTAAGCTTATCATGGGTCTGTCCGGTTCCGGCAAGACCAAAACGCTGGTTTCCCTGGTGCATGAGGCGGTCAACACAGAAACCGGCGATGTGATCTGCATTGAAAAGAGCCCGCATCTGACCTATGATATCCCCTTTCAGGTACGACTTGTCCGCACCGATGACTATGGAGTCAACACCAATGTACTGCTCCAGGGATTTCTCTCCGGGCTGCACGCTGGAAACTACGACATCACCCATGTGTTTATTGACGATTTGAATAAGATTCTGGACGACTCATCTAACAAGGCCGTGGAGGAATTTTTGGGCTGGCTGGATCGTTTCAGCCAATGTGAAAACATCCGTTTCACCGTCACCCACACCGCCGATCCCGCTACTGCGGGAGAGGGGCTGCGCAAGTATTTCTGATGCGGCTGGATAAATGGCTCAAGGTATCCCGGTTGATTAAGCGGCGTACCGTGGCGCAGGAGGCCTGTGATGGAGGCCGCGTTTCCGTCAACGGCCGGACGGCTAAGCCTTCCTGTGACATAAAGCCCGGAGACTTGGTAGAAATCTCCTTTGGCGCTAAAAAGCTTCGGGCGGAGGTGCTTTCTGTGCAGGAAACGGTGCGGAAAGACGATGCTGCCGCCATGTATCGGGAGATACAATAAATACACGCAGGAGGAGACCGTTCCACGACGGCCTCCTCCGGTTTTTCCTGTCTTGACAGACGGCCGGCTCCCCTCTATAATACGGGAACACCGTCTCGGTCATGGTCCGTGGCCCGACGGAAGCAAGGAGGTCCTATGAAACGCTGGAAAACCCTATTTTGCATATGCTGGATTGCCCTGATCTTAGGGCATGCGCTTCCCGAAGCTTCCGCGGAAAGCGGCCTGAAAATTACCTGGCCCACTGCGGAGCCGATCCGGGTGTGGGACAGTCTGTCCAGCTCGGCTCTCACCGACGGCTCCGCCGTGGGAGATGACGGGACGGCAGTTCCCGGCTCCTTTGCCTGGGAGGAAGACGGGGAGACCTTTACCGTGGCGGGGGACTACTCCCGGGGTGTGGTATTCACGCCGGAGGAGGGTACCGGCTACGCTCCTGTAACAGGCCGAGTGGTTGTGACGGTATACCCCTTTGCCGTCCCCTCGGAGTCCGATCCGCCCACAGGCAGCCCCGTAGCCCGGGGTTCCGCTCTGGCCAGCTCCCGGATTACCGGGACCATGTGCGACCCACGGGACGGCACTCCGGTGACAGGGGCCTTTATCTGGGCCGACGGGAGCCAGATCCTCAACACCGGCGGTCACACCACCGCCAGCGCCCTGTTCATACCCGACAAAAGCCAGTACCCCCTGGTGGATGCCATCGCCTTATCTGTTCCCGTGACTGTGTGGTTTCCGGCCCTGGTCACCGCCCAGCCTGAAGCCGGAGAGCTTTGGACTAACCAGGCGCTGAGCCAGTGCCCCCTTACCGGCGGCCGGGTAATTGATCCGGTTAACGGCCAGCTTATCCCCGGCACCTGGGAGTGGTCTGATCCACAGTGGACCAGCCAGACCGGCGGTATCTTCACCCTGACGGCGGTCTTTGTCCCTGAGGATGAGGAGCACCCGGTAGACGTAGAGTGTTCCGTCTCCGTGACCGTCACCGTACCCCGGGAATCCCTGACCATCCAGTCTGAGCCTTATCCGGCGGAGGTGTTCTTCCCCGGAGACGATCTGTACGCCGTGGCCCTTACGGGCTGGAGTGTGACGGACGACGCCGGCCAGCCGGTGGAAGGGACGTTCCAATGGGCTCCCGGGCAGGCCGTGCCCGCCTCCCCCGGCCAGTTTACCGCCCTGGCGGTGTTCCAGCCTAAGGACAGCCAACGCTATGAACCTGTGACTGTCACCCTGACTCTCACCGCCCTGGCCCGGACGCTCTCCAACAGCGTCCTGCCGGAGGCCTACACCGGCCAGTACATACAGGCATATTTCGGCGCCGGCACCCTGTCCACCACCCTCAACCCCGGCGTCATGCTGGGCTCCCTTCTCCGCTGCGCCGTCCCCGGCTATACCGGGCCGGGAACGGAAACGGAGCCCGCCACTCCCGTGGCGGGCTCCGCTGGAGAGCCGGTGATTCTCTCGGCTCCGCTGCTCCCCTCCTTTACGGTGGGGCAGCCCTATACGTACCGGCTGGAAAGCCAAGGCACCCAGCCTCTGTCTTGGAGCGCCCAGGGCCTGCCAGACTGGCTGGACTTAGAGGAAGCGGGCGTCCTCACCGGTACCCCGGACGCCTCCGGCCTGTACTACGGCATCTGCCTGACGGCGGAAAACCGGCTTGGGCCCGTTACCGTCTCTTTCCGGCTGGCAGGCTGACGTCAGCTTGCGCTCTCGCCGGTCAGGTCTAAATAATCCTCAAATCCCTCCGGGAAGTCAAAGGCTCCCCGGGGGGCTTTTTCTTCGAATGAATCCACGTATACCCAGGAGCTCTCTCCGTTGACCACCGTGAGGATGGCCGCCAGCTCCCCTTCCGGCGTCACGTACAGGCTCTGGAGCGCCCCGCCGCCGGATCCGCCCAGAATGTACGTGTCAAAGAAGCAAACCTGCGGTTCCTCCCAGTCGGGATGGGCCACCGTCCCTTCCCCGGAGTTTTGCCAGGTCATCTCTCCCTCCAGGGTTAAGCCCTCCAGAGACGTACGCACATACCAGCCGCCTCGCAGGTCGATCCGGTAATCGTATCCGTCGCGCACCAGCTCCAGCGTCTCTCCCGCCGGCAGGGTTAGGCTCACCGCCTGCCTCTGCCCGTCTCCGGCCGCCCAGCCGGAAACCAGCTGGCCGCCCACGTACATCCGGCAGGTGTAATAATATACCCCGTCCCGCAGAGCCTCCGCCCATACCTGAGACGGCAGTCCCGACCAATCTCCGGGGTCCGGCGATGCTGTCTCCTCCGGCGTCTCTGGAGTAAATGCCGGCATTTCCTCCGGGCCGGAGGATTCCTTTCCGGCACAGGATACCAGTACCAGCAGCAGCACCAGGGCCGTCAAACCCGCTATGGCTTTCTTCATATTCCACCCTTTCTTGCCCGGGGCGGCCCCTTTCCAAAAGGGCCGCCGGCCGCCTTCCCTGTCCAGTCAGGCCTCGGAGGATTCCCGGTCCCGGCTTAACAGTACCAGGAGGACGAAGGCGATGCAGCTTACATTGATGACAAAGTCCGCAATATTGAACACCGCGAACTCCATAAACTCCAGCTCAAACATATCCACCACATACCCGTGCAGCGCCCGGTCGATGCCATTTCCCACCGCGCCGGCCATAGCCAGCACCGCCAGCCACCGTTCCGCCGGCCGCTGGAGCCGGTTGGTAGCTAAGGCCCAGACCGCCAGCACGCAGAACATGGCCAGCAGCGCCAGGAAAAACCACCGGCCGCCCTGCAGCATCCCGAAAGCCGCGCCCCGGTTCTGGATATATGTCAGATGCATGAATCCCGGCACAAGCGGAATCTGATCGCCAGGACCCGCGTTCAGAGGGATGTGACCGGCCACCCAGCTCTTCAGCCCCTGGTCCGCCGCCACCACCGCCGCAAAAACCAGCACGTACCAGAGCGTCTGGCGGTGTTTCCCTTCCGTCTTCATAGCCACCCCTCCTCGTACCCGTATAAACAGAGGGCCGCCCGAACTCCGGGCAGCCCCTCTAATCCGGTCCCTATCTTATTTCTTGTCCACAGCCTCTTTCAGGGCCTTGCCGGCCTTGAACTGGGGCACACGGGAGGCAGGGATCTCAATCTCTTCCTTCGTCTTGGGGTTGCGGCCCATGCGCACGCCCCGCTCCTTGACGTCAAATACGCCAAAGCCCACAAGCTGTACCTTCTCGCCGGCTTCCAGCGAGGCGGTGATCACGTCCAGAGAGGCGTTGACGGCCTTTTCGCTGTCTTTTTTGGACAAGCCGGTCTTTACGGCCACTTCCGCGATGAGTTCTGCTTTGTTCATTGGTATCCTCCTAAATCTGTTTATCCGTGTATGGTCAGCCGCCGGTAGCAACCCCGGCGGAAACCGGTGTATTTATGGCCCGTCCGGAGGGGCCTTCCCCTCCAGGCACAGGCGGGCCTGCTGGTATAACCGACCCATCTCCTCTCTGGAGAGGTTTTCCAAAGTCCGGCCCTGCCGGGAGGCTTCCTCCTCCATAAACCGAAACCGCCGGATGTATTTCTCGCAGGCCTGGTGGATCGCCTCCTCCGGATCCGTCCCGGTGGCCCGGGCCGCATTTACCACGCAGAAAAGCAGATCTCCCAGTTCCTCCCGGATGTTCTCCTCGTCCTGGTTCCGCACCGCCTGCTCCAGTTCCTCGGTCTCCTCCCGGATCTTGTCCAGCACCGGATTGATCCCGTCCCATTCAAAGCCCGCTCCGGCGGCTTTTTTCTGGATCTTCTCCGCCCGCCACAGGCCCGGCAGGGTGCGGCAGACCGCGTCCATGGCCTGCGCCGTGGTCCGCTGGGCCTTTTCAACCCGCTTGATCTCCTCCCAGTTGCGCAGCACCTGGGCCGAATCCGCCGCCTGGACCGTGCCAAACACGTGCGGGTGGCGCCCTATGAGTTTGCGGCACTCCCCGTCGGCCACGTCGTCCAGGGTAAACCGGCCCGCCTCGGCCTCAATGCTGGCGTGAAACAGCACCTGCAGCAGCACGTCCCCCAGCTCTTCCTGCATGTGGGCCGGGCTGCCCTCGTCAATGGCCTCGCACAGCTCGCCCGCTTCTTCCAGCAGGCCCCGGCGCAGGGATTCGTGGGTCTGTTCCCGGTCCCAGGGACAGCCCCCCTCCCCGCGAAGAACCTCCACCAGCTGGCGCAGGTCGTCCAGGTCGTAATGTGCTTTGCCCGGAAAATCTACCATATTTTCTATCCCTCTGCAAGTATTATTTCTCAAAAAAGGCTTTATCTATCAAGTTTTTTCCCAAATTCCCGAGATTTTGGGCGTTATGTCTATTGCCCGGAATACGATTTCCCGTCTCACTGGCGCAGGCGCAGAAGCCGCGCCAGCTTCTCCCCCCGCGGCAGGCGTCTCATATCATCCAGGGTAATGGCCCGTGTGACGCTGACCATAATCCCGTAGATAACAAAGGACACAGCCACCGTGCCCGCCAGGGCCACAGCCATGGGCCCTCGGGCCAGAACGCCGCCCCGGGTCAGGAGCCGAGAGAGCAGCCCGTAAACGCCCCAGGCGCCCGCCCCCATCACCAGAGAGGCCAGCAGCGGCGCCAGCAGCACCCGGCGCAGCCGGGGCCGGTGTTTCAACGCCCGGCTGAGAAACAGGTAGTCCAAAACACAGATCACCCCGTAGCAGCAGCTGCTGCCCACCGGCGCGCCGAAAATGTTTATCTGGGGACTGCCCACCAGAAACCAGTTTACCCCGATCTTCACAACTCCGCCCACGGCAATGCTCAAAACGGGCAGCTGTTCCCGGCCGATGGCCTGGAGCACAGCGTTGGACAGCAAGGCCATGCACACGAAAAACGCCGCCGGGCCCAGGGCCCGCAGCAGCGGCGCCCCCGCCGGGTTGCTGCCCCAGTACAGGGTGTGGATAATCGGCTCGGCCAGCACCGACAGGCCCGCCGCCATGGGCAGCGCCACCACCGCCCCAATACGCAGGGTGGACTCGGCAATCTCGCTGGCTTCGTCCCGGCGGCGCTGGGCCATGCACCCGGCCACGGCCGGCACCACCGTGAGGATCAGCGGCGTGATGAAATACGACGGCAGGTTGTAAAACATCTGGGCTTTGCCGTATACCCCGTACAGAGTGATGGCCTCCGTGTGGGAAAATCCGGCGGCGCTCTGCAGCCGTTTCAGGCACAGGGCGTTATCCAGGAGGTTGATCAGAGACAGCACCGAGGAGCCGATGGCGATGGGAATGCCGATCCGCAGGAAGTTTCGCAGAATGGTGCTTCGGCTGTCCGGGGCATCCCGGAAGGCGTAGGGCTTCTCCTGGTAGTTCCTTCGCTTGTAGGAAGCCATGTACACCAGGGCCGCCAGGGCCCCGGCAGTGACGCCGAAAATCGCCCCCGCGGAGGCCGTGGACATATCCCGGCCCCGGCGCACCAGGAAGAAAGCCAGGCTCAGCCCCACCAGGAGCTTTCCCGTCTCCTCCACCACCTGTCCCAGAGACGTGGGAATCATGTTCCCCCGGCCCTGGCAGTAGCCCCGGTAGGCCGAGGTGACGCACACCACAAATACCGCCGGGGACAGGGCTATGATGCTGGAAGCCGCCCCCTCGTCCCCCATCAGCAGGGACAGAGGCTGGTGGAAAATCAGCATTACCGCGGAAAACGCTCCGCCGATTACAGCCAGCGCCGCCGCCGCTACCTGGAATATGCGCTGCACCTGGGCGTCCCGCCGGAGGGTGTCCGCCTCGGAAATCATCCGGGACAGCGCCACGGGAAATCCCGCCGTGGCCAGGGTGAGGAAAAAGCTGTAAATGTTGTAGGCGACCATGAAGTGCGTGTAGCCTTGGTCTCCCAGCAGGCTCATGCTCCCCAGCGGGATCTTGTACAGGAAGCCCACGATCTTTACGATCACCGTTGTGGCGGTCATGATCGCCGCGCCATGGAGGTAATTCTGTTTTTTGGCTTCGGACAAGGGCCATTCCTCCCAAGCTCAGGTTCCGCTGTCAGTCTATGCGCTGAAATGGTATTTTACACCACTGGCGCGCTAAAAGCAACCCCAGCACGCTCTCCCGGCCGGACGGAAGGCGGTTTCTGCCCTAAAACCGGCCGGGCTGGCAGCGGTTGACAAAAAACCCGGCGGCTGCCGCCGCCGGGTTTTTTTATTCCGCTTGTTCTCAGCAGTCGCCACGGGTGGCCGCTACGTGGGCCAGCAGGCGCATCATGTTGCAGGTGAAGCCGTACTCGTTGTCGTACCAGGCAATGAGCTTCATGAAATGGCCGTTGAGGGCGATGCCGGCCTGGGCGTCAAAAACGCTGGCGTGGGTCTCGCCGATGATGTCGGAGGAGACGATGGGCTGGGACTCGTAAGCCATAACGCCCTTCAGCTCGCCCTCGCAGGCGGCCTTCATGGCGGCGCAGACTTCCTCATAGGTGGTCTCCTTGGCCAGGCTCACGGTCAGATCCACCACGGACCCGTCCGGGGACGGGATACGCATGGACATGCCGGTGAGCTTGCCCTGCAGCTCGGGGATGACCTTGCCCACGGCCTTGGCCGCGCCGGTGGTGGAGGGGATGATGTTGTCGTAGGTCCCCCGGCCCAGGCGCCAGTTCTTCTTGGAGTACTCGTCCACGATGCTCTGAGTGGCGGTGGCGGCATGGACGGTGGTCATCAGGCCTTCCACAATGCCGAAGTTGTCCTGCAGGACCTTCGCCATGGGCGCCAGGCAGTTGGTGGTGCAGGAGGCCGCGGAAGCCACGTTCACCGACGCGTCGTAGGTCTTGTGGTTTACGCCGTAGACAAACATGGGGGTCTTATCCTTGGCCGGGGCGCTCATGAGCACAAACTTGGCGCCGGCGTCCAGGTGGGGCTGCACGCTCTCCTGGGTGAGGAACTTGCCGGTGCACTCCACCACATAGTCCACTCCCAGCTGGCCCCAGCCCAGCTTGGAGGGGTCACGGCTGTTGAGCAGCAGGATCGGCTTGCCGTCAATGATCAGATGATTCTCATCGCAGGCCACAGTCCCCTCCCACTTGCCGTGGACGGAGTCATGGGAAAACACGTAAACCAGCTGTTCCGGCGTCTTGTCGGGGGCGTTGATCGCCACCACGTCCATATCGCCCCGGCGCAGCGCGCAGCGGACGGCCAGACGGCCAATACGGCCGAAACCACTGATACCAACCTTGATTGCCATTGTTGATTCCTCCTATAATTATTATTCTTCTTACAGACCGTCCGCATTTTACATCATTTGCCGCGGACTAACAAGTCCTATTTTTTATAATTTTCAGAAATTTTACCCGGTTTTTTGTATTTTGCCGTCAAATGCCCCGCTGGACGTTGGTTTTGTGCCGGGGTGTCCGCTTTGCCGGCCTACCGTCTGTTTTCCCCGCCGGAAGGGTTTTCATACCGGCAGCGGCCGAAAAACGGGGGAAAAGAAAAAAAGCCGGCGCTTCTTGCCCTTTTCCGCCGGATTTGATATAATATTTTAGTTTGATAAATCTTCCGGTGGAAGAATTTTCCCCGCCGGACCGGGAACACTGGGGGCATGGATATGCAGAAAAAAATGGAAGATGGCCTGGGGGAGCTGTTTGGCCTGAGCCGGGATGCGGTGATCGGTGTGCGCGGGCGGCAGGTAGTCTTTGCCAACCCCGCCGCCGAGGAGCTCTTCGGACCCGATCTCATGGACCGTCCCTGCACCGCCCTGCTGCCGGAGTTCGTCTTTGAGCCGGAAGGGGACCGCTATATCTGCTCTGTCCAGCTGGCCGGCCGGGGCCGCACCGTGTCCGCCGTACGCCGGCAGGGCCTGCTGCTGCTGACCATCCCCCGGGAAGAGCCGCCGGCGGTCAATGTATCCGCCGCCATCTTGGGCGAGCTGCGCACCACCGCCTTCAACCTGCGCCTGGCCTCGGAGCGTATCCTGGCCCGGGCTGGAACGGACGGGGATCTGGACACCTATGCCTGCCTGCTGCACCATAACTACTATTCCCTGCTGCGGCTGACAAACAACCTGGCCGATGCCAGCGCCATTGCCGGAGGCGCCCTGCCGTTCCGGCCCCAGGCGGGGGACCTGGCTGGCCTGTGCCGGGAGCTGGTGGGGTCTGTGAACCATTTCCTCCAGCCACAGGGGCGCCGGATCCTCTGTCTTGGCTGTGAACTGCCGGTCTGGATCCATATGGACCGGAAACGGATTGAGCAGCTTCTCTTGAATCTTATGACCAACAGCCTTCTTTACACCCCGGCGGATGGAAGCATCACCTTGGAACTCCGTTGCCGGGACAACTGGGCTTACCTGGGCATGGACGACACCGGCAGCGGCATTCCCGACAGCCAGCTGGGGTATCTCTTCTCCATCCGGTCCCAAACCGAGCCATCTGCCCATCCGGGCGCCGGCATGGGCCTGTTCGTGGCCCAAGGCATTGCCCGGCTCCACGGAGGAGCCATGGTGATCCAGAGCCGTCCCGGAGAGGGCACACGGGTGCGGGTGATGCTCCCGGTCTGCGCTCCTCCTCTGTTCCGGGAAAGTCCCACCCCCCAGGCCCCAGGGCCGGGGCTGCTTCTGACGGAGCTGTCTCCCGTCCTTCCCAACGGGGCATACCGAGAGGAGTATATGGACTGAAGTCCTTCCGTATGCCGCCCAGCCGGAACCGGCCGGGGACCCGGAGCAAAAGCTTCGGGTCCCCGGCTTTCCATATTCCCGGCGGCCTCCTCCGGATGCCCGGCCCGCCGAAAATCAGTCCGGCGGAATGGAAAACAGCCGGCAGCCGTTCTCCCGGGTGATCCGGGCCATCTCGTCCGGGCTGACCCCCTTCCACGCCGCCAGGCACTCCACAATGGGCCCCAGCAGGGAGGAGTCGTTGCGCCGTCCCCGGTAGGGCACTGGCGCCATATACGGGCTGTCCGTCTCTGCCAGGATGCGTTCCAGGGGCGTCACCGCCAACACCTCCCCGGCCTTTCGGTTGTTCTTATAGGTCACAGGACCGTCAAACCCCAGGTACCAGCCCCGGCGCACCAGCTCCTGGGCCATGGGGGCGCTGCCGGAAAAGCAATGGAACACGCCCCGCAAGGCGGGATAGCGCAGGACCATCTCCAGGCAGTCCTCGTGGGCCTGCCGGTCGTGGACGATCACCGGCAGGTCCAGTTCCAGTGCCAGGTGGATCTGCCGCTCAAACATCTCCTGCTGCAGGGCCTTGTGCTCCTTGTCCCAGTAGTAGTCCAGCCCGATCTCCCCAATGGCCGCCACCTTCCGCTCCCGGGCCAGGCGCCGGAGCAAAGGCATGCTCTCCGGACCCCAGCCGGCCCATTCCTCCGGGTGCCAGCCCACCGCTGCGTACAGAAAGCGGTGTCGGGCCGCCATCTCCACCGCCCGGCGGGACGTGTCCCCGTCGCAGCCCGGGTTCAGCACCAGCGCCACCCCCCGCTCCGGCAGGGATCGCAGCAGCTCCTCCCGGTCCGCGTCAAAGTTTTCCGAATCGTAGTGGGCGTGGGTGTCAAACCAGCCCCCGCCGCTGTTGTCTCCCTCGTATGGCATGGCAACCCCTCATACATCCGTCTGTGTTCCGCGCGGGCCGGCCGGCTCCGGCCGTGAGCCGCCCGCATCGGCCTATGCCAATAGCGCGCCGGATCCCAGGCGTGCCCGTCCGGCTCCCGTATTATACCACACCCCCGCCCAGGGAAAAAGGCCGTCTTCCAAGAAGACGGCCTTTTCATCCGGACGCCCGCCAGCGCGGCCCCGATTCCGGGCCTGGTTCAAAGGCGCCCCACGTAGCGGTACAGCTCTTCCAGCAGATCCCCCTGGAGGGCCTCCACCAGTTCCGGCACCCGGCCGCCCACCGGCCGCCCCTCCAGCTGCCCGGCCACCAGGCACAGCTTGCTGGAACTGGTGACCAGCACCTCGTCGGCCTGGCGCAGCTCGTCCATGGTAAAGGGCCGTTCGTCAATGGGGATGTTCCGGCGCACCGCCGCCATAAGCAAATGCTTCCGGGCAATGCCCGGCAGGATGTACCGGTCCAGGGGATGCGTCCTGAGCACCCCGTCCTTCAGGATGGAGATGTTGGAGTGGGAGCACTCCGTCACTACCTCCCCCCGGTGGAATACGCACTCTTGACAGCCCTCCTCCTGGGCCTTCTGGGCCGCCATCACCGCCGGCAGCAGGTTCAGCGTCTTGATATCGCAGTGGAGGAACCGGGTGTCCTCCGTGCTGGACAGGCCGATGCGTTTTTTCAGGTCGGGAAACTCCACAGGCTTGACCGTGATATACAGGCTGCCCTTCCCCTCCCGGGGGAAGGCGTGGTTCCGGGGGGCCACCCCCCGGGATGTCTGCCAGTAGAGGAAGCACAGTTCCCCGTCCACCTGGCCCAGGAGCCGGCCCAGAAGCTCTCCCAACTCCTGCCGGGTGCAGTAGGGGACAATGCCCACCCGCTCCAGGTTCCCGTAAAACCGTTCCACATGGTCCTCCAGCAGGAACACCTTCCCGTCCAGGCCGAAGGTGGCGTCGTAGATGCCGTCTCCAAAATACAGCGCCCGGTCGTTCATAGGAACAGTCATCTCGTCAATGGGTCCGGTCTTCCCATTGTAGTAGCCGATATCGCGCAAGGTCCTCTCCTCCTTTAGCCCCCCGGGTATTTTGTCGAAGTATACCACCCACCGCCGCGGTTTTCAAGCGCCTTTGCATATTCTCCGCCCCGTGGTATAATGAAACGGCCCCGGCCGGAAACGCGGGCGATCCCGGGGCGCCAGGAGGTGAATTGAAGCATGACGGACCAGGCGGTCCTGGCCCGCCGCCGGGCGGAATGGATCACGGACAAGTATATACTGGCCATGCTTCTGGTCTTCCCCCTGTTCACCGGCTTTGCCGGGTACCGGCAGATCACGGAGGCTAAACTCTGGTTCTTCCTGGCAGCCACACTGCTGTGGCTGGCGGGGGCAGGGGGATGCTGCCTGTGGGCCGGCCTGCGCCCGGGCCGGCCGGGTCTGGCTGGATCCCTTCTGGCGGGGTTTTTCCTGTGGGCCTGTCTCAGCGCCCTGTGCTCCCCCTACCGGGAGTCGGTTCTGCTGGGCGCCGGGCGCTACGACGGGCTTCTGACCCTGGGCCTTTATGTCCTCACCGCCCTGGGCGTGTCCCGGCTGGGCCGGCCCCGGCGGCGGTACCTGTACGCCTTTGGCCTGTCCGTGGGGCTGTGCTGTCTGGTGGGCCTGCTTCAGCTGGCGGGCTGGAACCCTCTGGGCCTGTATCCCCAGGGCTGGGGCTGGGCCGACCGGGGGATCTTGTACTCCGGGGCGTTCCTGGGTACGGTGGGAAACACCGTGCTGCTGGCGGCGGTGCTCTGTCTGGCCGTGCCCCTGCTGCTGGCGGCGGTGTTCTGCCGGGGGGAGTCCCCACTGCTGCTGGTACCCGCCGCCCTGGCTCTGTTCATTCTGTGGCGCACGGACAGCTCCTCCGGGGCGGTGGCTCTGGCGGGAGGCGCCTTTCTTCTGCCCGCCCGGCTCCTGCCCCCCGGACAACGCCGGCGACGGGTCCTGTGGGTCCAGGCCCTGGTCCTGCTGGCCGGCCTGGTCCTGCTGTATGCCGTCCCCTGGCGGAGCGGCACAGTCTACGAGCTGTCCCGTATACTCCGGGGAGACTTCTCCCCCGGCTTTGGCAGCAGCCGCCTGGGTATCTGGAAGGAGACGCTGGCCCTGGTCCCCGAAAGGCCCCTGCTGGGCGGCGGCCCCGGCACCCTGGCCCTGCGGGTGGATATCCGTTTCTCCCGCTTCGTGCCCGAGACCGGCCAGACCCTCTCCACCTATGTGGACAACGCCCACAACGAGTACCTGGGGTTCCTGGCCGACCTGGGAATACCGGGACTGGCCCTCTACCTGGGAGCCATGGCCGCCACCTTTTTCTCCTCCCAGCGGTGGCGGGGCCGCGCCGTGCCCTGGGGCTGCGCCCTGGTCTGTTACTGGATCCAGGCTTTTTTCGGCCTGGGCCTTTGTCTGACCGCGCCTCTCCTTTGGCTGAGCTGGGGCCTGTTCCTCAGCGGCGGGCGCCAAGAGCCCGCCATTCCCCCCGGGACAGGGGCGTGAACCTGCCCTTTCCCGGAAGCTGGGCGGCCGGTGCGCCGCCCGTTTTTTCCCCCGGCTCCCACAGCGCCGGGAACCCGCGCACTCTCTGTGCAGTTACGCGCCCGGACTCCGGCAAGCCGCCGGTTCCGGGCGCGTTTTCTCATAGGGACAGGCCCTCCTCCAGGTACCGGAGACATTCCTCCGGGTCGGCAAAGACGCCATAGAGGGCCCGGGTGGATGCCGGAGTGAACCCGGCCCGGACGGAGTGTTCCACCAGATCCTCCAAAGGCCGGTAGTACCCCGCCCGGTCCAGGACCGCTATGGGCTTTTCGTGCCGTCCCAGCTGCCGGAGGGTAAGGACCTCAAAGAACTCCTCCAACGTTCCCACGCCCCCGGGCAGTGCCAGAAAGGCGTCCGCCAGCTCCTCCATCCGGGTCTTCCGCTGGGCCATGGTCTCTGTGAAGATAAACTCCGTGCAGCCGTCGAACAGCACCCCCGGCCGCTGGAAAAACCGGGGCGCCACGCCGATGATCTCCCCTCCGCCGGCCTGAACGCCCCGGGCGGCGGCGCCCATCAGCCCATGGCCGCCTCCGCCGAAAACAAGACCCCAGCCCCGCCGGGCCATGGCCCGGCCCAGGGCCTCCCCCAGTTCCAAGTATTCCGCCACGTCGCTGGCCCCGCCAAATACGCACAGCCTCACAGTCCCATCTCCTCCAATACCCGGCTATAATGCCGGAACGCTGCCGGTATGGCCAGCGCCCGCCGTTCCTCCGGCGTCACCCATATGCAATCCGGCGCCTCCGGGCCGGGCCGGAGGATGTACCCCGTCATGTGCCACTCCACGTGGCTGAAAATATGCACCGCGCTCCCGCAGCACGTCCCGCCCGGCGGGGGCTCTCCCTCCAGCCGGTTGGGATACTCCCACATCCCGCCCAGCAGGCCCTTCTCCGGCCGTTTCCGCAGCGCCACCCGGTCTCCCCGGATCAGCAGCAAGACCTGCCGTCTCTCTACCCGCCTGGGTTTTTTGGGCGGCAGCACAGGATAAGCCGTCTCCTCCCCCGCCCGGCGGGCCAGGCAGTCCTCCCGCAGCGGGCAGGCCGGGCAGGCGGGCGTCCCCGGGGTGCACACCGTCTCCCCCAGCTCCATCAGGGCGCTGGTAAAGTCCCCGCACCGGCCGGCAGGGTATATGGCCCGCAGCTCCTCCCGGAACCGGGCCTTCACCCCCGTCTCCCCCACGCTCTTCCCGCAGCGGGTGTATCGGGCCAGGACGCGCAGCACGTTCCCGTCCACCGCCGGCTCCGGCTGTCCGAAGGCAATGGAGGCAATAGCCCCGGCGGTGTATTCCCCAATCCCCGGCAGCTGCCGCAGTTCCTCCGCCCGGCTGGGAAACCGTCCCCCGTATTCCTCCGTCACCCGCCGGGCGCAGGCGTGCAGATTCCGTGCCCGGGAGTAGTAGCCCAGCCCTTCCCAGAGCTTCAGCACCGTCTCCCCGTCTGCCGCCGCCAGGGCCTCCACCGTGGGAAACGCCTCCATAAACCGTTGAAAATACCCCCGCGCGGCCTCGATCCGGGTCTGCTGAAGCATAATCTCCGAGACCCATACCCGGTATGGCGTAACGTCCTGCCGCCAGGGCAGCTCCCGCCGGTTTTTGTCGTACCAGGCCAAAAGACCCGCTGAAAAATCTTTCATAGCATCTCCTCGTCCGGAATGAAGCCATTATACGGCCCGGCGCCGGGTTTGGCAACCTTGATTTCCCCCCGCCGGCATTGTATAATGTTACAATCCCGCCAGGGGCGGGAATCTGTACGGTATAGGAGTTCGCTATGGAATACAGGCGTTTTGGAGACACCGTCTATGTGCGTATGGACCGGGGCGAGGAGATCGCCCGGCAGCTGCAGGCCGTGGCGGAGGCGGAAAGCATCCGGCTGGCCCAGGTGTCCGCCCTGGGCGCCACGGACGATTTCACCGTGGGGGTGTACGATGTGGATACACGGCAGTACCACTCCCTGACCTTCCGGGGGCCCCATGAAATTGTGGCGCTCACCGGCACCATCAACACCATGGACGGGGTGTATTACAGCCACCTGCACATGGGCTGCGCCGACACCCAGGGCCGGATGGTGGGCGGGCATCTGAACCGGGCGGTGGTGAGCGCCACCTGCGAGGCGGTGATCACCGTCTCCCATGGCACCGTGGACCGGGTCTATGACCAGCAGGTCACCGGTCTGAACCTGTTTCGGTTCTCCTGAGACGGCCATGACGCAGCGGCTGTATTACCAAGATGCCCACCTCTCCCGCTTCCAGGCCGTTGTGGTCTCCTGCCGGGAGGACGGAGGACGCTGGGCTGTTGTTTTGGACCGTACCGCCTTTTTCCCCGAGGGTGGCGGGCAACCCGCCGATACCGGCCGGCTGGGGGACGTTGCGGTGTTGGACGTCCGAGAGCGGGACGGAGATGTGGTCCACTTCTGCGACGGCCCCCTGGCCGCCGGGCGGGAGGTGGAAGGGGTTCTTAACTGGCCGGAGCGGTTCTCCCGGATGCAGTTTCACTCCGGGGAGCACATCCTCTCCGGCATTGCCCGCCGGCGGTGGGGCTGCGAGAACGTGGGGTTCCACATGGCTCCGCGGCTGGTAACCATCGACTTCAACCGGGAATTCACTCCGGAGGAACTGGAAGAGCTGGAGCAGCTGGCCAACGAGGCCGTATGGGCAAACGTTCCCGTCCGGGCTTTTTTCCCCGGGCCGGAGGAATTGGCATCGCTGGATTACCGGAGCAAAAAAGCCCTGACAGGGCCGGTACGTCTGGTGGAGATCCAGGGGGTGGATCTGTGCGCCTGCTGTGCGCCTCACGTGGCGCGCACCGGGGAGATCGGCCTGATCCGTCTGGAGGACGCCCTGCGCCACCGGGGCGGTATGCGCGTCACCATGCTGGCGGGCCGGGCGGCCCTGGAGGACGCGGTGGAAAAGGCCCGGACGGTGTGCCGCATCTCCCGCCAGCTCTCCCTGCCCCGGGAGGCCATTGCGGAGGGGGTGGAGCGGCTCCAGGAGGAGCTGGAGCGCCTCCGGTCCGCCCAGGCCCGGGAGGAGCTGGAGCGCCTCCGGCGCCGGGGCGAGGCCCTGGTCCCGGTGGACGGGGATCTCTGCCTGTTCGAGGCCCCCGGCACCGGCCGGGACGCCCTGCGGGAGCTGGCCAACGCCGGGGCGGACAAATGCGGGGGCATCT
>CALWYY010000111.1 GCA_944385885.1 uncultured Oscillospiraceae bacterium | reverse complement strand
AGCCGGATGACCGCCGTTCTGCGTCAGCCTCAGTATGACCCTCTGCCGGCGGAGGAACAGGTCCTGATCCTCTTTGCCGTGGTTCGGGGATTTGCCGACGATGTGGCGCCGGAGGATATACCGGCTTTTGAACAGGAGCTGAGGGAGTATTTCCGCCTGTCCCGGCCAGAGCTTCTGAAAGAGTTGGCCAGCGGTAGGAAATTGCCACCGGAACAAATCCAGAGGCTGGAAGAGGCCGTCCAAGCCTATAAAAGGAGCAAGACGGCATGAGCGGCAGCATGAGGGACCTGCATCGGCGCATTCGGAGCATTTCCTCCACCCAGCAGATGACCCGGGCCATGCGTACGGTGGCGGTAGCCAAATATAGCCGGGCCCAAGCGACCGCCCGGGCTTTTGAGCCCTACCGGGCCGCCTGCGAACGTCTGTTGCGGGCATCCGGCGGTTGGAAGGATGAGCCCCGGCCGGTGCGCCGGGTGTGCTATGTGGCCGTGGCCGCCAACCGGGGCCTGTGCGGGTCGTACAACCTGGAACTGGGCCGGTATCTGGCCGGTGTGCTGGCGGAGGAAAAGCGGGAGTATTCCGTGGTCCTATGCGGCCGGTGGCTGCGGGACAATGCCGCCGGGCTGGGGATCGGCGGCGTCATCCACCGGTTCGAGCTGCCGGACGTGCCGGATTATGACCATGCCCTGGAACTGACCCGATACCTCCGGGACCTGTGGGAGCGGGAGAAGGCCGACCGGGTGGTCTTTGTCACCCAGCGGTTCCGGAATGTCCTGACCCGGTCGCCGGGACTTACCCCGTTTCTGCCCTTCGGCGCCGCCGGAGAGGGCGGAAGAGACGAGTACCTCTTCGTCCCCGACCGGAAGAGCATCCTGCCGGGGCTGGAGGAGCAGTGCCTGACGTCCCAGGTATACGGCCTTCTCCTGTCGGCCGCCCAGGGAGCTCACGGGGCCATGCTGGTGGCTATGCGCCAGGCCTCCGATAACTCCCAGGAGATGCTGGATAGGCTGAAACTGGAGTTTAACCGCATGCGCCAGGCGGCGGTGACTACGGAGGTCCTGGAGCTGACCGGCGGGACAACCATGCGAGACAGCGAGGCGAAAACATGACAAAAGGATTGATCATCAGCATTACTGGCCCAGTGGTGGACATTCAGTTTCCCGAGGGATCCCAGGATCTGCCGGACATCCACGACGCCGTGGAGGTGCATATGGCGGGCCGCCGGCTGGTGCTGGAGGCCATGTCCCTTATGGGCCAGGGAAGGGTGCGGTGCATCTCTCTGTTCCCCACCGACGGCCTATCCCGGGGAATGGAGGCGATCAATACCGGCCGGCCTATTTCCGTGCCCGTAGGAGAGACCACCCTGGGGCGGATGATGAACGTGGTGGGCGAACCCATCGATGACCTGGGCCCCATCCAGACCAAGGAGCGCTGGCCCATCCACCATAAGGCTCCGCCGTTTACCGCCATCGTCCCCTCTGTGGAGATCCTGGAGACGGGGATTAAGGTCATCGACCTGATGACGCCCTATGCCAAGGGCGGCAAAATCGGGCTTTTTGGTGGCGCCGGAGTGGGCAAGACCGTGCTGATCATGGAACTGATACGCAACATCGCCTACGAGCACAACGGCTATTCCGTGTTTGCCGGTGTGGGGGAGCGCTCCCGGGAGGGGAACGACCTGTGGAACGAGATGAAGCAGTCGGGCGTGATCGACAAGACGGCCCTTGTCTTCGGCCAGATGAACGAACCGCCCGGGGCCCGGCTGCGGGTGCCCCTGTGCGGGCTGACCATCGCGGAGTATTTCCGGGAAAAGGCCAGGCAGGATGTACTGCTGTTTATCGATAACATATTCCGCTTTACCCAAGCGGGGGCGGAGGTGTCGGCGCTTCTGGGCCGGATGCCCTCTGCCGTGGGGTACCAGCCCACCCTGGCCACGGAGATGGGCCAGCTTCAGGAGCGGATCGTGTCTACCCATAACGGATCCATTACGTCGGTGCAGGCTATATACGTCCCGGCGGATGACCTGACCGACCCGGCCCCCGCCACGGCTTTCTCCCACTTGGATGCCACAACCGTCCTGTCCCGGAGCATCACGGAGATGGGGATATACCCGGCGGTGGACCCGCTGGAATCCTCTTCCCGGAGCCTGGACCCCGCCGTGGTGGGGACCAGGCACTATGAGACCGCCCAGCAGGTGCTCAAAGCCCTGCAGCGGTACGCAGAGCTTCAGGACACCATCGCCATTTTGGGCATGGAGGAGCTGTCTGCCGAGGACAAAGCCGCCGTACACCGGGCCCGGCGGATCCAGCGGTTTATGTCCCAGCCCTTCCACGTAGCGGAGAGCTTTACCGGCATGGCCGGGGCTTACGTGCCGGTGGAGGAGACTATCCGGGGTGTGCAGGCCATTTTGGGCGGGGAGTGTGATAAGCTGCCGGAGAGCGCGTTCCTTATGGCCGGTACCATCGACGACGTGTGGAAGAGGGCGGAGACATGAGCAAAACGTTTCGGCTGCAGATCCTCTCCCCGGAGGGGCTGCAGCTGGATGTGGAAACCGATTCCGTGTGCCTGCCGGCCCTGGATGGGGCGTTGGGAGTCATGGGGGGCCATGCGCCCATGCTGGCGGCCCTGCGGGACGGGGAGGTGCGCTACCGCCAGGACGGGCAGTGGAAGAGCGTTCCCATCTCCGGCGGCACCGGGGAGATGACGGGTCAGACCCTGGTCATCCTGCTGCATCCCGGACAGTACCCTGCCTGACCCCGTCTCCGGAGACGGGACGAGAGCGGCGCGATCCTTTGGGATCGCGCCGCTCTCGTTTTGCCTCCAGCCGGCCAGCCGCGGCGGGGGGCCAAGGCCCCTAAAAGGGCGGGGGTTCACGGGACGTCCAGAAAAACCGGTACGGGATCTCCGGGGACGATGGTATCCGGGGTTACCAGACAGTCCCGGCACAACACCCCCACCCCGGCGCCCGCCGCCTGGCGGAGGGCCCGGCCGAAAGCTGGATCGGTGGCGTCGTTGGGGGTGAAAGCCCGGGGCCCCCGCATCTGGATGAGAAACAAAATGTACGCCGCGTATCCCTCTTCCCGGGCGCGCTGCAGCTCCTGCAGATGCCGCGTCCCCCGGATTGTGGGAGCATCAGGGAACAGCGCCAGCCCATCCCGTTCCAGGGTGACGCCCTTCACCTCTACAAATCCCCGCAGGGACCCGGTTTCCAGGTAGTAGTCGAACCGGGAACTGCCGTAGGGCCGTTCAGGAAACAGCCTGGCGCCGGGAAACAGCCGGGGAAGGAGTTCCCCGGCCACGGCGTTGGGAGCCTGGCTGTCCATGTTGATCAGCAGCCCGCCCTTTTCTACGGCGATCAGGTCGTATTTCGTTTTCCGGCCGGGAGCATCCTGCCGGGAAAGGTACACCCGCGCCCCGGGGACCAGCAGCTCCCGGCAGCGGCCTGTGTTCTTCACGTGAACCGTCTCCCGGCGGACCTCCAGATCCACCAGAGCGATAAAACGGTTGGGCCGGGACAAAAACGTCCCGGCCAGCACTTTTTCATACCGCATAATTCACCCCACGGCCTCCGGGCGGGTGAAGACCTGCCCGGTGTCGGAGCAGTGGAAGGTGGTCTCGTCCAGCCGGTCCACGGGATAGAGAAGGTCCCCCTCCGCCCCGCCGGTATGGATTACGATCAGAGGGCACTGGCCCTCCTCGTCCCGGTAGACGAGCTCCCAGGCAAAGCCGGAGCCCTCCAGCTGCCGTTCCCCATGCCATACGTAGCAGATCCCCCGGTTTAGGGACAGGGCCTGGGCCCGCCGGCCGGGCGCCTCGTTGGTCCAGTACCCCAGCAGCGCGTCCACCGTGATGAAGGAATAGGGACCGTCGTTGGGCTGTTCCTCCTGGACGCCGTCCACAGCCGAGCCGGTGAGGTACAGAAGCTCCGCGTTCCCCGTCTGGCCGTTCCAGGACAGCAGGGCTTCAAAAAGCCCCTGGTCCGTGATCCAGGCGAATTTCAGGTTGGGGACCCCCTCCGGCACGGTGACGTTAAAGCGCACCGCCTCGTTGTTTTCCAGCCGGCTGCAGTACCAGAGCTCCTCTGTCTCGGCAAAGCCGCCGTCGTCCTCCGGCTCCACCCAGCAGGCCCGCAGGTTCCGTACGGTGCCCTGGGCCTGGAGAATCACGCTCTCCAGCCCGCCCGGCAGGGTGAGTTCGTCCAGCATGGTCAGCCCGGCGGTGTCCGTCTGGGTGGAATAGGACGCCGTAAGCCCTCCGGAGACAGTCTCCTGCTCCGGCGGCATCCAGTCGTCCCGAAGGGTTTTGGCCAGCACCCCATAGGGAATGCAGAGAGTCCGGGCCGCCGTGTCCCCCTCCCGGACGGGAAGCAGGACGGTCAGCCCCTCCCCGGACAGATACCAGCTGCCGGCCTGTATGCCGGCGGATAGATCCTCCTCCGGCGCTACCTCCGCCAAATAGGCAAGGCACAGAGCCTCCAGATCCTCCCCCTCCCGGGCCAGGGCGGAGAAGGAGACGGGCTGGCCGGCGAGGGTGTCAAACACCGAGGCCGTCCACTGGCGGGCCTGGCAGACGCCATCCCGGTACAGAGCCCGGCAGAACACCAGAGACAGCACCCGGTTGTCCCCCCGTTCCACCCGGCAGAGGCTGACCCCCTCCTGGCAGCCCTCCTGGGCGGCCAAAGCCTCCAGCACGGAAACCTCCTGTCCAGCCTGGGAGGCCAGAGCTTGGTTGACGGCGCTCTCCGCCTCCGGCCGGCCGGTGATGGACAGCACCGGCACCGCCGCCCGGAAGGCGCCGTCCCCGGTCTGCTGGGTCATGTGCACCCGCAGCCGCCCGGCCCCCGGCGCTTCCGTGGGAGAGGGCGTCGCCGCCGCCTCCGGAGCGGCCGTCCCGGAGGCCGGCGCGGAGGATTCCGGGACGGCAGAGGGGTCCGCGCTTTCTCCGCAGGCGCTCAGAACCAGAAGCAGCGCCCCCAGAGCCGCGGCCGCCGCCCGTTTCATCCCGCCGGGCATTGGAGCATCCGTACGCCGTGCATCACAAACTGGCCGCCCAGCTGGGCCATCTCCTCCGGCGTTTCCCGCATGCCGTTTTCAATCCATGCCTTCACCAGCGCGCACATGCCCGCTACAATGAAGGAGGCGCAGTAATCCAGCTTCTCCGATTCGCTGCCTCCGAAAATGGACAGGTATTCGTACA
>CALWYY010000110.1 GCA_944385885.1 uncultured Oscillospiraceae bacterium | reverse complement strand
TGCACGGAGGGACCATTACCGGCGAGAGCCGCGCGGGGGAGGGGTCCCGCTTTACTGTGCTTCTTCCCACATAGACGCCGGGCGGGTTTTCCGCCCGGTTTTCACGCACAGTTCACAATCGTGTGCTAATATAGAACCCGTTATCTCCCGCCGGGCGGTACCCGGCCACAAAGACAGAAGGCCCGGGACGGATCCCGGGGCAGGAGGTTGCATGAAAGCTCTTAATCCCGGCCATTATCTCATGGGCTGCCGGCTGGACAACTGGCTGCGTCTGCTGCGGCAGAACCGTTTTGCCATCCGGCGAGAGAGTATACCCCAGGCCCTGCTGATCACCGCCACGGCCCTGGCCACGGCGCCCCTGGCCCTGGCGGAGAGCGCCATTTTCAACCGGCGCATCCGGTCCACCCCCCTGGCCCAGGACCCGGTGTTTATCATCGGCCACTGGCGCAGCGGTACAACCTATCTGCAAAACATTATGTCCCGGGATCCGCAATTTGGCTGGGCTGACCCGGTAAGCACCACCACCATGCCCATCTGTCTGCTGATGGGTCGGGCGGTGAAATCCACCGTGCGCCGGGGTCTGAAAGATGCCCGCCCCATGGACAATATGCACTACGGTCTGGACTTACCCATGGAGGAGACCTTTGCCCTTCTGACCGTGTCCGACCAGTCCATTATCCATATGATCGCCTTTCCTCAGGAATACCGGCGGTACATCGCCGGCGCCTTTGTGGAAGACCTGCCCCGGGAGGAGCGGGTGGCCTGGGAGCGCACATACGATTTTCTCCTGCGGAAGCTCACCTACATCTGCGGGGGGAAGCAGCTTCTCCTGAAAAGCCCGGATAACACCGCCCACATGAAGGAGCTCATGGGCATGTACCCGGACGCCCGGTTTATCAACATCCACCGGGATCCCTACGACACCATCCGCTCCACCGTCCATATGTTTCAAAAACAAATGGATCAGCTTCGCCTGTCTCCCCTGCCGGATGGTGACATAGGGGAATTGATAGAAGATACCATAATCTACATTTTTGAGCGCATGTACCGGCAGCTGTTTTCCCTCATGGGGGCCATCCCGGAAAACCGTCTGGCTGATATAGCCTATACAGATTTTGTTAAGGATCCGGTGGGCTGTCTGGAAGGGATCTACCGGAAGCTGGAGCTGGACGGCTTTGAGGCGGCCCGGGGCCGGTTCCAGGCCTACGCCGCCGGGCAGAAGGACTATGTGAAAAACCGCTTTGACTACTCTCCCCGGCTGATCCGAAAGGTCAATGAAAACCTGGGGTTTTATTTTGAGCGGTACGGATATCCCCGGCGGGAGGAGGAGAGAACGTAATGGATCATCTGGACAAGCTGGAGAGCAAGAGCGTCCATCTGCTCCGAGAGGCCTACGCCGCTTTCTCCAACCTCTGCATGCTCTGGAGCATCGGCAAGGACTCCACCGTCCTGCTGTGGCTGGCGCGGAAGGCCTTGTACGGCCACGTGCCCTTCCCCCTGGTGCACATCGACACCCACTACAAGATCCCGGAGATGATCGCCTACCGGGACCGGCTGGCCATGGAATACGGCCTGTACATGGTCTACGGGGAAAACCGCCAGGCCTTAGAGTCGGGGGAGACGTTCCCGGAGGGGAAACTTTCCCGGGTGGAGTGCTGCCGGAGGCTGAAGACCGAGGCCCTCACCCACACGCTGGACGGCACCTGGCCCCGGTACCGGCTGAACCTGCAGACCGGCCAGTACGAGCGGGACACCAACACCCAGGCCTACACGGGCGTGATCGTGGGCGCCCGGGCGGACGAGGAGGGGTCCCGGAGCAAGGAGCGGTATTTCTCCCCCCGGGACAAGCACAACGACTGGGATCTGGACGACCAGCCCCCGGAGTTCTGGAACCAGTTCAAGACCGATTTCGCCCCGGGCACCCACGTGCGCATCCACCCTCTGCTGGACTGGACGGAGCTGAACGTATGGGAGTACATCCAGCGGGAGAACATCCCCACGGTCTCCCTGTACTACAATCACGGGGACGGCACCCGGTACCGCTCCCTGGGCTGCGCCCCCTGCACCAACCCCATCTGTTCCCGGAGCCGGAACCCGGAGGAGATCATCCAGGAGCTGCGCACCGGCGCCCTGTCCAACATCGCCGAGCGCAGCGGCCGGGCTCAGGACGCGGAGGACGGCGGCGGGCTGGAGACCCTGCGAAGAGGAGGATACATGTAAGCCATGGCCCATACCATGCAGGATGACGTTCTGAATATTGTAACCGTGGGCCACGTGGACCACGGCAAATCCACGGTCATCGGGCGGCTTTTGGCGGACGCGGGCGGGCTGCCGGAGGGGAAGCTGGAGGCCGTGCGGGAGAACTGCCGCCGGAATTCCAAGCCCTTTGAATACGCCTTTTTGCTGGACGCGCTGCACAACGAGCAGGATCAGGGCATAACCATTGACACGGCCCGGTGCTTTTTCCACTCCCGGAAACGGCCCTACATCATCATCGACGCCCCCGGGCACATCGAGTTTCTCAAGAACATGGTCACCGGCGCCTCCCGGGCGGAGGCGGCCCTGATGGTCATCGACGCCTCCCGGGGCGTGGAGGAAAACACCCGGCGGCACGGGTATTTTCTGTCCATGCTGGGGATCCGCCAGGTGGCGGTACTGGTAAACAAGATGGACCTGGTGGGGTACAGCCAGGAGGTGTACGAAAACGTCTGCGGGGAGTTTCTGGGCTTTCTGAAGAAGATCGGCATTGCTCCGGCGGCCTTCATCCCCGTCAGCGGCATGGAGGGAGACAACATCGCCGTCCCCTCCCGGCGCATGGGCTGGTACACGGGGAAAACGGCACTGGAGCAGATGGACGATTTCCACCCCGTGCCGCCGCCGGAGCGGCGGCCCCTGCGGATGCCGGTGCAGGGGGTATACAAATTCACCGGCGG
>CALWYY010000109.1 GCA_944385885.1 uncultured Oscillospiraceae bacterium | reverse complement strand
TCATAGGTCTCGCCCAGCAATTCCACCGACCAGAAGAAGGTCAGCTCCGGCAGGGCCTGCTGCAGCTGCTCCAGCTCCGGCTGCGTGGGGAATCCATCCGCCAGGCGCACCACCCGCAGCCGGGGCATGTAGGCCAGAAGCTCCGCCAGCTCCGCAATTCCTATCTCGTCCAGGGACACCCGCACGTACAGGGCATCCCAGGAATAATCCATCTCTCCCAGCGGCAGCGACCAGGTAAACCGGCAGTCCTCCAGCAGCTCCTGGGCCTCCAAAAGGGCGCCGTAGCAGGTGCAGCTGGAGGCGTCCACCGACTCCAGCCGTTGGAAAAAGAGAAAGAGAGGGGCCTCCTCCGGGGTGAAATCCGTCACGGTGATGGAGCGGGCGTCGGAGTCGTATCTTCCCTCCCCGATGGGGATGCTCCAGCGGATGCGGCAGTCCGGAAGCGCCTGGGACAGTTCCAGGTACTCCTCCACGGAGATATCCTCTTCCCGGAGATCCAGCTCCTGCCGGCCTTTCCAGTAAAGGCGGCCGCCGGAGGCCACCAGGGATGTACAGGCCCACAGAGCGGCCGCGCACACGGCTGCCGCCAGCAAAAGCCACAGCCACCGTTTGGGGAAGACTTTTTTTCCATTGGTATCGTTGGCTTGGTTCAAAGGGGTCTCGTCCTTTCCGTAAAAACCGAAGCGGCGTCAACCCGCGGGCGGGGCCGCCGGAAAAGGGCGAGGCCGAAACCGTCCCGCCTGTTCCGGCGCCGGCCGGGACGGGCTGCGGGAGAAAAGTGCAAAAAGCACTTGAAGAGCGCCGGAGAAAACGGTATGGTATAAGGGCATCGCCCGGCCGGAGGCGGAAACCGCCATGCCGGGGGCATCCTGTCCGCCGGGATCCTCCGCGAGGAAAGCCTGTCCATTATACACGATTTCCCGGCCAACGGGAACGGAGCAGGGAGAAAGTTATGAAAAAATTTTTAGGGATACTTTTCATTGCGCTGCTGTTGACGGCGGCGCTGGGCGCCTGCGGGCCGAAAGAAGCGGGCGAAGAGCTTATGGCCACGCCAACGCCCACAGCCGCCCCCACGCCAACGCCCACAGCCGCCCCCACGCCCACGGCCACGCCGGAACCCACGCCGGAGCCCACGGCCACGCCGGAACCCACGCCGGAGCCCGCGGCCCGGGAGCTGACCGGGGAGATGGCCGTGACCGCCGGGGACGGCAGCGCCGTAAACCGTCTGCTGGACGGGGACCGGCTGACATACGGAAGCTATACCGGGGGAGCGGTGCTCCACGTGGAGGTCCCGGAACCGGCGTATTCGGTGTATTTGGAGTGGAACGCGCCTCCGGAACCCTATACCGTGTGCTGGGAGGATGGGAGCCTGGCGGGGGGAGAGAACGAGTTTCTCCACGAGTTTCTGGAATTCGGCCAGGGAGTGACGTCCTTTGACATCGTCTTTTCCGGCAGCGGCCAGCTGTGTACCCTCCGGGTCTTTGGAGAGGGGGCTTTGCCGGAGGATCTGCAGGTGTGGCAGCCCGCGTGGGAGACGGCGGATGTGCTGGTGTTCTCCAGCCATGCCGACGACGACGTGATTTTCTTTGGAGCGCTGATCGCCGACTGCGTGGACCAGGGCCTGGCGGTGCAGGTGTGCTATCTGGTGCAGCATTACGGATGGCCGCCCCGGCCCCATGAGCTGCTGGACGCCCTGTGGTGCATGGGCGTGCGGCACTATCCGGTGATCGGGCCGTTTCCGGACCACTATGTCCTGAGCCTGGAGGAGGCGGTGGCCAGCTTTGGGGAGGAGGCGGTGATCCAGTACCAGACGGAGCTCCTGCGCCGGTTCCGGCCCCAGGTGGTGGTGACCCACGACCGGCAAGGGGAATACGGCCACGGGGCCCACCGGCTGAGCGCCCTGGCGATGGAACAGGCGGTGCTTTTGGCGGCGGACCCGTCCTACGACCCGGCCACAGCGGAGCTGTACGGCGTGTGGGATACCCCGAAGCTGTACCTGCACATGGCGGAGGAGAGCCCCCTTGTGCTGGACGTGGACCGGCCTTTGGCTGCCTTTGGGGGGAAGACGGCCTTTGAGGTGGCCTGGGAGGCCATGATGTATCACCAGAGCCAGCTCCAGTATGCCCATCGGCCCCAGAAGGAAAGCCAGGAATTCCCCCGCTACGACTGCCGGCGCTTTGGCCTGGTGCGTTCCACCGTGGGGGAGGACACCGCCGGGGACATTATGGAGAACGTGACGCCCCACGGGGCAGCGTAAAAAGGCGTCCCCGGCGAGTTCCGCCGGGGACGCCGGCCGGGCGGAAGCTCCGCCCGGCCTTTTCCGTTTCCGGCCTCTTGGGGTTCCCGCGAGGAGGCCGCCGGCCGCTTTGTCCGCGCGGCGTTTTGCCCGCCCACGGTCCCCGCGCACGTTCTGGCAAGCGCCGGCCAGCTTTCCCGCCCTCCGGCAAAAACCCGCCCTCCTGGCGGGAGGGCGGGACAATGGGGGCGAAGGCGATGGAACCGGCCCGTCCGGATGCGGAGCTCCGGAGGCTGGGGACCCTATGCCAGGGTCTCCAGGCTGGAGCGCAGCTGCTCTTCCCGGTACTGACGGGTGTACAGGTTCCGGTATATGCCCCCGGCGGCCATAAGCTCCCGGTGCGTGCCCCGTTCCATAATCCGGCCGTTCTGGACCACCAGGATCATGTCCGCCCGGCGGATGGTGGACAGCCGGTGGGCGATGACAAAGGACGTGCGGCCCTTCATTACCTTTTCGATGGCATCCTGGATCAGCCGCTCGGTAACGGTGTCCACGGAGGAGGTGGCTTCGTCCAGCACAAAGATCCGCGGGTCGGCCAGCAGGGCCCGGGCGAAGGAAAGCAGCTGCTTCTCCCCGGTGGAGAGGCTCCCGCCCCCCTCGTCGATCCGGCTGTTGTAGCCGTCCGGCAGGCGCTGGATGACCTCCTGGGCGGACACGGCCCGCACGGCCGCTTCAATCTGCTCCATGGTGGCATCAGGCCGGCCGTAGCGCAGATTTTCCAGCACCGTGCCGGAGAACAGATGGGGCGTCTGGAGCACATAACCGATGTTGGAGTGGAGCCAGAGCTGGCTGCGTTCCCGTGCATCCCGGCCGTCAATGAGGACGCTTCCCTCGGTGGGTTCGAAAAAGCGGCACACCAGATTCACCAGGGTGGATTTGCCAGCTCCCGTCTCCCCCACAATGGCCACGTTGGAACCCTGAGGAACCTTCAGGTTGAAATGCTCCAGGATATTCTCCTCTCCGTCCGGGTAGCGGAAAGTCACGTCCCGGAATTCCACATCCCCGTAAAGGGGCTCCCAATTTTCCGTTTTGGGGTGGAACACATCCCCGTACTTCTCCACCACCTCCGGGGAGTCTTCCACATCGGAGCGGGTATCCATCAGGCGGGAAAAGCGTTCCACGTTTACCTGGACGTTGATCAGGGAGGAAAACACCTGCACAAGCCACTGGATGGGTTCCATCATCCCCTGGGCGTAGTTCATGAACACCGACAGGGTACCCACCAGCATCAGCCCCCGGGCCGAGAGCAGGCCGCCCTGCCACAGCACCAGGGCCAGGGCCAGGGAGGCGGCAAAGGCGGTGGTGGACATGAACAGGCTCCGGAAATGCATGGCCCGGACGCTGAGCTTGCGCATGGTGCCGGTGAGGGCCTCAAATTCCCCCTCCACCCGATCCTCGATGACCAGGGTTTTGGTGGTTTTGGCCCCGGTGATGCCCTCGTTGAAGGCGGCGGTGATCCGCGAGTTCTGCTCCCGGACCCGCCGGTGGTAAAACACCAGCTTTTTCTGGAAATAGGCGGAGGCCAGGGCCATCACCGGCACCAGCCCCAGGATCCACAGGGCCAGGCGCCAATCCAGGACCAGCATCAGCACCACCGCGCCCAAAAGGTACGCGATGTACCACACCCCCTCCATAAGGCCCCAGGCCAGGGTGGAGGCGATCCGGTCCGTGTCGGACATGACCCGGGCGTGGACATAGCCCACGCTGTTGCGGTTAAAATAAGAGAAAGACAGGGTCTGCAGATGATTGAAGCTGGCCCGCTTCAGGTCCCGACCGATGTACAGCTCCGCCTTGCACGCGCCGAAGGCGGAGATGTAGTTGGAGATCACCTGGGTGATCACCACCAGGGCGTACAGCCCTATGAACAGGCCCAGGCCGGTGAGGGTGGAGCCGCCCACGAAATGGTTGATGGCGTATTGCTGGAACAGGGGGATGACCGCATCCATGGCGCTGCCGTAAAGCCCCATGATCACCATACCCAGCAGCAGCTTCCGGTACGGGCGCAGGTAGGGCATGAGCCGGGGGATGCCGAACCAAGGGAGGGAGACGGGCGTATTTTCTTCCGACGGGTTCATACCGGTTCCTCCTCTCCCAGGGACATTTGCATATTGTAGATCCGCCGGAAGATCCCCTCCCGGGCCAGCAGCTCCCGGGGGGAGCCCAGCTGGGCCACCCGGCCCCGGTCCAGCACCAGCACCCGGTCGCAGTCCAGAAGGGTAGATATCCGGTGGGACACCAATATGGTGGTGGTTCCCTTCAGCTCCCGGGCCAGGGCGGCGCGGATCTTCTCGTCGGTCTCCGTGTCCACGGCGGACAGGGAGTCGTCAAACACCATGATAGGGGCCTGGCCGGTAAGCATCCGGGCGATGGCCACCCGCTGCTTCTGCCCGCCGGAGAGGGTGACGCCCCGTTCCCCCACCAGGGTGTCGTAGCCCTGGGCAAAACGGGTCACATCCCCGTGGATACAGGCGGTGGCGGCGGCGTGAAGGATCTCCTCCTCCCCGGCGCCGCAGATGCCGATATTCTCCCGGACGGACCGGGAGAACAGGAAGGGTTCCTGGAGCACGATACCCACGTTCCGGCGCACCCACTGGGCTGGCATGGAGGCGATGTCCTGCCCTCCCACGGTGACACGGCCCTCCGTGGGGACATAGAGGCGGCACAAAAGCAGCAGCAGACTGCTTTTGCCGGAGCCGGTGCCGCCCAGGACGCCGAAGGTGCTTCCCCCGGAAACGGTAAAAGACACGCCGTCCAGGACGATAGGGCCGTCCCCATAACGGAACGACACGTTTTCAAATACGATATCCCCGTTCATGGGCCCGGGCAGAGCCCCGGGGGGATCGGTTTCCGCCGGGGCCTGAAGGATCTGGGCGATGCGGCTGATGGAAACGCCTGCCTTGCTCATTTCGGAGATGATCCGGCCCAGCCGGCGTACCGGCCCGATGAGCATGGCGTTGTAGAAGGCAAAGGAAATAAACTCCCCGGCGCTCATCTGGCCCCGGACACACAGCACGCTTCCCAGGATAACCACCAGCATCACCTGCAGGCAGCTGGACAGGTCGCCCACGGCCCAGAAATCTGCCAAGGTGTGGCACAGATCCACCCAGCTCTCCGTGTAGACCCGGTTTTGGGCCTCGAACCGGTCCCGCTCGTAGGCCTCCCGCCCGAAGGCGCGCACCACCCGCACGCCGGTGAGGTTTTCCTGGGCTATGGTGGACAGAATCCCCTCGTTCTCGTCACAGAGGGTAAAACGGTTCCGAATACGGTTGTGAAACAGTACGGAGTAGAGCACGATGATGGGGAACATAATCAGAGCCACCAGGGCAAGCTGCCAGTTCATAGCCACCATGCACGTCAGGGACAGGACCACCAGCACCACGATGCGGAACACCGAGACAAACTGCTCCTGGAAAAAGACCTTAATCCGCTCCACGTCGGAGGTGCAGCGCTGGATGATGTCCCCGGTGGGATTTTCCATATGCCATTTCCAGGGCAGGTGCTGGATGTGGCGGTACAGCAGGTCCCGGGTGGTTTTTACCAGAGTCTCCCCGGCCTTGGCGCTGAAGAGGTTGGACAGGTACCGGAACAGGGCGCTGAAGAGCTGGATGCCGGCGATGAGCACGGCAATAGCCCACATATGGGCCCGGAGCATTTCCACGCCGCCCAGCCGCTCCAGCCAGGCCAGCGCCGCCTCCGGCAGCTTCGGCGGGGCGTCGCCGATGACCGAGTCCACGGCCACCCGGATAATCTGGGGTATAAGAAGGTCGCACCCCGTCAGAAGCAGACCCGACAGAATGCACAGGACAAAATATCTCCGGCTGCCCCGAAGAAGCAGGGGCAGCACACGGTTGGCGCTCTTGTCTTTCACCGGCCCAAACCTCACAAAAAGCAGTTTCGCCAGTATACCACACATTCCCTCCGGCTTCAATGGGGCATGGCAGTTTTCTCCGCCCGGCTCTTGACGGGGGTGATATAATAAAAAATTGGAATATAACAGCAAAGGGGATGCTTTTGTGATTAAAGTAGACATTTTTTCCGGGTTTCTGGGGGCGGGCAAGACCACGCTTATTAAGAAGCTCATCCGGGAAGCGTACGACGGGGAGAAGCTGGTGCTGATCGAGAACGAATTCGGGGAGATCGGCATTGACGGAGGGTTTCTGCAGGAGGCGGGCATCCAAGTCACGGAGATGAACTCCGGGTGCATCTGCTGCTCCCTGACAGGGGACTTCCGGGCGGCTCTGGCGGAGGTAGCGGAGCGGTTCCACCCGGACCGGATTCTGATTGAGCCGTCCGGGGTAGGGAAGCTGTCGGACGTGGCGGCGGCGGTCCGGGCGGTCCCGGGAGGGCTGCTGGAGATCAATGCCCTGGGCGTGGTGGTGGACGCCCTCCGGTGCCGGATGTATATGAAGAACTTCGGGGAGTTCTTTAACGACCAGGTAGAATCCGCCGGCTGCATCATTCTCTCCCGCACCGGCGGCCTGGCCCGGGAGAAGGTGGAACAGTGCGTGGCGTTGCTGCGGGAGAAAAACCCCGGGGCGGCCCTGATCACCACCCCCTGGGAGGATCTGTCCGGCGGCCAGATCCTGGCGGCGCTGGAGCGCAGGGATACCCTTCAGGCCGCCCTGGACGCCCTCTGCCGGGAGGAAGAGGAGCCGGAGTGCGGCTGTGAACATCATCATGAGCATCACCATGAGCATGAACATGAGCACCACCACGAACATGAGCACGAGCATGGGCACGAGCATGAACATGAGCATGAACATGAGCACGAGCATGAGCATGAGGAGTGCGGCTGTGAGCATCACCACGAGCATGAAGGGTGCGGCCATCACCATCATCACCACGGGCACGACGCCGACGAGGTATTTGTATCCTGGGGCGTGGAGACAGCCCGGAAATTCACCGGCAGCCAGCTACGGGAGATCCTGGAGAAACTGGGCCAGGAGGAGGCCTTTGGCACGGTGCTCCGGGCCAAGGGCATTGTAGACGCCCAAGAGGGGCCCTGGTACCATTTCGACTACACGCCGGGGGAGATCGACATCCGCCGGGGGCCGGCCGGCGTAACGGGCCGCCTGTGCGTCATCGGGGCGCATCTGAACCGGGACGCGGTGGCGGCGCTCTTCCGGTAAAGGAGGCGCGGGCATGGCCAAGCAAATCCCCGTCTATTTGTTTACGGGCTTTTTGGAATCGGGCAAGACCCGGTTTGCCCAGGAGACCCTGGGGGACAAGACGTTCAACAACGGCGAACCCATCCTGCTGCTGGTGTGCGAGGAGGGGCTGGAGGAGTACGATCCCACGGAATTTGCCGCCCCCAACGTATACATCCGCGCTGTGGAGAAGGAGTCGGAGCTGACGGAGGAGCGGCTGGAGTCCCTGCGCCGGGCCTGCGGCGCCCAGTACGTGATGGTGGAATACAACGGCATGTGGATGCTGGACAGCCTGTACAGCCACCTGCCCCGGGACTGGGCGGTGGCACAGGAATTCCTGTTCATCGACGCCCGGACGTTTTTGAACTACAACAACAACATGCGCCAGCTCATGGTGGACAAGATGCAAAGCTGCGAGCTGGCGGTACTCAACCGCTTTCCTGCCGGGGACGAGGACCTGAAGATGCAGGCCCATAAGATCATCCGGGCGGTGAACCGGCGGTGCGACATCGCCTTCGAGACGCCGGACGGGAAGATCAGCTACGACGAGATACAGCTTCCCCTACCCTACGACCTGGACGCGCCGGTGGCGGAGATCCAGGACGCGGATTACGCCATTTTCTTCCAGGACATCATGGAGGAGCCGGAGAAATACCGGGGGAAGACCGTGGCCCTGAAAGGACGGGCGGTGATCCGGAGCCGGAGCCTGAAACCGGGATACTTTTTCCTGGGCCGGGACGTGATGACCTGCTGTGTCAACGACATTCGCTTTCTGCCCCTGGCGGCGGAGTGGAAGGACGCGGGAACGCTTAAAAACTTGGCCTGGTACACCGTTACGGCCCAGGTGGGGCTGGAGTCCCTGCCCCGGGTATACGACGGCCAGGGCCCGGTGCTCCGGGTGCAGAGCATAAAGCCGGCCTCCGTGCCGGAACAGGAAGTGGCCACGTTCTATTAAACAAGCAAGCGGGACGGAAGGGCGTCCCGGCGGCTGCCGGGGGGCGCGGGCCCGTCCGGAGCACGGACCCATCTCTGAGCCGCTGCAATCAAAGAGCGCGGGACCCGGCATACCGGGTCCCGCGCTCTTTGCCCGCGCCGGAACGTCACAGAGGCCCCAGGTGCCGGGCGATCTGCCCGGGAATCCCGTCCCGGTTCTCCGCCGTCACCGGCAGAAGGACCGTCCGGGGATGGGCCCGGACCGCGTCCAGCAGGGGGTTGGATTCCGGCTTGACTACGCCCAAAATGGGGACTGGCCCATCCAAAGCCGCCAGTACCGCCCGGCAGAACACCTGGGCGGTGCGTTCCATCCGGCCCAGCTCATCCATGAGGAGCAGACGGCAGCCCGCCGGAGGAGCCAACAGACCCACCCCCTCCTTATCAAAGGCGGCCGGGAAGACCGTCCCGGCACCGCCCCGCAGGCCCACCCGGCGTCCGGGGATCACGTCCCTCTCCGACCACCGGGCGGGGAGGATGTACACGTCCCACCGGGCCCCCGGCTCCCGGGAAGGAAAGCTCACCGTCACAAAGCCCCCCGGGACCAGCTCCGGCCTCTCTGCCAAAAACCGCCGTATGGCGGTGGATTTGCCTACCTGGACCTCGCCGGTGAGAAATACGTTCATCCCTGTCCCTCCTGTTCCCGGCCTTTTTGACCCCAGTTTATTTTTTCCCGCGCCATTTGTCAACAAACGCGGGATTATGGAAATTTTTACCTGCAAAACACAACCCATAGGGGATTGCATTTTTACGAAATACATGATATGGTAAGCCCCGTGCCACAGAGAGAGGGAGCGAGGTATGGAAATCCACGGATTGCAGAAACTGACGCTGCTGGACTACCCCGGCCGGACGGCCTGCACGGTTTTCACCGGGCGCTGCAACTACCGGTGTCCGTTTTGCCACAACGGGGCGCTGGTGCTGGCGCCGGAGAGCCAGCCGGCACTGCCGGAGGAGGAGATCCTTCGGTTTTTAGAAAAACGGCGGCGGCTGCTGGACGGGGTGGCCGTCACGGGAGGGGAACCCACGCTCCAGGAAGACCTGCCGGCGTTTCTGCGCCGGGTGAAGGCGCTGGGGTACCCGGTGAAACTGGACACCAACGGTACCCGGCCGGAGGTGCTGCGGGCGCTGCTCCGGGAGGGGCTGGTGGACTACGTGGCCATGGACATCAAGGGGGCCCCGGAGAAATACGCGGCGGCCGTGGGCCTGGAGGCGTGCAACCTATCCCCAGTGCGGGAGAGCGCGGCGCTGCTGATGGAAGGCGGGGTGGACTTTGAGTTCCGTACCACGGTGGTGGAACAGCTACACGACCCGGAGGACTTTGTATCCATTGGGCGCTGGCTTGCGGGGGAAGAGAAGTACTATCTCCAGGCGTTCCGGGATTCGGGGGACCTGATCCAGCCGGGCCTGCAGGGCTGTTCCCGGGAACGGATGCAGGCCATGCTGGACCGGCTGCGGCCCTATGTCCCCCGGGCGGCACTGCGGGGAGTGGATGAGTAAATGGGCCGTGTGCACAGAGTGGGACACTATATTTTGTGGCAAAAAGAGAAAAAACGACAAAATAATACTATATATTGATTAACCGTATTGACAGGGACAAGGGGGAGTGATATATTGGCCATGCGCGAAAAAAGGGGAAACCCGTTTTAAGGGGAAATTTTAAAATTGCGAGGGAGAACTATGTACCGGGTTGTCAAACGCGACGGGAGAGTCGTGGAGTTTCAGATCGAAAAAATTGCCAATGCCATGAAGAAGGCATTTGAGGCAACGGGCACGAATTATACGGAGAGCGTAATCGACTTTCTGGCGCTGAAGGTGACGGCGGATTTCCAGGAGAAGATCCGGGATGAGCTGGTATCCATCGAGGACATCCAGGACAGCGTGGAGTCAGTTTTGTCCCGTGGCGGGTATGAGAATGTGGCCAAGGCGTACATTCTGTACCGGAAGCAGCACGAGAGCCTTCGGAATGTAAGCGGGACGGTACTGGACTACAAGAAGACGGTGGACAACTACCTAAAGATTAACGATTGGCGGGTGAAGGAGAACAGCACGGTGACCTACTCGGTGGGGGGGCTGATCCTGTCCAACTCCGGGGCCATCACGGCCAACTACTGGCTCAGCGAGGTATACGACAAGGAGATTGCGGACGCCCACCGCAACGGGGATCTGCATCTGCACGATTTGAGCATGCTCACCGGCTACTGCGCGGGCTGGAGTCTGAAACAGCTGATCCAGCAGGGGCTGGGGATTCCGGGAAAGATCAACTCCACCCCAGCCAGCCATCTGTCCACTCTGTGCAACCAGATGGTGAACTTTCTGGGGATCATGCAGAACGAGTGGGCGGGGGCGCAGGCATTTTCGTCCTTTGACACATATCTGGCGCCTTTTGTACGGGTGGACAACCTGAGCCAGAAGGAAGTTAAACAGTGCATCCAGTCTTTCATATTCGGGGTAAACACACCCAGCCGCTGGGGGACGCAGGCGCCGTTTTCCAACATCACCTTAGACTGGACGGTGCCGCCGGACCTGCGGGATCAGCCGGCGATTGTGGGCGGCCGGGAGCGGGACTTCACCTATGGGGACTGCCAGAAGGAAATGGACATGGTGAACAAGG
>CALWYY010000108.1 GCA_944385885.1 uncultured Oscillospiraceae bacterium | reverse complement strand
ATGCGGGGATATTACACGGCCGGCGGGTATTACGGCCGGGTTAACGGCCGGTATATGCTGTTTTCCAGCGAGTCGGATTACCTGGACTACCTGTGCCAGGAGGAGGACGGACCGGAAGGGAGGGGTTGACAAACACGCCGGCGAGAGCTATGATGTTTATGTAAAGAAGATATAAAGATCCGGTAGGCAAGGCTACCGTGGGGATATGGACTGCTGCCGCGAAGTGGTGGAGACACCATGAGAGGGTTTGAACAGGCTGCGTCGAAGCACAAGGCGCCGCATAATGCAGTTGCACCGCCCCACGAGGCTAAAGCTTGAACGGTGCGGCATAACAGGCAGACGCCGGCGCCCGCGCCATCCTCCGGATGTGCGCGGGCGCCGGATGATTTATGCAAAAGGACGGTGAACGGGATGGATTCAGACAGAAGCAATGACGGGAAAGGGAAGCGGGCTGTTTCGGGGCCGTCCCGGTGGAGGGAAGGGTAGGCCCTCCGGGCCATTCCTTTCACGTCTTGCTCCTGGAAATGGCCCTGCCGGCGGGCGGGGCAGACAAAAAGGAGGTAAGACGAAATGACGTTTGAAAAGACTTTGGTTTCCCTGGTGGAGAACCGGCGCTGGGCCAGCGTGAAGGATGTGCTGAAAACCATGAACCCGGCGGACGCGGCGGCGGTGCTGGATCGGCTGGAACCGGAGGTCCTGCCGATCCTGTTCCGGCTGCTGCCTAAGGACACGGCGGGGGACTGCTTTGCGGAGATGGAGCCGGAGACCCAGGAAGCGGTGCTCCGCGGCCTGGCGGACGGGGAGCTGCGGCAGATCATGGAGGAGCTGTACACCGATGACGCCGCCGCTTTGGTAGAGGAGATGCCCCCGGCGGTGGTGGAGCGCATCCTCTCCGCCGCCGGGCCGGAAAAACGCCAGCTGATCAATCAGATCCTGCAGTATCCGGAGGATTCCGCTGGGAGCATTATGACCACGGAATTTGTCCGCCTCACGCCCTCCATGACGGTGGAACAGGCCATCGGCCACATCCGGGAGACGGGCCTGACCCGGGAGACCATCAACACCTGCTATGTCACCGACCCCCAGGGGGTGCTGGTGGGGATCCTATCCATCCGGATGCTGATTGTGTCCGACGGTACCACCCAGGTATCCGTTTTGATGGAGCCCCGGGTGATTTCTGTAGGGACCCTGGAGGATCAGGAGACGGCGGCCAATATGCTGGCCCGGTACAATTTTGTGGCCCTTCCGGTGGTGGACGGAGAAAAACGCCTGGTGGGCATCGTTACGGTGGACGACGCCATGGACGTGCTGGTGGAGGAGACCACGGAGGATATGGCCAAAATGGCCGCCATCACCCCCACCGACCGGCCGTACCTGCGCACGCCGGTGTGGCAGATCTGGCGCAGCCGGATACCCTGGCTGCTGATCCTGATGATCTCCGCCACCTTTACGGGGCTGATTATCACCCGGTTTGAACAGGCCCTGGCGGCCTGCGGGGCGCTGATGGCCTATGTGCCCATGCTCATGGACACCGGCGGCAACTCCGGAAGCCAGTCCTCGGTCACCGTGATCCGGGGGCTGTCCCTGGGGGAGGTGGCCTGCCGGGACGCCTTCCGGGTGATGTGGAAGGAGACCCGGGTGGCGGTGCTGTGCGGCGGGACCATGGCGGCGGTGAATTTTGCCAAGCTGATGCTGCTGGACCGGGTGGGGCTGGCGGTGGCGCTGGTGGTATGCCTGACGCTGGTGACTACGGTGCTGGTGGCAAAATTGGTGGGCGGCCTTCTGCCCATCCTAGCCAAAAAAGCGGGGTTGGACCCGGCGGTGTGCGCCAGCCCGTTTATTACCACCATTGTGGACGCCCTGTCCCTGATCCTTTATTTCCAGACCGCCTCGGCGGTTCTGGGCCTGTGACGCATAAGCCGGTCCGGAAGGGGAATACTGGATCCGGTGATGAAAATGAAAAATTTCGGGGCCGATGACCGGGTAAGCACCCATTTCGGCCGGGCTCTGGCCGCCAACGCGCAAGCCCTGATTCGCTTCGATGCCATGACGCCGGAGCAGAAAAAGCAGGTCTTGGACCGGGTACGGGGCCTGAAGACTATGGAAGAGACGCAGGATTTTGTCAATTCCCTGGTAGGCTGGCAGGAAGGGCATCCCCCCTACCAGCTGTGACCTCCGGGGCCGCTTTTTAAAGGCGGCCCCGGCTTTTTTCCGCGTTGCGGCGCCGCCCTGGGTCTGGTATACTGGAAAAAACGGCGAAAAGTGCCGGAACAGGAGGGGCGAGCATGAAAAAGCAGCAGCTGCGGGGCCAGAACGCCGCCGTCACCGGGGCGTCCAGCGGCATCGGCCGGGCCACCGCCTTGGCCCTGGCCGGGCAGGGGGTCAACCTGGCCCTGATCGCCCGGAACCGGGAGCGGCTGGAGGCCGTGGCGGAGGAGGCCCGGGCTCTGGGGGTGCGGGCGGAGGTCTTTGTGGCGGACACCACGGATGAGGCTGCTGTCAAGGCTGCCGTGGAAGGAGCCCTGGAGCGGTTTGGCCGGCTGGACATCTTTCACTGCAACGCGGGGATCTACCTGCGCTGCCCTGCCCGGGACCTGACTATGGAACAGATCCGGCATATGTTCGAGACGAATTTTTACGGGACCTTGCGCTGTACATATGCGGTCTTGCCCCATTTCATCCGCCAGGGCCGGGGGACATTGGTTGTTACCGTATCCATGGATGGAAAAAAAGGCGTGCCCCCGGACGCGGCCTACGTGGCCACGAAATTTGCCCTGAACGGGTTTATGCAGGTGCTTCGCCAGGAACTCCGGGGGACCGGGGTGCGGGTGGTCACCGTGTTCCCCAGCCGCACGGACACCCCCCAGATCGAGTTTGTGGACTGCCCGGCCGTCACGGCCAAGGTATCCCCCCAGCGGGTGGCGGAGGCGATTGTCCGGGCTGTGGCGGGCCGGAAAAAGGAGGTCATGGTGCCCGCTGGGGCGTGCCGGCTGCTGGTGTGGGCGGATGCCGTCAGCCCGTCCCTGGGGGATTGGATGATCCGGGCCTTCCGCCTGGATGGCCGGGAAAACGGCAAGCCCCCGGTGGAGGAAAAGGGGCTGAACCGGTGACGCCCCGGCGGGGCCTGGGGGAAACACGGCGGCCTCCGGAGCCGGCAATAAAAAACTCCCCCGGCGTCCAATGGACGCCGGGGGAGTCCTTTTGCCTGGGGGCGGGATCAGCCCTTTACGTATACCGGCAGGTACAGGGTCTGACCCACATAGAAGGTGGTCAGGTCGTTCCGGTTGTTCAGCCGCTGGATGAAGGCGGCGTTGGTGTTGTAATCGATGCCGTAGGTCTGGCAGAGATTGTATACCGTGTCTCCCGCCGCAATGGTGTGGGCGGCTACCTTATAATAATCCCCGGAGGTGGGGCAGGAGGTCACCGGGATCCACAAAGTTGTGCCCGCCACCAGGTAGTTGTAGCTGGCAATGTTGTTGATCTTCATGATCTGGTCGGAGACCTTGTAGAAATCCAGGCCCAGATCCGCGCAGATGCCCGAGATGGTCTCGCCGGCCTGGAGGACGTGCTTTTTCAGATAATAGCTCACCGTATCCCCCGCCGGGGTGGGACCGGGGGTGGCTCCAGGCTCCTGGGTGGGACCGGGGGTGGGCGTGGGGGTGGCGGTGGTCCCGGGGGCCAGCGTGGGGGCGGCCGTGGGAGGGGGGGCGGGCGTAGCAGTGGCGCCGCCCGGCGTGGGTGTAGCCGTCACAGTAGTCCCTTTAACATACACCGGCAGATACAGGGTCTGGCCCACATAGAAGGTGGCCAGGTTGTTCCGGTTGTTCAGCCGTTGGATAAACACGGAGTTGGCGGTGAAATCGATGCCGTAGGTTAAGCACAGGTTATACACCGCGTCTCCCGCCCGTACCGTGTGGGCCATGACTTTGTAGTAGTCCCCGGAAGTAGGACAGGAGGTTACCGGGATCCACAGGGTCCGGCCGGCCACCAGGTAGTTGTAGCTGGCAATGTTGTTGATGCGCATAATCTGGTCGGAAACCTGGTAGAAATTCAGGCCCAGGTCCGCGCAGATCCCCATTACGGTCTCCCCCGCCTGGAGGACGTGCTTTTTCAGATAATAGCTCACCGTGTCCCCCGCCGGGGTGGTGCCTCCGGCTCCCGGGGCGGCGGTGGGCGCGACGGTGGGCGCGACGGTGGCTCCGGCGCCCGGAGTGGCCGAAGGCGCAACAGTGGCCCCCGGGGCCGGCGTGGCGCCGGGCGTGGTAGCCGAGCCAGATACGTAGACCGGCAGGAGTACGGTCTGCCCGGCGATGAGGTAGTTCAGGTTCTTGTTTAAAGCCGCCATCAGCTGATAGCTGGCATAGAAATCAATGCCGTAGCTGCCGCACAGGCCGTATAAGGTCTCCCCAAACACCAGCGTGTGGGACAGCAGGGTGTAGTGGGCCGTGCCGCTGGCCACCGACGACACCGGGAGCCAGAGGGTCTTGCCGGGCAGCATGTAGTAATAGCTGCTGATGTTGTTGATCCGGGCTATGTAGTCGGCATTTTGATAAAAGTTGATCCCCAGCCCGTCGCATACGCCGATCATGGTATCCCCCGCTTGCAGGACATACGGGGTGAGATACCCTACCACCGTGTCGGTGGGGGCCGTTTCTACGGCGGCGGCGCAGGGAGCCGTTCCCGCCGTGACCGCCGCTAACGTGCAGACGGCCAGCAGCAGGGCAATAAGCCGCTTTTTCATAGTGTTCCCTCCTGACGGCTACCGGGAGCCGTGTAAGTAATTTTCGGGGCTAAATTTTGCCGTCCTCTCTATGGGTAAAGACGTTTTTTCACGGGGAAAAGTTCGTGCCGGGCTCAGCCTTTCAGGGAGAAAGATTCCCCCTGCACCCAGGTTACCCCCACCCGGGACTGGCCATCCTCTCCCGGGATGTCCTGGGGGATCTTGCCGGAGTAGGTCATGACCCCGTCCTGAATGGTAATTACGTATTGGGCGTTTTCATCCTGTGTGATCCACTGGGGATCCGCCGCCTTGCCGGGGAAGAAATCATCCTCCTCCAGGCTGTTCAGACGCACATCCCCGGCAAAGGAACCCAGGGGCGGCTCGTTGATCATGTGGGCGTGATAAAGCTGGGTGATGACTCCGTCCTCAAAGGTCACCAGGGCCTTGTCCCCCATGGTGTACAGCAGATAGCTGTCCTCCCCCTGGGGAATGAACTCGGTGAATTCCGTCAGCTCCCCGTCCGCGTAGCCCGTCACCCGGAAGGAGCCGGAGGCAGCGTCGAATTCCCAGAGGCACAGTCCCTGCCGGAGTACTTCCGTACCGGAGGTTTTGTCGGTGAAGGTGTACTCCGCCTGCACAGCACCCTGGCTGGGGCTGGTGAGGACGGCGTCGGGCCAGTACAGGCGCACTACCTCCTGGGCCGTGGCCAGGTCGTCTCCGGTGATGGCGCCTCCCACGGCGGGGCAGGCGGTATTAAAGGGGGCGTAGACCAGCATAAGGTAGGTGGGATCCATAAAGTACTCCTGAGGATCGTCCAGGGCCAGGGCGGCGTTATGGGCCTCCAGCCGCCGGGTTACCTCATCCCAGATCGCTCCGCAGAAACTCCAGTATTCCACATACGCGTCAGCGTAGGTCCCTCCCGAGGCGGGGACGGATGGGGAATCCCCCGCCGGGGATGTATCAGGCGAAAGAGAAGGGGCCTCCTCCTGAGGCGTCCCGCAGGCACACAGCCCGGCCAGCATGGCAATACAGAGAAAAAGACACAAAACCTGCTTGAGTCGTTTCATGGGTTCCTCCTTGGGATTGACATAATCCCATTATGACAGCATACCAGGGTAAATTGCAACCCGGAAATGCAAAAATCCAGGAAAAATCCCGGCGGAGGGTCAGTTTACGTCGTCCTCCACGGTTTCTGGGGGCAGTTCCAGAAGCTGGGGGTTTTTCATAAAATATTTCAGGCATTTCAAGGCGCTGGCAAAGTAATAGGCGTCGGCGATCCGCTCGTCGCAGGTGATCCGGTAATCCACGTAGCGCCGTTCCTGGATAACGCCGCTGCGGTCCGGTTCATACACCCGGCGTTTAGCGCCGAAAACCAGAAAACACGGAAGGTTGCCGAAGTTGTAAATATGGGGGGAAACCGGAGGGATGCCCATAGATCCCAGGTCCATCACGCCCAGAGAGCCGTGGAAAGGGCTGGCGTCCAGCATGGACCGGGGCAGCCAGTCGAAGTAATCCAGCATGCGCAAAAAGGACATCACAAGGCGCAAAAACCCCCGGGGGATACGGCAGAGCGTCCCCGCGATCCGCTCCGGCTCGCTGATGGTCACGTCGGCCTTCACCTCGTCCACGGCGTCGCTGAGCCGGCGGTATACGTCAAACACCGTGTCGGTGGGGGAGAAGGATACCTTGATGGTGGTGCGGGAGGCATCTGCGGATTGGGCCCGTTTGACGGTAAGCACCACCTGGATATCGTTCCGGGCGTGGATGCGCCGGCCGGCCACAAACCGGTTGATCCCCGGGCGCATGGAGACGGTCCGTACATAGGCCGCCACGATCAGGTGCAGAAATCCCAGGCCCGTCCAGCCCTCGCCCCGCTTGTCCCGGAGCCACTGCTCAATACCGCTGACCTCCAGCGCGTCGGAGAAGGTGTCGCAGGCGTCGCTGCGCTGGCGCATGATGTAGGGGATCAGCCGGGAAAAGGGGGGCAGGGACCGGAGAACCCGTCCTTCCCGCCGGTCGTTCAGACGTTTGCCGTAATTCACGTCGGCCATAAGAATAAGCTCCTTCAAAGGAAAATTCCCGCCGTGCCGGGATTCTTACAGATTATAACATTATAATCTGTATTTCCGCTCTTTTCAAGCCCCCATTCTCTTGCCGGGGGACCGGCGGGACGGCCTCCGCCGGGTGGGGAGAGAGATATACCGTCTGCCCGGCGGCAGGGGAAGCCCTGCCGCGCAGGCTCCCGGATTTTCCGGGCTGAAAAAAGCAACCCAAATCCGGGGAAATTAGGAATTTATCAACATTGTCTCTTGTTTTTGATTGAGAAAAGTCGTATAATTCTACACTGGCAATAAATTCGGTTATGGTTAAGTGGGAGGTGGTTGGATGTCTATGAAGGCGATTGCGGATGTGGAGGCGGCGGAGGCCCAGGCCCGGCAGCTGAAAGCAGACGCGGCGCAGAAGGCCAAAAGCGCCGCCGCCGAGGCGGAGGCCCAGGGCCGGAAAGCCCTGGAGGCCGCCCGGCAGAGAGCCGCAGAAGAACTTCGGACGCTCAACGAGAAGGCGGACGGACGGATACAGGCCGCCGCCCAGGCGCTTTTGCGGGAGACGGAGGCCCAGAAGGACCGGCTGCGGACCCAGGGGGAGAGCCGGCTGGACCAGGCGGCCCGGCAGATCGCGGAAAGGATCGTGAACGGATAAAATGAGCATTGTGGCAATGAAAAAGCTGCGGCTCATGGCGGTCCGCTCCCAGCGGGACGAGATCCTGCGGTGCCTGATGCTGCTGAACTGCGTGGAGATATCGGAGCCGGCGCCCTCTCCGGAGGACGAGCTGCTCCGGTCCCTGCAGCCCTCCGGCGAGGAGGAGGTAAACCGCCGGCGGAAGGATCAGGCCCTGCTGCTCAACGCCATCCGGATCCTGGACCGGTTCATCCCCGAAAAGAGGGGGCTTTTGACCCCTCTGCCCCAGGTGGGGATGGAGGAGCTGCTGGATGAGAAAGCCCTGGAAGAGGACTTTCAGGTGGCCCGCCGCCTACAGGAGCTGGACGAGGAGCTGCGGGATTTGGCGAGCCGGGCGAGCCGGGAGCTGGCGGAGCTGGACGCCCTGCAGCCGTGGCAATGGCTGGAGATGCCGCTGGAATACACGGGGACGCCGGGATGCAGCGTGACGTTGGGAACGATGCCCGGCCGCCTGGAGCTGGAGGACTTGAAAAAGACCCTGGCCGGGGCGGTGGAAGAGGCCGAGCTGATATGTGTGAGCCAGGAGGGGGAGAGCAGCTTCCTGCTGCTGTTTGCCAGCCGGGACCGGACGGAGGACGCCTTGGAGGCCCTGCGTCCCCTGGGCTTTTCCCCGGTGAACCTGAGCGGATACCGGGGTACCCCCGAAGAGAACATCTCGGCCATCATGGACCGGCTGGAAGGCCTGGAGAAGGATAAGGGCCAGATCGTCCAACGCATTGTACAAGAGACCGTCCACCGGCGGGCGCTTCAGTTGGGGGCGGACACCCTGGAGACCTGCATCGCCCGGGAAGAGGCCGGCCGGCGGTTCCTGAATACGGAAAACGTCTTTTACCTGGAGGGGTGGATCACCGCGCCGGAGGAGGAAAAGCTCCGGCAGGCCCTGGACCCCTTCTGCTGCGCCTGGGAGACGGAGGACCCGGACCCGGAGCACCCGGAAGAGGTGCCTATCCAGCTGCGGAACAACCGCCTGACCCGGCCGTACAGCGTTGTCACAGGGATGTACTCCCTGCCGGCCTATAACGGCCTGGATCCCAACCCCTTCGTAGCGCCCTTCTTCGCCCTGTTTTTCGGCATTATGTTCGCGGATATGGCCTACGGCTTGATCCTGCTGGCGGCAGGGACCCTGATCCTTCGGAAGGCGCGGCCCCGGGGCGGCTTGAAGGATATGGCGGGCCTGATGGTGGAGTGCGGGATTTCGACCTTCATCCTGGGGTTTCTCACCGGCGGCTTCTTCGGCGACGCGGTAAGCGTGCTGGGGAGTATGTTCGGCAAGGAGTGGACGCCGGTTCCCACCTTTGGGGCCATCCGCTTGGGGGACGTGGTCATCACCCTGCCAATGAACCTGCTGGAGGGGAACAACCCCTTGTATATGCTCATTATCTCCATTGGCCTGGGCGCCGTCCACCTGGCCCTGGGCGTGGGGATCGGGATGTACCTGAAGATCCGGGAGGGCCAGTGGGTGGACGCGGTGCTCAACGACCTGAGCTGGTGGGTGATCCTGGTGGGATTGGGCCTCCTATTTTTGGACAAGGGGCCGGCGGTGCTGTACGTGGGCGTGGCCATGATGGTGCTGGGGGCGGTCCTCGGCGGCCGGGGTTTCGGCCGGATCACGGGTATTTTCAGCGCCGTGTACAACGGCGCCACCGGGTACCTGGGAGACCTGCTGTCCTACTCCCGGCTCATGGCCCTGATGCTGGCCGGCAGCGTGATCGCCAGCGTATTCAACCAGCTGGGAGCGTTAGGCGGCGGCACCGTGGGCGGCGTGATCCTTTTTATTGTGGTATTCTGTATTGGACATATCCTGAACTTTGCCCTGAACCTGATCGGCTGCTTCGTGCACACCATGCGGCTGCAGCTTTTGGAGTTTTTCGGCAAGTGGTACCGGGATGGAGGCCGGCCCTTCCGGCCGCTGAACGTACAAACGAAATATGTGGATATTAAGGAGGACTGAAGAAAATGGGTAACTTTTTTGCGGATTTCGGCGGCTTGGCACTGGGATTTCTGGGCGGCGGCCTGGCCTGCGGTATGTGCTGCGCCGGTTCCGCCAAGGGCTGCGGCATCGCCGGCGAGGCAGGTAGCGGCCTTCTATGTGAAAATCCCAGCGCCTTTGGCCGGATTTTGATCCTGCAGATTATCCCTGGTACCCAGGGCCTATATGGTTTGGCAATGTGGTTTTTCGCCATGATGCGGATGGGCGTGTTCGGCGGCAGCTTTGACCCCCTGAGCATGACTGTGGTAGACGGCCTGCGGGTGTTTGCGGCCTGCCTGCCCATGGCGCTGGGCGGCGGCCTGTCCGCGCCGGCCCAGGGCCGGGTGGCGGCCACGGCCATCCAGCTGATGGCCAAGCGCCCCGGCGAGATGATGAAAGGCGTCATCCTGTGCATCACGGTGGAGTTTTATGCCATTTTGTCCCTGCTGGCCACGTTCCTGATGCTCATGAACCTGAACCTGGGCGCCTGATCCGGAAAGACCGAGGACGCCATGAACGGTATTGAGAAAATCACCGCCCGCATCCTGTCGGATGCCCAGGCCCAGGCCCAGGCCATCCAGGCGGAGGGCGAGGCCCGGGTCCAGGCCATTGGGGCGGAGTATGAAAAGAAGGCCCGGGAGGAGTATGAATCCTTGACCGGGGCAGGGACCCAGGAGGCCGAGCAGCGGGTCCAGCGTATGGACCGCACCGCCCGGCTGGAGGCGAAAAAGGACGTGCTGGCAGTCAAGCAGGAGCTGATTGCCGCCGCCTACGCCCAAGCCAAGGAACGGGTCCTGGCCCTCCCCCTGGAGGAATATGGGGCGTTCCTGGCCCGGCTGGCCGCCCAGGCGGCGTCCACCGGGACGGAGGAAGTGATCCTCAACGAGACCGACCGGGCCCGGGTGGGCCGGCAGGTGGTGGAGAAGGCCAACGCGGCGGCGGCGGACCGGGGGATCCCGGGGAGCCTGACGCTGTCGGAGGCCACGCGGCCCATCTCCGGAGGGCTGGTCCTCCGGCAGGGGGACGTGGAGGTCAACTGCACGCTGGACGCCCTGCTGGACCAGGTCCGGGGGACAATGGATGCGGAAGTGGCCGCCATCCTGTTTCGCTGATCCCTCCCCGGAAGGAGGAAGACCATGTCTGACAAGAATATCACCGATAAGGACTACCTGTTTTTGTCGTCCCTTCTCAAAGCCCGGGAGACCAACATGATCACCCGGGACCGGCTGGAGCGGATGCTGGGCGCCGGAAGCGCTTCGGAGGCGGCCCGGCAGCTGGCGGAGACCGGCTGGCCGGATATGACCGGCATGAACGCCCAGGAGCTGGACGCCGCCCTGTCGGCTTACCGGGAAGCCCTGTTCCAGGAGATCGGCCGGTACGTCCCGGAAAAAGAAGTGGCGGATTTTTTCCGTCTCCGGTACGATTACCACAATGCCAAGGCCCTGGTCAAGGGCGAGGGCGCCGGCGTAAATGTGGACGGGCTCCTGTCCCAAGCGGGACGGGTGGCCCCGGAGAAGCTCCGGGAGGCGTTCCAGGAGAACGATTCCCGCTTTATCCCGGCCGTCCTGGGCCAGGCCATGGACGAGGCCAAGGGTATCCTGGCCCGGACCGGCAACCCCCAGCTGGCGGATTTTGCCCTGGACCGGGCGTATTTTGCCGAGATGGCGGAGCTGGCCGGGAAGGTGCAGGACCCGTTCCTGGATGAGTACCGGCGGATCCTGGTGGACTGCGCCAACCTGCGCATCTGTGTGCGCTGCCTGCGTATGGGCAAGGACGGGGAGTTCCTGCGCCTGGCCCTGATCCCTGGAGGGAGCGTCTCCTACCAAGCCCTGGCCCAGGGAACGTTTTCCGGGGAAGGCCTGACGGCGCTGTTTTCCGGCACGCCGTTTCAAAAGGCGGCGGAGCTGGGGATGGAGGCGGCCAAGGGAGGGCCCCTGACAGAGTTTGAACGGGAATGCGACAACGCCGTGGCCCGGTTCCTGTCCTCCGTCCGGATGAGCGGGTTCGGCTCGCCGCTGGTGGTGGGATATCTGGCCGCGGAGGAGAACAACATCACCGCCGTGCGCATGGTCCTGACGGGCCTGCTGGCGGGGATCGAGCCCCAGCGGCTCCAAGAAAGGCTGCGTGAGACCTATGCTTAAGATCGGCGTACTGGGAGGCCGGGAGACGGTCATGGGCTTCAAGGCGCTGGGACTGGATGTGTACCCGGTGGAGAACACGGAGGAGGCAAAGCGCCGGTTTCGGGAGATCACCCGGCCGGAGGCGCAGTACGCCATCCTGTACGTGGAGGAAAACCTGGCGGAAGGGCTCAGCC
>CALWYY010000107.1 GCA_944385885.1 uncultured Oscillospiraceae bacterium | reverse complement strand
GCGGTATGCGTTTTTGTACCGGACGGCAAGAGAATGGGGCGCGCAGCGCATTGCCACGGCCCACACCCGGAACGATAACGCCGAGACGGTGCTTTTGAACCTGGCCCGGGGCACGGGCCTGCGGGGGCTGGGAGGGATCCCCCCGGTACGGGGGGGGATCGTGCGGCCCCTGCTGGAGGCCACCCGGGAGGAGGTGGAGGCCTATCTGGCGTCCCGGGGCATCCGCCACGTGGAGGATTCCACCAATGCCGGGGACGCCTTTGCCCGGAACCGGGCCCGGCACCGGGGGCTCCCGGTTATGGAGGAGCTTCACCCCGGCGCGGCGGGGAACATCGCCCGGACGGCCCGGCTCCTGCGCCAGGACGAGGCGTTTCTGGAGGAGCTGGCCCGGACGTTCCTGGCCGGTGCGGTGCGGGACGGGGCCCTGCCGGTGGAGGCCCTGCTGGCCCAGCCGGAACCGGTAAGCCGCCGGGCGCTGCGCCTGTGGGCGGGGCCGGGGCTGGAAGAGGTCCATGTGCTGGCCCTGCTGGCCCTGTGCCGCAGCCCGGCGCCCCGGGGCGCCTGGGATGTGCCCGGCGGCCGGATCCGGAAAGAGAGGGGGACCCTGGTCCGGGGCAGAGAACCCGCCCGGCCGGTTCTGCCGGAACGGGAGGTGAAGGCCGGGGCCGTCCTGCCCATGCCGGAGGCCGGGATGGTCCTCACCGCGCAATTTCTTGATCCCGGTGAGGAAATTCAAAGTTCGTTCAACATTTTTTTCTTTTCTTTTGTCAATATATGTGGTAAACTGACCGTTGCGTCCCGGCGTCCGGGAGATCGGATCCGCCTGCGGGGGCGGGAGGGGACCAGGTCAGTGAAAAAGCTCATGCAGGAAGCTGGGATCCCTCCGGCCCGGAGGGAGGCGGTGCCCGTCCTCCGGGACGATAAGGGGCCCCTGGCGGTTTATGGGTTCGGACAGGCTCTGCGGGCCTGGCCGGAGCCGGGAGAGAAATGCATCCGGATTGAGATCCGGGAAGATTTGGGAGGACGGGAGAATGAATGAGGACCTGGCGTCCATACTGTTGACGGAAGAGCAGCTCCGCCAGAGGGTGCGGGAACTGGGAGAGGCCATCTCCCGGGATTACGCCGGCAAGGAGCCCCTGTTTGTGGGAGTGCTGAAGGGAAGCTTTATTTTTATGGCCGACCTGATGCGGCAGGTGAGCATCCCCTGCAGCGTGGATTTTATGGCGGTATCCTCCTACGGCAACGCCACAAAAACCACCGGCGCCGTGAAGATCAACAAGGACCTGTCCCAGGACATTGAGGGCCGGGATGTAGTCGTTGTGGAGGATATCCTGGATTCCGGCGTCACCCTAAGCTATCTGACAAAATTCCTTCTCAACCGGGGCCCTGCCTCCGTGGCCATCGCCACGCTGCTGGATAAGCCCGCCCGGCGTCAGGCCGATGTGCGGGCTAAGTACGCTGGGTTCGAGATCCCCGACGCCTTTGTAGTGGGCTATGGGCTGGATTATGCGGAAAAGTATCGGAACCTGCCGTATATCGGCATTCTGAAACCCTCCATATACGAATGAGCATGCCGGGTACCGGCGAAGGATGTGAAAACGATTGAATATGTCACCGAAAAACAATAAGTCCCGCCAGGTTGGGTTTTATATTCTCATCCTGGTGATTCTGCTGACCACCGTCTATACCATGACCAGGGGGGATCGGGCGAGCGAGGGCCTGACCTACTCAGAGGTGGTGGACCTGTTCAAGCAGGAAAAAGTGGAGAAGTTTGCCCTGGATACGGACGGGAACATGACCCTGGAGCTGCGTTCCCCCTATAAGGGCAACGATAAGTACACCTATCAGGTCAGCAATTTCAGCGTCTTCTATAACGATCTGAACGATCTGGTTATGGAACAGAAGGCGGCGGGGATCCTGACGGAGTACGACTATCTGCCGGCCTGGCAGATGCCCTGGTGGCTGTCCATGCTGCCGTACCTGGTCATCATACTGATAATGGGGCTTTTGTGGTACGTGATGATGAACCGCGCCCAGGGCGGCGGCGCCGGCGGCGTGGCCAAGTTTTCCCGTGCCAGGACCCGTCTGGGCAGCGAGGAGAAAAAGAAAAAGACCTTTGCCGACGTAGCCGGAGAGGACGAGGAGAAGGAAGAGTTGGAGGAGATCGTAGAGTACCTGAAAAATCCCCAGGCCTATATTGAAATGGGGGCCCGGATTCCCAAGGGCGTGCTTCTGGTGGGCCCTCCGGGCACCGGCAAGACCCTCCTGGCCAAAGCGGTGGCCGGGGAGGCGGGCGTGGAGTTTCTGTCCATCTCCGGCTCCGACTTTGTGGAACTGTACGTGGGCGTAGGCGCCTCCCGGGTCCGGGACCTGTTTGACCAGGCCAAAAAGGTGGCCCCCTCCATTATTTTCATTGACGAGATCGACGCTGTGGGCCGGCAGAGAGGCTCTGGCCTGGGCGGCGGCCATGATGAGCGGGAGCAGACCCTGAACCAACTCCTGGTGGAGATGGACGGCTTTGCCAACAACGAGGGCGTGATCGTCATGGCGGCCACCAACCGGGCCGACATTCTGGACAGCGCCCTGCTGAGACCCGGCCGGTTTGACCGGCAGGTGTATGTGGGCCTGCCCGATATCAAGGGCCGGACGGAGATCCTGAAGGTGCACGCCAGGGGCAAGCCCCTGGGGGACGACGTGGACCTGCGGGACATCGCCAAGGGCACGCCGGGCTTTACCGGCGCGGACCTGGAAAACCTGCTGAACGAGGCGGCCCTTTTGGCGGTGCGCCGGAAACGGAAATTCATCCTGCAGAAGGACATCGACGACGCCATTCTCAAGGTGTCTATGGGCCCGGAGAAGAAGAGCAAGGTTATCAGCGAAAAAGACCGGCGGCTCACCGCCTACCACGAGGCGGGCCACGCCGTGGTGGGCCGGTATCTGGAGCATGTGGACCCGGTGCAGTATATCACCATTATCCCCCGGGGCCATGCAGGGGGCTTCACCCTGTTCCGCCCCCAGGAGGACAAAACCTTCCACGCCCGCAGCGAGATGTTCGAAAACATCGTCATGGCCCTGGGCGGCCGGGTGGCGGAGAAACTGTTCCTGGACGACATCTCCACCGGGGCTTCCGGGGACATCCAGCAGGCCACCAGCATTGCCCGGAACATGGTTACTGTCTTTGGCATGAGCGACCGGCTTGGGCCTATCAGCTTTGACTCCGCCGGCCACAGCATCTTTATCGGCCGGGATTTTGGCACCACCAAGAGCTACTCCGAGGAGACGGCGGCCATCATCGACGAGGAGGTCAAAAAGATCTTCGACGAGGCCATGGAGCGCTGCAAAACGA
>CALWYY010000106.1 GCA_944385885.1 uncultured Oscillospiraceae bacterium | reverse complement strand
TAAAGTCGATGACCCGGTAGGGGGCGTTTTCGTCAAATTCCCGGGAGTTGGCCCCGGCCAGGCCCGCCAGGTCCCGGGCGGTCTCGATCACCGCCACCTGCATCCCCAGGCACAGGCCCAGGTAGGGAACTGCCCGCTCCCGGGCGTACCGGGCCGCCTGGATCATGCCCTCAATCCCCCGGCTGCCAAACCCGCCGGGGACCAGGATCCCGTCCACGTCCCGGAACAGGGAGTCCGCCGTGTCCGGCACGACTTCTTGGGAGTCCACCCAGCGGATGTCCACCCGGGCGCCCAGGGCATAGCCGGCGTGGCGCAGGGCCTCGGATACGGACAGGTAGGCGTCATGCAGCTGCACGTATTTGCCCACCAGGGCCACCGATACCTGCCGGGGCCGGTTCCGGATCCGTTCCATCAGCTCGACCCAGTCGGAGAGATCCGGCTCCGCCGCCGGAAGCCCCAGCTCCCGGCAGACGATGTCTCCCAGATGTGCCTTCTCCAGCATCAGCGGCGCCTCATAGAGGACGGGAAGGGTGGTGTTTTCGATGACGCAGTCGGGCTTGACGTTGCAAAACCCGGCGATTTTCTGGAAAATGCCCCTGTCCCGGATGGGCTCGTCGCAGCGCAGTACGATGATATCCGGGGAAATCCCCATGCCCTGGAGCTCCTTGACCGAGTGCTGGGTGGGCTTGGACTTGTGTTCCCCGGAGGCCTTCAGGTAGGGCACCAGGGTCACGTGAATGTACAGGGTGTTTTCCCGCCCGGCTTCCAGCCCGATCTGGCGGATAGCCTCCAGGAAGGGCTGGCTCTCAATGTCCCCGGTGGTGCCGCCGATCTCCGTAATGACCACGTCCGCGCCGGTGCGCCGGCCTACCTGGCGGATAAACTCCCGGATCTCGTCGGTGACGTGGGGGATGTACTGGACGGTGCTGCCCAGGTACTCTCCCCGGCGCTCCTTCTCCAGCACGCGGGCAAAGACCTTGCCGGTGGTGAGGTTGGAATACCGGTTCAGGTCCTCGTCAATGAACCGCTCATAGTGGCCAAGGTCCAGATCCGTCTCCGCCCCGTCCTCGGTGACGTACACCTCCCCGTGCTGATAGGGGCTCATGGTACCCGGATCCACGTTGATGTAGGGATCCAGCTTCTGGGCGGCCACCTTCAGGCCCCGGGCCTTCAGCAGACGGCCCAGAGAAGCTGCCGTGATGCCCTTGCCCAAACCGGAAACCACCCCGCCGGTAACAAAAATATATTTTGTCATTGATCTGCCCCCCTTATCCTCCGGCGTCCGGTCACTCCCACTCGACAAATCCTAATCAATTTTGTTTAGAGATTATTCTCTGCCGTATTTGTGGTGCTTTTGATTATTTGATGTATCCATATTATCCTGCCTATATGGGCTGATGTTATCAGTTTGTTATCGGAGTTGAAAACAAAAATTATTTGCGGAAATTTTATATCTGACCTAGCAAGTCAATTTTGATGGAAAACATAGCTTTTGGGACAGCAGCGTTATCTCACGCTCTTTTCCTTTGCATAATCAGCACGAAGAGAATTCCGCGAATGAGTTCTATACTATATGCAAAAATAATTATTGCAAGAGTTCGAATTATTGTTATGACCATGTCCCGTGAATACTCGGTTTCTGGCAATGTTGGTTTGTATATGGTAGCGGCAGGAAAAACTGAGCTTAAGTACTCGTTGATTTGGTTTACTTCAGCGTTTTCTGAGATGCTGTATTCCAAACGGATAATATCTGTATCAAGTCCATAACGTAGGAACAGATTCATCGGTATGATAACCGACTCATTAACCAGACTGATAAAATCCTCATCTCCGCTATCCTCATCATGTGCATGCCACAGCGAGTCGTTCGATACATAGTATTTGTTGTACAATTCTGTTGCAGGCGTAAACAGAATTGCATTTGATGGAATTATTCCGACACCAATAATTGGAACAGAATTTCCATAAACATCTACCTGATGCTTTCCCTCCACAAACGCAACTCCGGGATATAATGACTGCGAAACAACGGCTACATCGCTCTCGCTAGACACATCAATGAATTCGCCTTCATCCAACACGAACCATCTGTCATCGTTTTTGCCTTTCCATCCGGCTATTAGCGGCGCCTCTTTCGATGTCTTAATAAGAAATAATGGTCTTTAGTCGGGCATCTTTATTCAACTCTCCTATAGTTGATGAAAGATGCTCAACCTCATGCTGATTAAGGTCGATTGAGAATGTGTGAAAAGCACTTACCTTTTTTGCCGCACTTATCTCATAATTGATTACGCCTGTCATCATTGAAAAGACGAGAAACGAGCAAGCGATACTTAAAACAAGCACGATGAAAATGTGCCATTGCTTTTTAAGCAAATAGCAAATATCCGTTAGAATTATCCTAATCATGCCCTTCCCCTCGATATTCTTAGATATAAGAAACAGGAGCGGAGGGTTCTTCTGCATAAGAAACGGGAGCCACGTTATGACTTTTGTTATAACAAGGGCTTTTGTTTCTTTCTGCGCATTGTGCCATTAACTTCCTTTTGTATACTCATATGCTTGACTAGCTGACCGGATTTCCAACCTTCCGATACCATAAACTTCAATAACTGTGTTGTTCAAAGCAATTGAATCAAAATTTTTCTAATTTTCATCCGGTCACTCCCATTCGATGGTGGCCGGAGGCTTGGACGTGATATCGTACACCACCCGGTTGATCCCCGGTATCTCGCCGGTAATCCGGGAGGAGATGCGTCCCAGCAGGTCCCAGGGCAGGGGGGCGAAGGTGCAGGTCATAAAATCCGCGGTGCGGACGCAGCGCACGGCCAGCGTATAGTCGTAGGTACGTCCGTCGCCCATCACACCCACGCTGCGGATGCCGGTGAGCACCGCAAAATACTGGTCGGCCTGGCAGCCGGAGGCCTGGATCTCCTCCCGGACGATGGCGTCGGCCCGCCGGAGCAGGTCCAGTTTGTCCCGGGTCACCTCTCCCAAAATGCGCACGGCCAGGCCGGGGCCGGGAAAGGGCTGGCGGTTCACCAGATTGCCGGGCAGCCCTAACAGCAGGCCCAGCCGGCGCACCTCGTCTTTGAACAGGTGCCGGAGAGGCTCCACCACCCCTATAAAACCCAGATCCGAAGGAAGGCCGCCCACATTGTGGTGGCTTTTAATCACCGCAGAGCCGGTCCCCGATTCCACCACGTCCGGATAGATGGTGCCTTGGGCAAGAAAGCCGGGCACCCCCAGCTTCCGGGCCTCCTCTTCAAAAACCTGGGCGAACTGGCGCCCAATGATTTTCCGCTTCGCTTCCGGCTCCGTCACCCCGGCCAGCCGATCCAGGAACCGGTCCCCGGCGTCTACACACCGCAGGTCCAGGTCCATGCCCCGGAATGCCTCCCGGACCTGCCGGGACTCCCCCTCCCGCATCAGGCCGTGGTCCACGTAAATGCACGTCAGCTGGCCCGGCACGGCCCGGGCCAGAAGCGCGGCGCAGACCGAGGAGTCCACTCCGCCCGACAGGCCCAGCAGCACCCGGCTGCCTCCCACCTGGGCCCGGATGTCTTCCAGGCAGGCGTCTAGGTAGTTTTCCATGCAGTAGCCGCCCCGGCAGCCGCAAAGACGGTAAATAAACCGGTGAAGGAACCCGGCGCCGTTTTCGGTCTGCTCCACCTCCGGATGGAACTGGACACCCCAGAGCTTTCGCTCCGGCGACGCAAAGGCCGCCATGGGGCAGTGCTCCGTGCGGGCTGTGGGATGGAATCCCTCCGGAAGCCGAAAGACCTGGTCCGTGTGGCTCATGAGCACAAGCCCCGGGCTGGAAAACCCGGAAAACAGGGGGCAATCCCCGTCCAGCCAGGCTTCGGTGGGACCATATTCGCTTCTGCCGCAGGGGCCGACCTGGCCGCCGCACATGTGGCAGATCAGCTGCATCCCGTAGCAGATGCCCAGGATGGGGATTCCCAGATCCAGGATGCCTCTATGGCAGGAGGGAGCCCCGGGACGGTAGACGCTGTCCGGCCCGCCGGTAAAAATGATCCCCGCCGGAGCCATGGCCCGGACCTCCTCCGGGGAGACGCTGCAGGGGCGGATCTCGGAATAGACCCCCGCCTCCCGGACGCGCCGGGCGATCAGCTCCTTGTACTGCCCGCCAAAATCTAAGATAAGTATGGTTTCCTTCTCCATTGGTTCTGTCCGCCCCGCCCGCAGGGATCGGGCCGCCTTTCGTGAAAATGGCGGGGAACCGGCCCGGGAGAGAGACGTGGACCCCGGCGCTCCGGCCAAATAAAACAGGCGCCCCCGATACGGTCGGAGAACCGGTCGTCCCCCCACACCGCACCGGCGAACGCCATTGCCCGCCTGCCATCATAACGGGAAAATTATACTCACAGGGGCTGTTCTTGTCAACCGTCTTTTCCAGGACAAGGGGATTTTCTCGGGGAAAAAGGATAAGCCGGCCGGCCCTGGGGCGGCGCCCCGCCGCCGGAAAAAGCGGCCGCCCGGGACTTGACAGACCACAAATTCTGGTCTATTTTTATATAAATATTTTTATGCAATGTGAACGCAATGTGAACGACGGATACGGAGGGGAGAGGGATGATCGTCGTCATACAGATTGCGGCGGTATTTGGCGTGCCGCTGCTGGTTCTGAAACGGCGGGACAGGGGCCTGGCCCGGTATTTTGGCACCATCGCCATGGCGTACGTATGGGGGATCGCGGTGGCGCTGGCGGTGTGGGGCCTGAACCGGCTGGGGCTGGAGGTAAAGCTCAACGGGGACGTGGGGCAGATCGGCAGCTATGTGTGCATAGGGCTTGCCATACCCCTTTTGATGTTTGGGGCCAACTTAAAGGAGATCCGGCTGCTGACCCGGAAGGTGCTGGTATCCTTCGGGCTGCTGATCGCGGCGGTAGTGGTGGTAGTGCTGGTGATCGGCCGGACCTACGGGGCGTCCTTCCCCTGGGGCCGGGAGCTGGCGGCCATGGCTACGGGGATGTATACCGGCGGGTCCCCCAACTTTAACGCCATCGGTGTGATTTTGGGTGTAGACGGGGATGTGATTGCCCTGGGAAACCTATCGGACATGCTGGTGGGCGGCTTGTTTTACGTATTTGTCCTCACGGGGGCCAAACCAATTCTGGGCCGGCTTCTGGACCGCCGGGCCCGGCAGGGCGGATACATGAAAAACCAGCAGGAGACTGCCAACCTGGACGCCCTGGAGTGGAACGGGTTCCACCGGGGCCTGGTGCGGAACCTGGGGCTGTCCTTAGGGTGCGTCGTCCTGGGAGGGGCCGTGGGGCTGGGGCTATGGCTGTGGCGTGGCGGCGGTCTGACGGATCATCTGGTGCCTTGGGTGATGCTCTCGGGCACGGTACTGGGGCTGGCCCTGTCTTTTGTGCCGCCGGTACGGGATGTGCCGGAAAACGGTACGGCGGGGCACTATTTGATCCTAGTATTTTCTTTTGCCCTGGCAAGCAGCCTGGACGTCACGGCAGTAGACCGGGGGTTTCTCCAGATCGTGGGGCTTCTGGCCCTGATCACGGTCTGCTCCTTCACCCTGCACGGCCTCTTGTGCCGCCTGTTCCGCATTGACGCGGATTGCGCCATCGTCACCATGACGGCGGGACTATACGGGCCGGCTTTCGTTCCGGCGGTGACCCGGCAGCTGGGCAACGACAAGCTCACCGCCCCTGGCCTGATCTGCGGCGCCTTGGGGTATGCTGTGGGCACCATCCTGGGCACGGGGATATACCTGCTCCTGTAACCGGGCGGCAGGCCCCTTCCCGGAGAGTGACGGCGCGGCCTTCGGGCCGCGCTTTGCTGTGACGGGGCCTTTTCCTTTTCCGGGGATTATGGTATAATTCTATATAACTTATACCGCATGGGTTTCGATGACTGCGGATTTCAGGCAGAGGGTGGGTACGCATATCATGGGTCTGCCAGCCAAATTGGTCCGGGCACAACTGAATTTTCTCAAACCCTTTGCCCCTAACGTTTCCCTGGAAATGATCCGCCGCGGCCAGGACAAGCTGGGGGAGATCATGGGGGCCATGTACCGCAAGGACGTGCTTGTCCGGGAGCACGACTTCCCCCAGTTCCAGAGCGCCTGGATCCTGCCCCGGGATGAGCGCCGGCAGGGGGTGATCCTCTACCTTCACGGCGGGGGTTATACCTGCGGCGATCTGGAGTACGCCAAGGGGTTCGGCGCGGTGCTGGCGGCGCAGGAGGGGGTGCGGGTGCTCTGCCCGGCGTACCGTCTGGCGCCGGAACATCCGTTTCCCGCGGCGCTGGAGGACGCGGCGGCGGCGTACCAGTACCTGCTGGACAAGGGGTACGGGCCGGGGAAGATCCTCCTGTGCGGGGAGAGCGCGGGGGGCGGGCTGTGCTACGCCCTGTGCCTGTACCTGCGGCAGCGGAAGATCCCGCTGCCCTGCGGGATCGTTGCCATTTCCCCGTGGGCGGATCTGACCTGCTCCGGGGAGAGCTATCAGTCCAACAAGGAAACCGACCCAACCCTGACCAAGGAGATACTGGAGTTCCATGCGGCCAGCTACGCAGGGGCCTGGGACCGGCGGGAACCGCTGATCTCGCCGCTGCTGGGAGATCTGCGGGGCATGCCGCCCTCCCTGCTGTTTGCCGGCGGGGATGAGATTCTCCTGGATGATGCCAGGGGGCTGCATGCCCGGCTGCTGGAATCCGGCGCTTACAGCCAGCTGGTGGTTGCTCCGGAGCGGTGGCATGTATACGTTTTGTACCAGCTGAATGAGAACCGGGCGGATTTTGATACCATCAATGCCTTTCTGAACCGGGTGCTGTGCCAGGAGCGGAAGCTGCGCTGGATGCGCCTGGACAACGCCGCCAAGATCTATCCAGCGGCCCGGCGGCGCAACTGGAACAACTTCTTTCGCCTGTCCGCCACCCTGACCGAGCCGGTGGACCGCCAGGTGCTCCAGTCGGCCCTGGACGTGACCGTGCGCCGGTTTCCCTCCATCGCCGTGCGCCTGCGCCGGGGGATCTTCTGGTACTATCTGGAGCAGCTCCAGCAAGCGCCGGCCATTCAGGAGGAGCGCAGCTGCCCCCTGGCCCACGTGCCCTTCCGGAAGATCCGGGAGTGCGCCTTTCGGGTGATCGTGTACCGGCGGCGGATTGCCCTGGAGGTTTTCCACGCCCTTACCGACGGGGCCGGGGCCATGGTGTTTCTCAAAACCCTGCTGGCGGAGTACCTGTCCCAGAAGTACGGGCTCACCATCCCCGCCGGGGAGGGCGTGCTGGGCCGGCTGGAGGCCCCGGTGGAGGAAGAACTGGAGGACAGCTTCCTGAAATACGCCGGGGAGATCAAAGCCAGCCGCCGGGAACGCACGGCCTACCATTTGAGCGGGACGCCGGAGCCCGACGGGTTTTTGAACCTGGTGACACTTATGCTGGACGCGGGCCAGGTGCGGGACCGGGCCCGGGAGTATGGGGTGAGCGTAACGGAGTTTCTGTGCGCGGCTATGATGGAAGCCATTCTGGAGCTGCAGGCGGAAAAGGTGCCTCTGCGCCGGCGGAGGCCGGTGAAGGTGCTCCTCCCCGTCAACCTCCGGCGGCTGTTTCCCAGCCGGACGCTGCGGAACTTTGCCCTGTACGTCACGCCGGAAGTGGATCCGAAGCTGGGGCACTATACCTTTCAGGAGCTGTGCTCCGTGGTCCATCACCGGATGGGCATGGACTGCAACGCCAAAACCATGGGCGCCCGTATTACCACCAACGTCAGCAGCGAGCGGGTGTTCTTTTTGAAAATTATGCCGCTTTTTATTAAGAACCTGGCCATGAAAGCGGTGTTTGACGCGGTGGGGGAGCGGAAATCCTGCCTGTGCCTGTCCAACCTGGGCCAGGTGAAGCTGCCGGAACAGATGGCCCCCTACGTGGAGCGGATGGACTTCGTTATCGGCGTGCAGGCCAGGGCGCCCCACAACTGCGGCGTTTTGACCTACGGGGACACTATGTACGTCAACCTGATCCGGAACATCCAGGAGCCGGAGCTGGAGATGCATTTTTACCGCGCCCTCCAGCGGCAGGGCCTGTCCGTCCGGGCAGAGAGCAACCAGCGGTGAACAGCCGGGAAAAGGAGGTTTTGCCGTGTACTGTATAAAATGCGGGGTAGAGCTGGCCGACAGCGAGGAGCGTTGCCCTCTGTGCGGCACGGTGGTGTTCCACCCGGAATTGACCGTCCCGGCGGGAGAGAAGCCCTATCCGCCCCAGGCCGCGGGGCCGGAGACTGCCAGCCGGTGGGGCGTGCTGTTTGTGCTGACCATGCTCTTCGCCCTGCCTCTGGTGACGGTGCTGCTGTGCGACTGGAGGCTTAACGGCACGGTGGTCTGGTCCGGATACGTGGCCGGGGCGCTGGTGGTGCTTTACGTGGTGGTGGTACTGCCCCTGTGGTTCCGGCGTGGGACGCCGGTGGTGTTTGTGGCGGCGGATTTTGTGGCGGCGGGCCTGTACCTTCTGTATATCAATGCGGCGCTGGGAGGGCGGTGGTTCCTGCCCTTTGCCTTTCCCGTCACAGGCGGGCTGATGGTGATCTCGGTGGGCGCTGTGACGCTGCTGCATTACCTGCGCCGGGGACACCTGTTTATCATTGCCGGGACCGTGTTAGCTACCGGCGGATTCATGGTGTTGGTGGAGTTTCTGCTGAATGTCACCTTCGGGCTCCACGAAAGGCTGATCTGGTCCATATATCCCCTGGCCTGCTGCCTGCTGCTGGGGCTGATGCTGATTGTGGTAGCCTGCTGTCCCCCTCTGCGGGAGAGCCTGCGGCGGAAGTTCTTCCTCTGACGGGGCCTTCCCGCCGGCCTGGAGGGAGAAAACCCGGGCCCGCCCGGCGGATTTTTCCGCCGGGCGGGCCCGCCGCCGTTTGACAGGATAAGACAGAGTGCGTATAATAAGAGTCGGTCCCGGCTCGGCGGGGACCGGGCGGGCAGCCGCCTGTGGAGTTCTCCCGGCTGTGTCGGGAGCATATGAATGCAGATTATGGGGGGATATCCCCCGGGAGGATAGACAGCATGGAACGAGCAAAGCGAATCGGAATTCTTACCAGCGGCGGCGACGCCCCCGGAATGAACTCGGCTATCCGGGCCATAGTGCGGGCGGCGTCGGCGGAGGAGATCTCCTGCCTGGGGATCCGGCGGGGCTATTCGGGACTGATCAACGGCGACGTGTTTGAGCTGACACGCAACGATGTGGACGGCATCAGCCGCCGGGGCGGCACCATCCTGTATACGGCCCGGAGCGAGGAGTTCCGCACCGATGCGGGGGTGGAGAAGGCCGCCAATGTGTGCAAATATCTGGGCATCGACGGCGTCATTGCCCTGGGGGGCGACGGCACCTTCCGGGGGGCCCTGGCCCTGGCACGCCACGGCGTGCGCGTGGTGGGGATCCCCGCCACCATCGATAACGATATGGGCTGCACGGAGTACACCATCGGCTTTGACACCGCCTGCAACACCGCCATGGAGGCCATTGACAAGCTCCGGGACACCGGGCAATCCCATGAGCGGGTGTCCGTGGTGGAGGTCATGGGCCGCAACGCGGGGCACCTGGCTCTGTATACGGGCATTGCCGCCGGGGCGTCGGCGGTTCTCCTGCCGGAAAAGGAGATCAATCTGGAACGGGACGTGGTGGACGTGATCCGCCGGGGCTGCATCCGCGGCCGGCGGCACCACATCGTGGTCATTGCCGAGGGCGTGGGCCACGCCACCCGCTACGCCAAAGATATCCAGGAACAGACGGGACTGGAGACCCGGGTCACTGTGCTGGGCTATATCCAGCGGGGCGGCGCGCCGTCTGCCCGGGACCGGACCTCGGCGGCAATGATGGGCCTGCGGGCCATCGACGCCCTCAAAAGCGGGGAGGGAAGCCGGGTCATCGTATCCCAGAACGGCCAGTTCTTCGACATGGATATCGAGGAGGCCCTGAAGATGGAAAAGGGCCTGGACGAGGAGATGTTTATTGCCTGCAACCGGATCGACACGTCCTACTACAACAACGGTACCGCCGGCAAGTGACCTGTGGAAGCGGAGCTGACGCAGTTTCTGATTGTGTGCCCCCTGGCCTGCCTGGCGGGGTACATCGACGCCATTGCCGGCGGGGGCGGCCTTATCACCCTGCCGGCATACATGCTGGCAGGGCTTCCGGTGCATAGGGCGATTGCCACCAATAAGCTGTCCTCCAGCCTGGGCACGGCGGCCGCCACCGCCCGGTACGCCCGGAACGGGTATATTCCCGGGAAGCTGGCTGTTTACAGCGTGGCGGGCGCGCTGGCCGGATCGGCCTGCGGGGCACGGCTGGCCCTGGAGGTGGGGGACGGGACGTTCCGCCTGCTGATGCTGGCGGTGCTGCCGGTGGCGGCCTTTTACGTGCTGCGGAAAAAGGACCTGGACGGCGGGGCGCCCTTGGAGGAACTGCCGTTTCGCCGGACGGTGTGCCGATGCACCGCCATTGCCCTGTGCACCGGCGCCTACGACGGGTTTTACGGCCCGGGGGCGGGCACGTTCATGCTCCTGCTGCTCACCGGGGCGGCGGGCCTGGACCTGAAAACCGCGGCGGGCACCACCAAGATCATGAACCTGTCCACCAACCTGGCGGCGCTGGGGGTGTACCTTTGCAGCGGCAATGTGATCGGTGCCCTGGGGCTGACGGCCGGGGCGTTCAGCATTGCGGGGAACCTTCTGGGCGCGGCGTCCTTCTCCCGCCGGGGCAGCCGTTTGGCCAGACCGGTAATCCTGGTGGTGCTGGCGGTATTTTTTGTGAAACTTTTGCAGGAATTTTTTTAAAAAGGAGAGGTACCATGGACCAGAAAACTCTGGCGTACATCAACATGTACGCGGTATTGGGTGCCCTGCGCCAGCTCTGTCAGCTGTCGGAGCGGGCACGGGAGATCCTGGGCCGCGGGCGGATGGATCTGGCGATCTCCGTGCGGGGCGGTCCGGAGGCCATGCTCCGGTTCGAGGATGGGTCTATGCGCATAGTGGACGGCACGCAGAGCGCGGAGATCCTGCTGAAGTTCTCCTCTCCGGAGAAGTTTAACGGCATGATCGACGGCACGGTCACCCCCTTCCCCTCCAAGGGCCTTTTGAAGGTGGGCTTCCTGCTGAAGAAGTTTACCCGCCTGACGGACCTGCTGGCCAAATACCTGCGCCCCACGGAGGAAGATCTGAAGGACGAGGAATTCTTCCGCATCAGCACCACTCTTATGTTCCACGTAATCGTGGAGGCGGTGGCCCAGGTGGGCAACCACGACAAGCTGGGTACGTTCTCCGCCGGATGGATGGTGGACGGCAACGTGCGTCTGGCTATTTTGGACGGGCCGGAGGCCTACGTGAAAGTGAAGGACCACCATCTGACTGCCGTGCATGAAAAAGCCGAGGAGGTTATGTCCTCCATGGAGTTTTCGGATTTGCACACGGCCCGGGACCTGTTTGACGGAAAGGCGGCGTCCTTCCCCCTGATCTGTGACGGGAAGGTGCAGATGAAGGGCATGATCTCCCAGTTGGACAACGTAAACCGTATTCTGGACCGGGTCGGCCTGTACCTGGCGTAAGGGGAGGGAAGAAGATGCATCCCATCTATACATTTGATAAGAGCATGGCCATGCTCCGGCGGGCCATGAACACGATCCCCGGGGGCATTTACGGCCACCAGGGTCCGGTGGAGGGCTGCCATATCCCGGTAGACGCCTATCCGAAATTCTGCCAGCGGGCCCAGGGGACTTACTTCTGGGACGTGGACGGGAACCGGTTTATTGACTACATGTGCGCCTACGGCCCCAACATCCTGGGGTACAACGATCCGGAGGTGGACGA
>CALWYY010000105.1 GCA_944385885.1 uncultured Oscillospiraceae bacterium | reverse complement strand
TTTACCGGCGGGGGCCGGGGCGGCCATCAGATCGCGGCTGCCGCCGCCCGGGACTTCAAACGCGTCGCCCTGGAGCTGGGCGGCAAGAACCCTCTCATCGTCCTGAAAGACTTTGATCTGGAGGAAGCGGTGAAGATCGCCGGCAGCGGCGCGTTCTGCAACCAGGGCCAGCTATGCATGGCCACCTCCCGTATTCTGGTGGAACAGCCCCTGTACGAGGCATTTTGTGAAAAGCTGGCGGACTATGCCGCTGGCCTGCGGGTGGGAAATCCCACCGATCCCCAGGTGGACCTGGGCCCCCTGATCGACGAAAAGCACTGCCCCTTCGTCCGGGGCCAGATTGACGAGGCCCTGGCCGCCGGGGCCAAGCTCATTGCCGGCGGCGGGTACTCCGGCCCCTTCTTCCAGCCCACCGTCCTGCGGGACGTAACCCCGGCCATGCGTATTTTCCACGAGGAGAGCTTCGCCCCGGTGACCAGTGTGATTCCCGTCCGGGACGCCGAGGATGCTCTGGAAAAATGCAACGACAATCTCTTTGGTCTATCCGCCGCCGTCCTCACCCGGGACTTGGACAAGGCGGTGGAGCTGGGCATGCGCATTGACGCCGGGATGGTCCATATCAACGACATGACCTATCTCAGCGCCACCACCGCCCCCTCTGGCGGCGTCCGGGAGAGCGGCGTGGGCCGGGAGGGCGGCCGGTATTCCATGGACGAGTATACCGAACTCAAATGGCTCACCATCCAGACTGACGGGCGCTGGTAGACGCCCGGCAACAGAAAGCCGCCCGCCTTCTCTCAGAGAAGACGGGCGGCTCCCTCTTTTCCCTCTTCCCAGGCCGGGGCTCGCTGGCCCCGTCTCTCCCCCAGGATGTTTCCCGCCGGGCGGCCCGGCCCATGGCGGCGGTCCGGCGTTTCTCCCGGACAGGCCGTCACCGGAAGATATCTCCCGACCGGAGCTGCCCCCGGGTCTGGGCCATTAGCCATTCCGTCAGGCGCAGCGTCTCATCGGCGAAAATCTGGTCCCCCACCTCGTGCCCGTAGCCCGACAGGCGGTGAAAATGGCAGTCGCCTCCGGCATCCCGGATCCGCTGGCAAATCTGCCACTGGCCCTGGGCCGTCACCTCATCGGCTCCCGCCAGCAGCTCCACCGGCATGGACAAAAGCCCCTCCCGGCCATACCACTGATACGGGTAACAGGAAATCAGGCACACAGCGGACAGCTTCTCCGGGTATGTAACGGCAAATTCCGCCGCCGGTTCCACCCCCGCCCCCCAGGCGGCTATGCTCACCCGGTCCGGATCCACCGGCAGGCTCTCCAGCGCCGCGTCATACAAATGCGCCAGTTCCTCTGCCGTGATGTCCTGAGGCCCCGCGTTCTCCGCCGGCCAGGGAGAGATCACAATGCACCTGGGCTCGGTTACGCCTGCCTCCAGGCACCGGGGCAGGGCCGTCTTCTCCGGCTCCGGCAGCCAGGGAGACCCGCTCCCCAGCCACAGGATCATGGGCAGAGCCTCCCCGGACTGCTGCCGGCCTACATAAAGATATACGCCGCGGATGTGCTCGCTTTCAAAAATCAGCTCGTTCTCCTGCGGCGCCGGCTCCTCCGCGCCCGCCAGCACCAGCAGCAGCAGCGGGATCAGCACCAGCAAAAAAAGGAACCGTTTCATGCCGCACCTCCCTTTACCGCCAGTATAGGTACGAAGAGGTGCGAAACCTGTCGGAACGCGCCGCCGGGGAGAAAACCTGTGCTTTTACGGCAAAAAGCCTCCCGCAGGAGGCTTTTTGCGCGAAATGCCGCCGTTTTTACGGCTGCTGGGAGAATTTCTGGCGGGCCATCTGCACTTTCTGCTGCTGGGCCGGCTCCGTTTGGTACCAGCCGTTCTGCTGAAGCGCGCAGAACATATCGGCCTGAATACGATGTTCTTCGTCCAGAATGTTCAGAAACGCGCCCCGAAGCTGCTCATTGACACATTCCCCGGCAAAGGTGTTATAACTGCCGGCGATGAGCTTCTGAGAGATCAGGCCGTCCTGAAGGATCTCTTTCTCGCCCATAAACTGGGCGCACTGATCGGGATGGATCATACCGCCGCCTCCTTACTGCAAAAACGTCACGAGGGTGTTGTAATGCGCGCGATGCTGCTGCGCAAACCGATGGAAGTCCTGCCGGATGTTCTCATCGTTGCACAGGCAGGCCAACGCCTCGTACTTTTTCACCAGAGTGGCCTCGCAGCCGATCTGATCCTCCAGAGCCGTAAGCTCCTTTGACGTCAGGTTTGCCATGGTCTTTCCCCCCTTTTGATTTCCCGGCGGAAAATACCGCCGGAAACAGTATGGGCCGGAAGAGACAAAATTATTTTTCCAGATACCTCCAAAATTTCATGCCGGGCCGGCGGCTTAGGACATCCGTCCGTCCCGCAGCTCAAACACTCCGTACTCCACCCCTTCGATAACCCGCTTTTCCACCAGCCGGCCCAGGGGCATGCCGTGGGGGGGCAGGGGAACGGCCCGGAATTGCCGGCCCTGCCATGCCGTAAACAGGCTTCCGTCGCCCAGCCGGTACCATATCAGCTCCGTGCCTCCCTCGGGGTTGGGGCCGGGGCCCCCCGTGTCCCGGGGCTCCGCCGCCGGGTTTTCCTCCTGCGTTCCTCCGCTGCCGGAGGCTCCGTTTTGGGATGGGCTCTTTCCGGCGCCCTCCCTGTTTCCGGGCCGGGGCCCCGCCTGCGCCTCTTGCCCAGAGGCCGGCCGGGCCGGGGACCGCTCCCGCTCCGGCGCCTTGGCCGCCGGCGCCTCCGCCCCCTTCTCCCCCGCCTCCCCCGCGTACTCAATTTTCTCCGGAAACCCGGCCATAGCGGCCCGGCTCAGCCGGCGGCGGAGGACCAGGCTCCCTCCCTCCGGCGCGGGCACCCCCAAATACCCCTCCCGGCCGCCCCCGTATACGCTCAGCCGTACCACGCGCCCCGGATGCTCGCAGCGTATCTCAAAGATCGTGTTCAGCCCCTCCTGGGTCACCCGGAGCGTCCCTTTGTGTTTTCCGTCCAGCAGGACGGGATATGTACCGGTCATAAAACAGCACCCCGTCCTATTGTATGGACGGGGTGCCGCCTGTATACCCAAAAGAAATCTCAAAGGCTCTGACCCAGCCCGAAGCTCACGGCAATGGCGCTGTCCACCCGGTCCATCACCGGATCCGGCAGCTTGCCCATGCGCTCTCGCAGGCGGGATTTGTCAATGGTGCGGATCTGCTCCAGAAGGATCACGCTGTCCCTGGTCAAACCGCAGCTGGCCGCAGTAAGTTCGATATGAGTCGGCAGCCTGGCCTTCCCGGTCTGGGATGTAATGGCCGCCGCGATCACAGTGGGGCTGTGTTTGTTCCCTGTGTCGTTCTGGACGATCAGCACCGGTCTCATGCCGCCCTGCTCGCTGCCCACCACCGGGCTCAGGTCGGCGTAGTAGATATCTCCTCTCCTGACTGTGTTCATGCGATTCACTCTCCGATGAAGGTTGGTCGCCCATTCCATTCTATGTAGGGCTGCTATCATTCTCCCTCAAAGGCCGTGAATTTATACCCATCCTGTCCATTCTTCCGCCGGCATATTTTTCCTGCCTGGCCGCATCGGCGGGCGGCGCTGGCGGCCAGCCTTTATTCGCTGCAGATTCGGGGCACCCGGGGGGAGACGGCGCAGAGGATCTCATAGGGTATGGTACCCGCCTTTTCCGCCAGCTCCGCCGCGGAGATCTCTGCCTCGCCGTCCCGGCCAAAGATTGTGGCCACCTCTCCCGGCGCAAGGTCAGGGCAGCCGGTCACGTCCACCATGCACATATCCATACAGATCCGCCCCACCTGGGGGAACCGGCGGCCGCGGATAAGCACCTCCAGGCGCCCCGACAGGCACCGGTGCAGGCCGTCGGCATAGCCCACGGGCAGCACGGCCAGGGTGGTATCCCGCTGCGCCGTCCAGATCCGGCCATAGCTGACCGTATCCCCTTTGCGATGGTGGGTCACCGCCGCTACCCGGCTGCGCAGGGACATCACAGGCCGCAGGTCCAGCCCGCCCCGCTCCCGCCCCGGGTACACGCCGTAGGTCAAAAGGCCCGGCCGCACCAGGTCCAGGGTATATCCCTCCTGCCGGTAGAACAGCACCCCGCCGGAATTGGCACAGTGGCGCTGGGGGAACCGGTTTCCCCAGCGCTGCTCCAGCTCCGACACGGCGGCCCGGAACCGGCGGAACTGTTCCTGAGTATACTCCCGCCCCGTCTCCGGCTCATCCGATACGGCAAAATGCGTAAACACCCCTACCGGCTCCAGGGCGGGCAGGCGCAGCACCTCCAGCGCCTGTTCCAGGCCCGCTCCCTCCCAGGGGAATCCCAGCCGGCCCATCCCTGTGTCCAATTTGATATGGACCTGCAGCCTCTGTCCCGGATGCAGTGCCGCCGCCAGGGCCTGTCCTTTTTCCCGGCACTCCACCGTCTGGGCCACACGGTGCTCCGCCAGCACCGGTGCCCAGGCGGGGTCTGAAGCCCCCAGGACCAATATGGGAAGGCTCTCCCCCGCCTGGCGCAGGGCCAGCGCCTCCTCCGGGCAGGCCACCGCCAGCCAGGCGGCCCCCGCCTGGCGCAGCTGCTCCGCCACCACCGCCGCTCCGTGGCCATACGCATCCGCCTTTACCACGCCCATCAGGCCGCAGCCCGCCGGCAGCGAGCGCTGAATCTGCCGGCAGTTGTGCCGGAGCGCCCCCAGGGAGATCTCTGCCCAGGTCCTTGTCTTTTGTGTATCCATTGCTACGCCGCCTCTTTCTTTGTTTCCCAGCCGCGGATTGCCGCCGTGCCCGCCGTCCGGCCCTCATACGATAGCTCCGCCTCCCGGAGTTCCAGCTCCTCTCCCTCCAGTCGCAGGGTAACAGTCCAGTCCTCCGACACTTCCAGGGTCACCGCCAGGAACCCTCCCTCCCGGCTTGTGTGGAGCACCCGGCCGCGCACCGCCGCCTCCGCCAGCAGAGGCAGAAGGCGGCAGGGCTCCGCCCCTCCGGCGTCCCCGCTGGGACCTAAGTACAGGATCGCCCCGTCGTACTCCAGGGTCGTCCCGCCGTCTCCAGAACGGAATACCGTCCCGGCTACGGTGTCCGGCCCCGTGAGCGTCACCACGGTCTCCTCCGCCCGGCACAGGCAGTCCGCCCCGTAGGAAAAGATTTCCTCTCCCGCCCTTGCGTCCACGTCCGCCGAAAAAGATATGGTCTCCGCCTCCCGAAGCGCCGTCTGCCAGCGCAGAAACGATTCCTCGTCCCTGGCTCCGGCGGAACAGCCTGTGAGAAAAAGCAGCAGCATCGTCAGTGACAGCCCCAGCCATCGTTTCATTTTTTCCCCTGGATTCCTTTCATAATATACGGCAGTTTCTCGATCATATCCGACGGGGTCATACCGTACTCCCCTCTCTCGGCCGCGCAGGCGTCCCCTGCGGCGGCGTGGATCCAGGCGCCGGCAACTACGGCCTTATCCACTGAAAACTGGCCCAGCATGGCTCCCAGCACACCGGAGAGCACATCCCCGGAGCCACCCCGGGCCATGCCGGGGTTGCCGGCGGCGATTATGCAGGCGCGCCCGTCCGGCCAGGCAATCACCGTGCGGTGCCCTTTCAGCAGGGTTATGCAGCCGTATTTCCGGGCAAACACCCCCGCATCGCACAGCCGGTCGCCGGTCAGGTCCCCGCCCAGCCGGGTGAACTCCCCGGCGTGAGGGGTGACAATCACCGGCCCGGAAGCTTGGCGAAGCATCTCCGGATCCTGCGCCGCCGCCCACAAACCGTCCGCATCCAGCACCACCGGGCCGCCCGCCGCCGCCAGCAGAGCGGCGGTGAGCTTTACCGTTTCAGCGCTCCGGCCCAGACCGGGACCCAGCACCAGCACGCCGCACTCCGCCAGCCGCGGTTTCAGGACATCCAGCGCCTCTGCCGTCAGGCGCCCCTGTCCGTCGCAGGCCAGGGGGAACGGCATGGCTTCCTCGCATTTGCAGGCGCACACTCCCCAGATCTCCCGGGGCACCCCCAGGTATACCAGCCCCGCTCCCCCCCGGACTGCCGCCCGGGCACAGAGGGCCGGCGCGCCGGAATAGCCCGTGCTGCCTCCTACAATCAGGATTTTCCCGTAGTCTCCCTTGTGGGTCAGCGGGTCCCGGGATGGCAGGCTCACGTCCCGCCGCGTCACCGCCTCCACCCCGCAGAATGCGTTCTCCAGAATCTCTCCCGGAATGCCAATGGAACAGGTTTCCACCCGTCCGCAGTATACGCAGCCCGGCTCTAAAAAATGCCCCGGCTTGGCCATGGAGAAGGTCACCGTGCGCACGCAGCGTACCGCCTCCCCCAGCACCGCCCCGGTGTCCGCCGCCACCCCGCTGGGAATGTCCGCCGCCACCACCGGCGTGCCGGAGGCGTTGATCAGCCGGATGGCCTGCAAGGCCGTACCTGTGACGGCCCGTTTCAGCCCCAGGCCGAATATGGCGTCCACAATGACCCCCGCTTTGGCCAGCAGGTCCGGCAGGTCCGCATCCTGCAGATCCAGGTCCTCCAGGACCCCGCCTTCTTCCTCCAGCCGGGTCTCCATCTCCCGGCAATCGTGGGTCATTTTCTCTCGCCGGCCCACCAGAAACGCCCGTACCGAAACGCCGCACTGAAGCAGGTACCGGGCCGCCGCCACCCCGTCCCCACCGTTGTTCCCCGAGCCGCAGAATACCACCGCCGAATGGTTGAGCCCCATCACGTCCAGCGCCGCCCGGGCCAGATTCCCCGCGGCGTTCTGCATGAGCATGACGGAGGGTATCCCGGCCACATGAATGGCGGCCATGTCCGCCTCGTACATCTTCTGCGTGTTGGAAAGGCGCATATCCCCACCTCCGCGTTCTATCCGTCCTGGTTTATCTGTATGGTTTATGGGTATTATAGATTCCTGCCGGCGGTTCGTCAAATTGTTCTTGCCAACCGCGCCGGGCTATGGTATAACTTTTTTGAAATATCGCGAAGATCGGGAAAATAACGGGAACCCACCGCGACAGAGAGGGGCGCCATAGGCTGAGAGCGCCCGGCGGCACGGCCCCGTTTGGTTCGCCCGGGAGCGCCGGCCAATCCCCGGCGGGACCGCCCGTTACAGCGGAAGAGGGCGGAACGGTCCCCGTTCCGAACTTGGGTGGTACCGCGGAAGTGAGCCTTTCGTCCCAGTGGAGGACGGGGGCGTATTTTTTTCGTCTAAACAACGACACCGACAGATAAAAGGAGTGGAACCCATGAAAGAAATGCTGCAGGCCATGCGAGACGCCGCCCTGGCGGCCATCCGCCAGGCCGGGGATATGGAGGCCCTGGAAGCCCTCCGGGTACGCTATCTGGGCAAGAAAGGTGAGCTGACCGCCGTTCTCAAGCAGATGGGCCGCCTAAGCGCCCAGGAACGCCCTGTCATCGGCCAGCTGGCCAACCAGATCCGCGCCCAGGTGGAGGCGGAGCTGGACAGCCGCCGGGCCGCCCTGGCCGACGCCCTGCTGGAGGCCCGGCTGAAGGAGGAGGCCCTGGACGTGACCATCCCGGGCCAGGCGCCCGCCCTGGGGAAAAAGCACGTGATCACCACCGTCCTGGATGAGGTGACGGATATTTTCGTGGGTATGGGCTTTACCATTGAAGACGGGCCGGAGATCGAGCTGACCACCTATGACTTTGACCGGCTGAACATTCCCGAGAACCACACCGTCCGGGAGTGGACGGACACCTTTTACATCTCCCGGGACGAAAAGGTACATCTGCGGTGCCAGACCTCGCCGGTGCAGGTGCGGGTGATGGACAAGACCCGCCCCCCCATCCGCATTCTCTCCCCCGGCCGGGTCTACCGGAAGGACGAGATCGATGCCACCCACTCCCCCATGTTCCACCAGATTGAAGGACTGGTAGTGGACCGGGGCATCACCATGGGAGACCTGAAGGGCATCCTCAACACCCTTATGCAGAAGCTCTACGGCCCGGATACCGTCACCCGGTTCCGGCCCCACCACTTCCCCTTCACGGAGCCGTCCTGCGAGATGGATGTGCAGTGCTTTGAATGCCGGGGCAAGGGCTGCCGGGTATGCAAGGGCGAAGGCTGGATCGAGATCCTGGGCGCGGGCATGGTGCACCCCTGGGTGCTGGAGATGAGCGGCATCGACCCGGCTGAATACTCCGGCTTTGCCTTCGGCGTAGGGCTGGAGCGGCTGGTGATGCGCCGGTTCAACATCAGCGATATGCGTCTGCTGTACGAAAACGACGTCCGTTTTCTCGATCAATTCTAAAGGAGGCCGGAACATGAAACTTTCCAGAGAATGGCTGGGGGAATATACGCACATCCCCGTATCCGATAAAGAGTACTGCGACGGCATGACCATGTCCGGCTCCAAGGTGGAGGGCTGGGAGATCACCGGCAGCGGCATCTGCGGCGTGGTGGTGGGCCGGGTGGAATCCATGGCCCGGCACGAAAATTCCGACCACATGTGGGTCTGCCAGGTGGACGCGGGGCAGGGCCAGCGCCTGCAGATCGTCACCGGAGCCCAAAATGTGCGCCCGGGGGACTTGGTCCCCGTGGCTCTGGACGGCAGCACCCTGCCGGGGGGCGTACAGATCCATACCGGCCGGCTCCGCGGCGAGCTGAGCCAGGGAATGCTCTGTTCCCTGAAGGAGCTGGGGCTGGAGCAGCGGGATTTCCCCTATGCCATTGAGGACGGCATTTTTGTCCTGCAGGAGCCCTGCGCCCCGGGAGACGACATCCGCACGGTCTGCGGTCTGGGGGACACGGTAGTGGATTTTGAGATCACGAACAACCGGCCGGACTGCCTGTCCGTGCGGGGCCTGGCCCGGGAGAGCGCCGCCACCTTCCGCACGGCGCTGTCGCTGCCGGAACCGTCCGTCCGCGGGGGCGGCGGGGAGATCCGGGATATGCTCTCCGTGGAGATCCGGGATCCGGAGCTGTGCCCCCGGTACACCGCCCGGATGGTAAAGAACATCCGCATCCAGCCCTCCCCGGCCTGGATGCGCCGGCGGCTGCGCGCCTCGGGCGTACGTCCCATAAACAACATTGTGGACATTACAAACTACGTCATGCTGGAATATGGCCAGCCCATGCACGCCTTTGACTACGCCTGCCTGGGCCAGGGAAAGATCGTGGTGCGCCGGGCTCAGGAGGGGGAGACCCTGCAAACGCTGGACGGCGGCCTGCGGGCCCTGACGCCTGGCATGCTGGTGATCGCCGACGGGGACAAGCCTGTGGGCCTGGCCGGCGTCATGGGCGGGGCCAACAGCGAGATCACCGAAAACACGGCCACCATCGTCTTTGAATCCGCCAACTTCTCCGGCCCTTCCATCCGGCGCACCGCCATTGCCCTGGGCATGCGCACCGACGCCTCCGGCCGGTTTGAAAAGGGCCTTGATCCCCAGGGCACCGTCCCGGCGGTGGACCGGGCCTGCCAGCTGGTAGAGCTGTTGGGAGCCGGCGACGTGCTGGACGGGATCATCGACGTGGTAGGCATCCATCCCCAGGCCGTCCAGCTGCCTCTGGAGCCGGAACGCATCAACGCCCTGCTGGGTACGGACATCCCCCAGCCGTTTATGGAACAGACCTTGGCCAGCCTGGGCTTTGGCTTGGAGGACGGCATGATTACCGTTCCCTCCTGGCGGGGGGACTGCGCCCGCTGCGCCGACATTGCCGAGGAAATCGCCCGGTTTTGGGGGTACGACCGGATCGTGCCCACCCAGATGAAAGGGGACACCGCCATGGGCGGTTACACGCCCCGGCAGCTGTTTCTCCGGCAGCTGGGGGAGACCTGCCGGGCCATGGGCTTTTACGAGGTGATGACCTACTCCTTCGTCAGCCCCTCCAGCTGGGACCGGATCGGGCTGGCCCCGGATTCTCCCCTGCGCCGGGCCATCGGCATCCTCAACCCTCTGGGCGAGGATACCAGCGTCATGCGTACCACCTCCCTGCCCTCCATACTGGGGGTCCTGGCCACCAACCTGAGCCACCGGAACCTGGCCGGCCGGTTCTATGAGCTGGCCACCGTGTACCGGGAGTCCGACGGGCCTCTGGCGGACGAGCGCCCGGTGCTCACCCTGGGGGCCTATGGGGAGGGAGAGGATTTCTTCCGGCTGAAAGGCTGCCTGGAGGCCCTGCTGCGGGCCGTCCGGGTAAAGGACGTGCGCTTCCAGGCGGAGCGGGAGGACCCCTCCTGGCACCCGGGCCGCTGCGCGGCGGTGTACGCCGGGCCGGTGCGTCTGGGTATCCTGGGCCAAATCCATCCCCGGGTCTGCGGGCAATATGGCCTGGACAGGAACACCCTGTGCGCCCTGCTGGATGTAAACTCCCTGCTGGATGTGCGCTCCGGGGATCCCTCCTACGAGCCCCTGCCCCGGTTCCCGGCCATCGTCCGGGATATCGCCGTGGTCTGCCGTCAGGATGTCTCTGTGGGCCAGCTTACCGATTGCATCCGCTCAGCCGGCGGCTCCACGCTCCGGGACGTGCGGTTTTTCGACGTGTACACCGGCGCAGGCATCCCCCAGGGGAAAAAGAGCGTGGCTTTCTCCCTGACCCTCCGCTCCGACGACGCCACCCTTACCGACGAACACGCCGAGGAAACCGTCCAGGCCATCCTCGCGGCCCTTCGGGACCGGCTGGACGCCGTTATCCGGTAATTTTTGCCCCAGGATTGATAATATTTCCCCGGCCGGCCATGGTATAATAGGAAGAGATTGGCTATTGTACTGTTTTCTCTTGCTTTTCTACCGCAAGAATGGTATATAATGGGATATATACGACCCGCCGGACCGTGTGTATACCAAAGGGGGAAGGAACATGGAAGACGCCACCAAAAGATTTACCACCGTCAGCAACCAGGCACAGATCCGGGAGATCCTGTCCTCGGTTTATGACTCGCTGGTGCTCAAGGGCTACAACCCCATCAACCAGCTGGTGGGCTACATCCTTTCCGAGGACCCCACCTACATCACCAACTACAACAACGCCCGGTCTCTGATCTGCCGGATCGACCGGGATGAGCTGCTGGAAGAACTGGTACGCAGCTATCTGGAAAAGGACTGACCCCGGCCGGGGCAGACCCATACGGCAGCGGCGCGGCATGGCCCATGGGCCATGCCGCTTTCCGTTCTGCCGGGAACTATTTTCGCGTTGACAATCCCTCCAGGATGGACTAATATATTACATAAATATCTTGATGAAAATGCGGGTGATTCCATGTTATCCAAGGAAATCCAGGATTTATACAAAAAATTTCGCCTGATGAATTACCGCGGGCTGTTCGGACGTATCCGGGAACGAGACGGTTCCCTCTCCGCTACGGAGGCCTATGCTGCGGATGTGATCTATCTGCTGGAGGAGCCCACCATTACCCGCCTGGCGGAAACTCTGGGTATCTCCCAGCCCAACGCCACCTATAAGGTGAACAACCTGGTGGCCAAAGGCTACGTGACCAAAACCGTCTCTGAGGGCGACAAGCGGGAGTGCCGCCTGGGCCTGTCGGAGAAGTTCTACTCCTACTACAACGCCTCCACCCAGTTCATCGACCGGGCGGTAGAGTCCCTGCAGGAGCAGTTCTCCCCGGAAGAATTGCGTCTTTTCGGCAAAATGCTGGGCGCTCTGGCCCAGGCCGTGGAATAGGGTTCACATACAGTTCACAGACGAATGTTATGTTTTTTCTGTTTGTGAACCTGAGACCATAATGGAAAGGTGGCTTCGCCATGACGACCGGCATGAATCTGTGGGATATGGACGTATGGAGTTTTGTGCTCACCCTGTCCTATCTGTTTATCGCCATGATCCTGGCCAATGTCCTGCGCAATGTCTGCCGGTTTATCCGCCGGCTGATGATCCCCAGCTCCGTGCTGGGCGGCTTCCTCCTGCTGCTGGCAAACTGGCTTTTCAAGGTACTGACAGGCGCCCCTTTGTACCCCACGTCCTCCCTGGAGATTCTGACCTACCACGGGCTGGGTCTGGGGTTTGCGGCTTTGTCCCTGCGGGCCACGGAAAAGAAAGCCGGCCGCAGCTCCTCCGCCGGGTTCGACACCGGCGTCACGGTGGTCAATGGCTACCTGCTCCAGGCCATTATGGGCCTGGTGGTGACCATCGGCCTGTACTACCTGATCGACAGCTTTTTCGCCTCCGGAATTCTTCTTCCCATGGGCTACGGGCAGGGGCCCGGGCAGGCGTATAACTGGGGCCATACCTACGAGGTGTCCTACGGCTTTACCAACGGCACCAGCTTCGG
>CALWYY010000104.1 GCA_944385885.1 uncultured Oscillospiraceae bacterium | reverse complement strand
CCTTGGTGAAGGTTTTCATCTCCCCCACATAGACCTTGGGTGTGGATCCCTCCGGCGGGGCGATAATCTCCGCATCGATGAGCAAATTTTCCTGCACCTGCTCATAGACGTGGTTGGGATCGGTGGGCACCGTTTCCGCCAACCCGCTGGCCGGCACAGTGGTCTGTTGGGGTGCGGTGGAATCCGCCGGGGTGTGCTGGCAGCCCGGCAGGGCCAACAATAGCGCCAACGCAAGTGCACCCAAGGTTTTTGTTTGTTTCATGTTAAATCCTCCCCTTCATGTTTTAAGTTGTTTGTTTTTTTCTGGAGAAATCTGGAAAAAGCTGGAAATTTTTTTCCACTTCTTCCCTCCGAAGTCATTTTCTACATAATATCATATCCGCTTACGATTGTCAACAAACAAATTAGATAAAATTCTCCATTTATTGTAACGATTATAACAAAAAATTACATATTTTTATCTTTTCGGTAACAAAAAAGAACCGAATTGAAACCGGCATCGCAGGTTCAATTCGGCGAAAAGGCGCAAGAAAGTTTGCAATCTGCACCGTTTATTCCACCGGCATAAAAAACACCGGAGCAAAGCGGACTTTGCTCCGGCGTGGTGCAAGAGAGGAGACTCGAACTCCCACGGCGGTTGCCACACGCACCTCAAACGTGCTTGTCTACCGATTCCAACACTCTTGCATAACAGCTTAGTCATTATACCGAACCCGGGGATTTTTGTCAACTCCTTTTTTCGGGGCCAGGCGGATTGCCTGGCCCCAAAGCAGGGTTAACCATGATCAAAGCATAAGGTATACCGGGCGAAGGCCTTTCCATCCTCGGAAATCACCGCAATCACCTGCTTGCCCTCCGCCGGAGGCAGCACCGACACTGCCCCGTGGTCAACCGCCGTGGCGGACACCCGCTCCGGCGCGGCGGCCAGGTGGTATTCCCGGCACGCCGGGGAAAAGCCCGGCAGCGGCGCTCCGTCAATCCGGATTTCCTGCAAGGCGGCTGCCGTGCCCGCCGCCACGGCCCCAAAAACCGATACAATCCGGATCCCTTCCGGCAGGTTGTCCCCGGTAATGCGCAGGGCGATGGGATTTACGGTTTGCCCAAAGGCATACACCCCGCCGGATCTCTTAGCCGGTAGGGGCAGATAATCCGTGCCGTTCAGAGAATAGGCAAAGGTGCCGTCCCCCGGCATTTCCACCCGGCTGAGATTCTGGGCGGTATCCCAGTGGTAAGTCAGGGACCCGGGCAGCCTGTCCACCTGGGCGGCGGCCGGGGCCACATCCCCCTCGATGGCGCTGGTTTCCTCCGTCACCCGGATCTGGGCGGTCACCGGCATTGGGGCGAAATACACCATGGCCCGGCCGGAAACCCGGCCATCGCTTCCCGGTTCCCACTGCACCGGGAATTCCCCCCAGTGGCTGCCGCCGGCCAGCAGGCCCCGGACAGTGGCCGGCAGATTGGGCAAAGTGCCCGGCGCCACTGCCACTGCCACATTTTGCAGAGCCACCACCGGCGCGGCCACATGTACCCGCCCGGTGACCGGAACGGGAGAAATATCCGGGCAGTACACCTGCCCCGCCACTGGATAGTCCCCCGGCACGGCGGTGTCCGGCATCGCTGCCCACTGGATCCTGTGCCCTTCCGCCGTCTTCTGGGGCAGCGCCGGGATCTGGCCCGGCAGCACGGTCACATCCCGAACCAGGGTGAAGGTCGGGGAAGGGGCGGGCGGCTGGGCCGTTACCGTTTCTACACTGGTTTCCAGCCCTGGGCTCTCCACCGTCAGGCGAATTTCCCCGGGCCCCGCCGCCCGGAAGATCACCAGGGCTTTCCCCGCCCAGGCCCGAATCCGGCCCCGGTCCGGCCCCAGCAGCACGCTGGGCTGCTGGTACTTTTCCGTGGTGGCCGGGTCGCCGTTGTCCAACCCCAGCAGCTCTCCCGGCCCGGAAAGGCCCACCTGGAGCAGGGGCGCGGCGGTGGTATCCAGGTTACCCTGGCAGTCGGTGATGGTAATTTCTCCGTAAATGGGCTGATCGTCCCAGGCAGTTTGGCAGCTGCAGGTCAGCCGGATTTTCGCCGCCGGGCCGGGGGTGACCACCCGGTGCCGGCCCTGGGCCTTAAGGGGCGCCCCGTCCTCGCCAAAGGCCAGGGCGGTAAGCTCCCCAGGGACATACGTCAGGGAGAAGGCGGCAAACAACCCCCTTGCCCCTTCACCGGTGGCGGTCCGGCAGCAGGGCGCCAGGCTTTCGGTTTCATAGGTATGGTACCGGTGGCCGGCCGGCGTGACGTGATCCCGGCGCAGGGCCCTGCCCACCGGCTGGCCGTTGCACAGCAGCTCCACCTGAAAGGCATTGCTGTATATCCACACCGGGTTGCCCGGGGCCATATTCCGGCTGTCCCAAGCGGTGACCAGGTGCAGGGTGTTTGCGGCCCGGTTCCACTGGCTGCGGTAGAACCAGTAGGTGTCCTTGGGGAAGCCGGTGGTCTCCACCACCCCAAAATAGCTGCTGTTCGGCGCAGCCCCCAGGGAGGTGACCGGCCCGGGGGAAACCCCATTCCAGGGGGTGGGCTCCCCCAGGTAGTCAAAGCCGGTCCACACAAATTCCCCGGCCACAAAATCCCGCACCATGGTGGCATACAGGCTTTCGTGGGCAGTGGTGCCCCAGGGGACGGCGGTAGTGTCATAGGCGGTGAGGTGATAGTTGCCGTCATCCCCCTGGGTCACCCGGTACACCCCACGGCTGTTGATGGAGGATGAGGTCTCCGAGCTGAGCAGCACCGGATATGCCCTTTCGTCCAACTGCTGGGGACTGGCATAGTTGTAGCCCACAACGCCCCCGGCTTGGTACACGATCCGGGCCACCTGGGCCATCACCGGATCCCGGCCCTTGGTGTTGTCGCTGACGGTGGCCGGGCGGGTGGGATCCTCCTGGCCCACCCACGCCACTAAGTCCCGGGCAATGGCCGGGAACTGGGGGCTGGGGCCGGTGCCTCCCTCCTGCACCTCATTGGCCAGGGACCACAGAATGAGGCAGGGGTGGTTTCTGTCCCGGCGAATCATGGTGCGCAGGGCGTGCTCGCTCCAGGTCATCTCCGGCGTGCCGTCCAAAATCCGGTTGTCCTTGCCCAGGGGCTGCAAAAAATAGCGGCTGAAATCGTTGAGGTTACCGTTTCTCGGCTTGCTCCAGCAGTCAAAGGAGTCCTCCACCACCAGCAAACCCAGCCGGTCGCAGATGTCCAGGAAGGCCGGCTCCGGGGCGTGATGGCTGGTGCGCACGGCGTTGGCCCCCATGTCCTTCATCAACCGCAGCTGCCGGGCAATGGCCCCGGGGTAGGCCGCAGCGCCTAGGGCGCCTTGGTCGGCGTGCAGGCACATGCCCTTGAGCTTTGCCGGCTCCCCGTTCAGGTAAAATCCAGACTCGGTAAAGCGGAACCACCGGAAGCCAAAGGGGGTCTCCACCCGGTCCAGCACTTCCCCGGCGCTGGTGAGTTCGGTAGCCAGGGTGTACATGGCCGGGGAATCCGGGGACCAGAGCCGGGGCTCAGGCAGATGAAGGCTGGCCGTAACCTGGCGCCGGCCGTCCAAGGTGAAGCCGCTCTCCCACTGGGCCAGGGGGGTATCCCCATCCAGAATGGTGTGGCGGAGGGTGATTTCCGCCGGATTGGCGCCGGCATTGCCCAGGCGGGCGGCCACAGCCACCCTGCCTTTTTCCGGGGTGGTCACGGTGATACCGTAGCGGTCAATGTACACCGGCCCGGTTACCGTGAGCCAGGCCCGGCGGTACAGGCCGCTGCCGGAATACCACCGGCTGGTGGGGATGGGATTTTCCACCCGGACGGCAATCACCGTTTCCCCGCCGAACTGGACATAGCCGGAGATGTCCAGGGCAAAGCTGCCGTAGCCATAGTGGTTTTCCCCCAAATACTGGCCGTTAACATAGACCCAGGCGCTGGCATACGCGCCGCCGAATTCCAGCAGCACCCGTTTGCCCGCCCAGCCGGCAGGAAGATGGCAGCTGCGCCGGTACCAGCCCACACCGCCGGGCAGGAAAGCGCTCTCCGCCTCCCAGGCGGCGGAAAAAGGCTGGCAGATACTGAAATCATGGGGAAGGCACACGTCCTGCCAGCCAGAGTCATCCAGCCAGGGTTCTTTGGCGCTGGCGTAGTCCCCCAGGAAAAATTTCCATCCCTGGGTAAGGGGAATTTCCCGGCTCAGGGGAAAATGCGCTTCCGTGGCCACCGGTTGGCCCAATTTTTGCTGTTCTGTCATGACAAATGCTCCTTATGGGTAAGTTTGCGGGAATGGACAGGTATGCCACCCGAATTGCCAGTACGCCAAAGCCAGAGTTTATGCATGTGCCTACAGATTGACATGGCGCTTTGGCACCCACCTGGCAGCATGTATCGGGATTAGCATAACAAAAGCCAGGCAAAAAGCAAGCCTCCTTGGGAAAAATGGAAAGGATTCTAACCATAAAGGCCGGCCGCAACCAGAATAAAGTCCGGCAAAGAAAAGCCCACCGCAAGCCAAGCAGCATTACGGTAGACTTATGGGAAGCGTTGACAAATCAAGATGCCCGGCAATGCACTTTACCGCAGAAAGTTGGTGGTGACAGCGAGCCGCCGCAAGTACCTGGATGGCCTGCATCATGCTACACAGGCTGTCGGTACAGAACAAGTAAACATCCAAAACGTCCCAGCTTTTCGGGTCATTCAGTTCATCCAACCAAAATTTGCTGCTCTCATGGATCTTCGCTGTGCTGGCGCTAAACATACGGCTTCAATAATTCCTGTTGTGCGCATGGCTGGCTACTTTATCGTAAATACTTGTGGGTATTCCTGACTTTTCCGCCAGTGCTCGTACCATAATACTTCGTCGTTTACACAGAATTTCATGAGATCCGAGGCTGTTCAGCACCTTCTACTCGACTGGCGCAGGGGGCTGCTGGTGCAATTCTTCCCCCCAACTCCCGCCTCAGGAATTTTTCAGCCAATCAAGAACATGGCAGGCAATTTTCTCAATTTCCGCAAGGTTGGTGCTATAAAAGCTTCTGGCGCTGGAGTCATCCACCAGAAGGAGCCGGGCGTTGCGCATGGTGTTGATATCTCTGGATACGGCACCCACGTTGAGATTCAGCTGCTTGGATACCTCCTGCACCGCCATTGGCTTGTCCCGCATAGCCCGAAGCATAGACAGCCTGGCAGGATTCATCACCAGGCGCAGAGCGGAAAGCTCCCATTCCTCCGGACACTGGGGTACGCACATATCCATGCTTGGTACTTTGCTGACGCCCATCATGCACCTGATGATTCTGTTGTTGCCCATTGTCGTATTCGGGCAAAGATCCGGAAAGAAAAAAGGGTTGACATCTTTTTTGTCAACCCTTCTATGGTGGACCCGAGGAGATTCGAACTCCCGACCCCTACAATGCGAATGTAATGCGCTCCCAGCTGCGCTACGGGCCCAGACGAAACATAATGGATTGTACACCCTTTTCCGGCAAATGTCAAGCAAAAACTTCCCCTCCTCCCCTACCCCGGCTTTTTGTGCAGATTGACCGCCAATACCGGAAAACTATCCCTGCCGGGCGGACAAATTTGTAATCAACGACCGCGTGTAGCAGTATATAGAATATCTTTATGCAGTCTTATAATTCCTCTTGACAGTCAAGTAACTGCGTGGTATAATCTCACCATCTCGAGATGTAGAGGAGTGATCGCCATGAATTGGACATTGCCCGGTACCGTGCTCACCGCAGACAGTCCCCAAGCCGCCGAAGCCCTGTTTTCCTCCCTGTTTGCTGCCGGGGGGCTGGTACTGAGCCAGGTCTGCCAGATCACCGGCTTGGAGCCTCACACCGTGCAGAACTGGATCAAGCGAGGCTTCCTCACCCCGCCGGAGAAGAAAAAGTACAACCGCCGCCAGCTGGGGCGGATTGCCATCATCCATATGCTGAAGGCTGCCCTGCCCATGGAGTCCATCTGTCGGCTCCTGTCCTACGTCAACGGCAGCTTGGCAGACGAAAGCGATGACATCATTGACGATGGCCTACTGTACCTAATCTTCCTCCGCCTGGCAGGAACGAATCTCTATCCGGATTTTGCCGCTGCCCTGGACGCAGCAATGGCCGACTATCGGGCCCCCACTCCCGGTGCCCGTGAACGGGTGGCCGCCGCCCTGGAAATTATGCTTATCGCCTGGCATTCTTCCCGGTTAAAACAGCAGGCGGAGGAAAAAATGCAGGCCCTGGGCCTGCAGCCAGATACGCAGAAAGGAAAAAACAGATGAATTTTGGTTCACATGACGGGAAATACCGCTGGTCTAAGGACGGCGGCGCTAAGTTCCCCTCCGGAAAAAAAGTCAAACGCATTGTGCTGGTTGTGGTGGCGGCAGTACTGCTGATCATCGCCGGTAGCACCTGCTGGTACACCGTGGATGACAAGCAGCAGGCAGTGGTTACCACCTTCGGAAAGGTGACCGACGTCACCGGTGCCGGGGTCCACTTCATGCTCCCCTTCGGCATTCAGCAGGCCCACAAGGTGGACGTGAACGTGTATCAGAGCCTGGAGCTTGGCTACCGCACCGACAGTTCCGCCGAAGGCGGCTACCAGGTGGTGGAAGACGAGTGCAAAATGATCACCGGCGACTACAACATTGTCAACGTGGAATTTTTCGTGGAATACAAGGTCTCTAATCCGGAGCGCTACCTGTTCGGCTCCTATGCGCCGGAGGAAATTCTGCGGAACCTGATCCAAAGTCAGGTACGCAACGTGGTTGGCTCCACCCAGGTAGACAGCGTCCTCACCGACGGAAAAGAGTCCATCCAAATGCAGGTGAAGGATCTGGTCACGCAAGTGCTGCAGGAATACGACATCGGCCTGACCCTGGTAGACGTGAAAATCCAGGATGCCGAGCCCCCTACCCAGGAGGTGATCGAAGCCTTTAAGGCGGTGGAAACCGCCAAGCAGCAGGCAGAGACGGTGGTTAACCAGGCCAAAGCTTACCAGAATGCCCAAATTCCCAATGCAGAAGCCCAGGTAGATCAGCTCATCCAAAATGCAGAATACTTGAAGCAGGCCCGGATCAACGAAGCCTACGAGCAGGTGGCCATGTTCACCGCCATGTACCAGGAGTATCAACTGAATCCGGAAATTACCCGCTCCCGAATGTATTATGAGGCCATTGCCCAGGTGCTGCCTGGGGTAAAGCTGTACATCAACACCGGCGACGGCAGCGGCGTGGACATGGTGCTGCCCCTGGAAAGCTTTGTGGACGGCGGCACGACGGAGCCCACGGAACCGGCAGAAGAAGGAGGAAACTAAACCGTGAAAAAGAAAATCATTCTGGGCGCCCTGGTCCTGCTGGCGGTGATCTGCCTGGCCAATTCCATGTATGTGGTGGAGGAGAACGACTATGCCTGCACCGTCCGGTTCTCCAGAATCACCAGCACCACCGATACCCCGGGCCTGCACTTCAAAGTGCCCTTCCTGGACAGCGTCAAATACTTCCCCAAGGCCATTATGCTCTACGACATTCCCCCGTCCGAGGTGCTCACCTCCGACAAGCAGAACATGACCGTGGACAACTATATTCTCTGGCGGGTGGCCGACCCCAAGCTGTTTTACCAGTCCCTGGGCAGCACCACCGTGGCCGAAGAGCGGCTGAACGCCCTGACCTACAACACCCTGAAAACGGTGATGGGCACCTTGTCCCAGACGGACATCATCAACATGGACGACGCCGGGGAGCGGAACGCCATTTACGACGGCATCGCCCAGGACGTGAACCAGCTGGCCCAGAACTACGGCATTGAAGTGGTGGATGTGAAAATCAAGCGGTTTGACCTGCCGGAATCCAATGAAACCGCGGTCTATAACCGGATGATTTCCGAGCGGAGCCAAATCGCGGAAAAATACACCGCCGATGGAGAGTACGAAGCCTCCATTATCCGCAACGATGTAGATAAGCAGGTGAACATCATGCTCTCCAACGCTCAGGCCCAAGCCGCCCAGCTGGAAGCCGAGGGCGAGGCCGAGTATATGCGGCTGCTGGCGGAGGCCTACGACACCGAGGACAAGAAAAGCTTCTATGAATTTACCCTGGCCCTGGATGCCTTGAAGCAGTCCCTCAGCGGCGATGAGAAAACCATTATCCTGGATCAGGATTCGCCCCTGGCCCAAATTTTGCTCAACCCATAACCCAGGGAAATGTTTCCGTTGACCTTTGGCAAGCGGTGGGTTATGATGATAACATCCGGAAAAGAAAGGACTGATTCCATGGAAATTGCCCTTTGGTTTGCCGCAATGGTGATCTTCGGCATTGTGGAGGCGGCCACCGTCGCCCTGGTGTCCGTCTGGTTCATGGGCGGAGCCCTGGGGGGAATGATCACCGCCCTGGCCGGCGGCGAGGTCTGGCTCCAGGTGACGGTATTCCTGGTTGTCTCCGGGCTGCTGCTGGCTTGCCTGCGGCCTCTGGCCCAACGGTACGTGAAGCCGAAGACCGTGGCCACCAACGCCGGAGCCCTGGTGGGCAAACTGGCGGTGGTCACGGAGTCCATCGACAACCTGGATGGCCAGGGCGCCGTGAAGATCAACGGCGTGATCTGGACCGCCAGGAGCGAAAATGGCCAGGACATCCCCCAGGGCGCCACGGTGCGCATCACCGGAATTGAAGGCGCGAAGCTGTTTGTCACCCCGGCGGAGGTTGCCGCCGGGCAGAGAAATTAAGGAGGAGTTTGTATATGGAAGCGTGGATTTGGATTGCCGCCGTGGTTGTGCTGGCTCTGCTGGTGGTTGCCCGGAACGTGCGGGTGGTGCAGCAGTCCCAAGCCTATGTGGTGGAGCGGCTGGGGGCCTTTAACGTGGTATGGAACGTAGGCGTGCACCTGAAATGGCCCTTCGTGGAGCGGGTGGCCAGCCGGGTAAGCCTGAAAGAGCAGGTGCTGGATTACCCGCCCCAGCCGGTGATCACCAAGGATAATGTCACCATGCAAATTGATACTGTAGTCTATTTCCAGATTACCGATCCCAAGCTGTATACTTACGGCGTGGAGCAGCCCATGGTGGCCATGGAGACCCTCACCGCCACCACCCTGCGGAACATCATCGGCGACCTGGAGCTGGACCAGTGCCTTACCAGCCGGGACATTATCAATGGGAAGATGCGGGTTATCCTGGACGAGGCTACCGACCCCTGGGGCATCAAGGTCAACCGGGTGGAGCTGAAAAACATCCTTCCGCCCAAGGAAATCCAGAACGCCATGGAAAAGCAGATGAAGGCGGAACGGGAGCGCCGGGAATCTATTCTCCGGGCCGAGGGCGAAAAACGGGCCGCCATCCTGGAGGCCGAGGGCGAAAAGGAATCCGCCATCCTCCGGGCCGACGCGAAAAAGCAGCAGCAAATCCTGGAGGCCCAGGGCAAAGCCGAGGCCATTCTCGCTGTCCAGAGAGCCACCGCCGACGGCCTGCGGCTGCTCAACGATGCCGCCCCCTGCGACGCCGTGCTGCGCCTGCGGGCGCTGGAGGCCTTTGCCGCCGCCGCCGACGGCAAAGCCACCAAAATCATCATTCCCTCCGAGATCCAGGGCCTGGCCGGCCTGGCCCAGGGTGTTGTGGAGACCGTCCGGCAGGACGGCTGAACTTTGCCCCCGCCGGATACAATTTCATGAACACACCGCCCGGCGGGTCCCCGCCGGGTTGGTTTTCTTTTGTTTGTCACTGGACGGCTCGATCCCGCCCGCAGCAGCGTTTCCCTTTCCCCTCTTGTGCCCCTTTCCGGCGGTTTGATCCCCTCCGTCGGACTTGGGGGAGGATTTTATCCCGATTTTTTTGGGATTTTGGGAAAGCTGCCGCAAATTGCGGCCTTATTTTTGCATAGTATTTACAAAATCCCCCTGTGCAGTTGACAAACAAAAAACAATGTGTTACATTTTGGTTACAAAACAGAGGTGATTGGATTGGCAACCACAAACAAACCCCTGGAATACAAGGGTCACCCGCTCCGCCGGAAGGACAACATCATCTATTACGGCAGCATGACCGACAAATACATCATTATGATGCAGGTCATGGACACCAAGACGGTAACTCCCGTCTCGGGAGCCGGAGAGGCGGGCGAGCTGAAGGTAGCCAGCAAGGTATCTGTCCAGCTTCAGCTGACGGACCCAGCGGTAAAATCCCGGGACAGAGTGGTCAAGAAAACGGAAAAGGCGAGCCTGTACGCGGCCATGGATGTGGCCTCGGTATGGCTGGAGCGGGCGCTGAGCCAGAAATAACGCGCTGCCGGTTTTCCGAAAACACGCGACAGAGAAAGGTATAGGGGATCATGAAAACATACAAAAAGCTGTTCATTACACTGGCGCTCACCGTAACGGCGGCCTGTTTTATGGCGGGCAGCGCGGCGGCGGCGGCCGGCACGGCGGAGGTCACCGCCTCCGCCCTGAATATGCGGGAGGGTCCTTCCACTGACTATAACATCATCACGGTCGCCCCCCGGGGCGCCACGGTGGTAGTGGATTCCGACCCCGGAAACGGCTGGTACGTGGTGGTCTATAACGGCAGTCAGGGGTACATGTCCGCCCAGTACCTGAACTTCACCCCGGAGTCTGAGGGAGACATCAGCGCCTCTCAGGCTGTCAGCGGCACAGGCGGCACCATTGAAGGTACCTACGTCCGTTTCCGTTCCGGCCCCAGCTTGGACAGCTCCGTACTGGACTATCTCCAGGACGGGACCCAGGTGACCGTCAACGGCATCTCCGGTGACTGGTATGAAGTGATCTACAACGGCATGGTGGGCTACATAAGCTGCGAGTACATAACGCCCGGCGGCACCGCCAGCAGCCAGCCCGTCTACACGCCTCCCGCCAACAGCGGCACGGCAGAGACCACGCCTGCGCCGGACACCGGCACGCAGGAGACGCCGCCGGCTACTCAGGAACCCTCTGCCACAGAGACCCCGGAGCCGGAGTACACGGTGTCCTCTAATCCCGACGCGGGCCAGGCGGTGGTGGAGACCGCCATGCAGTACCTGGGCGTACCCTATATCTGGGGCGGCACATCTCCCAGCGGCTTTGACTGCTCAGGGCTGATCTACTACGTCTACCAGCAGCTGGGGTACAGCATCAACCGGGTGGCCCAGTCCATGTACTACAACGGCGTGGATGTGGATCTCAACAGCCTCCAGCCCGGGGACATCCTCTGCTTTGGCAGCTCCATCTACAACATCTGGCACGTGGGCCTGTACATTGGCGATGGCCAGTTCATCCACTCCCCCTCCTCCGGGCAGGTGGTGAGCATTGAGAACCTGGATGGCAACTACGGCCTGCGGCTGGTGGCCGCCCGCCGGATCGTGTAACCTTCCCTGCTTTCTCCGGAATGAGCCCGGCGGGTCCGGCCGTCCCTCGAAAGTGGCGCCGTCCTGACCGGAACGAATTCCCTTTGAAAGAAAGCGCCCTGCCGCCTGACGCGGCAGGGCGCTTTTTGCCGGGGCACTGGGCCGGCGCGTAGCAGTACGCCGCCCGGCCGGTTTGGCCGGGCGGCGTGTCTATCATCCCTTTGCCCGATACTCTGGGCAGCGGTACCGAGGTTTCCCCCGGCTGGCGGCCCCATACTCCACCGCCTCCACCGGGCAGTAGGAAATGCAGGCCATACAGTGGGTGCAGCTGTCGCCCCAAACCGGCCGGCCATTCTTCAGCCGCACGTTATTCATAGGGCATTTCTGGACGCATACACCGCAGCCTACGCAGTCCTCGGTGGCCAAAAAAGGCTTTGCCCGGACGCACAGCAAGTAGAACAGGGGGTTGACCACCCAGGTCTGGAGCCGGCCTTTCAGTCCCGGCTGAGCCGGCCGCAGCCGCTGTCCGGCAGCTATTGCCTCCTTCTGTTTTCCCAATACCGACAAGGCCTGGCAGCGGATTTTCTCGGCTTCCTCCGGCTCCGGTACCTGGAACATCGCCACATAGTTTTCCGGCATCACCAGATCCGCCGTTCCCATGTATTCCAACCCCAATTTCCGGCACAGCTTTTCCAGATGCGTGGGGGCATCGCCTATGCTCCCGCCACAGGTAAGCAGGAAATAGGCTTTCCGATTTCCTTGGAACCGGCTAGCTAGGAGGAATTCTTCGAACACCCGGGGAATACGCCAGGCGTATGTGGGACAGACAAAGATCCACGGCTCTTGGGATTGATAGGTATCCCGCCGGCCGCCGCGGACCGCCTCAAAGCAATCCAAAGCCTCCTGTCCCAGCTCTTCTGCCAGGTACTGGGCCGCCCACCGGCTGTTACCGGTCCCGGTAAAGTAAATAACCACGCTTCTCCTCCTTATGGTTTCTCCCGGGCCCGAAGCCCGGCGATGCGGATAGACACTCCCTGCCGGGAGGCCAGAGCCTCCAGTTCCCCGGACAGGCGCTCCGCGTTGGTATTGATTAGCTCCGCCGCCAGCCGGTCCCGGGTGCTGGGGGACGCTTTCCGCAGGACTGCCCGGGCCAGGCTCTCCCCGCCTCCTGACAGCAGCGGGCCCAGAGGTCCTCCCGTCCGGCGCAACTGATCCAGCAGTTGGGGTAGGTACCGGTCAAAAAGCCCATCGTAGTCGACATCAGAGACTTCTATCTCTATTTTTATCATGCTGCGTTGTCCTTTCCCGTTCTTACTATCGGCGGTATTGTACCACATCCTTTAAAAAAATTCCAGCGGTTGCCGGACGGGCCGGGAAATGATATAGTAAGGGAGCTGCCGGCGCGCACGGCAGCCCTAAAATCTTCCCACGGGCTTTGTGCCCGGGAAAGGAATGCATATGGGTTACCGACTTTTGGCCGCCGATGTGGACGGTACGCTGGCCCCCATGGGGGCGTCGGTATCGGAAACCACTGTCCGGTGGATCAGCCAAGCCTTTCGCCAGGGGAAAACCGTCACCCTAGCCACGGGCCGGCTCCCTGCGGCCGCAGAGCGGTTCCGCCGCCTGCTCCCCGGGCCGGCGCCGCTTATTCTGGGGAATGGGGCGGTGCTGATGGACTCCTCCACGGGGAAGATTCTCTATGAGCGTCTTTTTAACCCACCCGACGCCCTGGCGGCCATGGAATGGGGCCAGTCCCGGGGCCGGTCCATGCTGGTTTGGACCCGGGAGGGGCTGTTTCTCCAACGCCCGGGGGACTGGGTCCGGGAATACACCCGGCGTTCCCCCATCCCGCCCCGGCCATTGGAGAGCCTGTCCCGGGCAGCGGCTCAGGGGGTATATAAAGTCTTGGTCCTGGGAGACCCGACGGATATGGAGCGGGCTATGGAAGAAGCTCTGACCCAGCCCCCCGCTCCGCTGAACGCCTTTACCTCCGATGCCTGTATTCTGGAGCTGGTGCCCGCCGGAGTGGATAAGGGCGCCGGGCTGGAGGCAGCCGCAAATCTGCTGGGCATCCCGCTGTCGGAAACCATTGCCGTGGGAGACGGGTTTAACGACCTGCCCATGATCCTCCGGGCAGGCCTGGGCTGCGCCATGGCCAACGCCCCGGAGGCCGTGCAAAGGCAGGCCCGGCTCATTGTCCCCTCCTGCCGCCACGACGGCGTGGCGTGGCTGATCCGCCACCGCCTGCTGGAGCCGTGACCTCCCGCCGGGGACGCTTCGCCCCCTTCCGGGCCGTTTCTTCTGCTTTTTTCAAAAAGCGCAGGCGCAGGAACCAAAACACACACGGGGGAGCTGTTTTTCAAAACAGCTCCCCCGTGTTCTTGCCGCCGGGCCCGCTATTTCTGCCAGCCCCGCACCTGGATGTCGCCCACCAGGGCCACCGCGCAGGGCACCTCCTCCCCCAGGGTGTTGGTATAGGTACTCAGCCCCAAGGGGACCACATAGGCGTCCAGCCGGGCGGCCCGGGGCAGGTCCTCCATCCGTTCCGGCACCAGAAAACGCCAGCACTGGCGGTAGCCGCTGTCCACGGCGGTAATCTGGGTCAGCTCAATCCCATTGTCAAAATAGATCCCCGTGCGGGCCTCTACGATCCGGTAAGAGGTCAAGCGCATCCACACCCCGCCGGCATACTCCTCCGGCTGGGTCATATACGTGCCGGCATACAGCCCCGGCTGGATCTCCGTTCGGAACTCGGAGCCCTCATAGTCCAGATTCTCGTTGTCCTCGTCCCAGATCCAGGGGTATTGGAGCAGGAACTCCTTCAGTTCCGGCGACAGGGTAAACTCCGGCTCGTAGCTGCCCCAGGTCTCCAGCGCCTCCAGGAAGGTGGGCGTAAACCAGCCCTCCGTAAAGGTCCCCGTGCGGGTGAAGTAATTATCCGCCTGGAACGTCAGAACCCCCGCGCCGTGCATCCGGCCCTCCCGCCAGGCGCCGGTGTACTCCGCCGGCACGTTCTCCCCGTTCAGCCCCTGGAACGCCCCCTGGCCGGAGGGAACTCCGTCCCTTGTCTGGCCCTCGTAATAACCGGCCCGCAGCTCCCCTTCCCATTCAATCACCAGGTGTTCAGCGCTTAGCTCCCCCCGGCCGCCGGGCACACCGCCGTCCCAGCCGCCGGCATATTCCAGCTTCCAGCCATTCTCCGAAATACCGGAAAATCTCCCCTCCCCCTGGAGCGTGCCGTCCGCCACTTCCCCGGTATAGACACCCCGGTACACCGTGTCCTGGTACTCCAAAGAGACGGTCAGGCCGGCAACCTCCCCGGCAAGCAGCCGGCCGGAGTCAAAGGTGCCGGAGGCCTCCCCGGCCGCCGCTGCCTGGAACGTCCCCTCTCCCTGGGGAAGCCCCTCTTCCAATCCGCCGGTATACGCACCCTCCAGGGTCTCCCCCGCCGCTTCCACCGCCAGGGGCACGCCGGTTCCCTCACCGGAAACCAGTACCCCCTGCCGGATTTCGCCTTCAAATGTCCAGCCGTCTGACGACCGGAACAGGCCTGAGCCCGTCCGGTCCAGTCCTTCCAGGGTCCCGGTAAACGTTCCCTCCGCCTTCTCCCCAGATCCCAGCACCAGAGCCAGGGCCTTTTCCTCCACATTCCGGGAACAGCCGGCCAGCAGCAAAAGGGGCAGCAGCGCCAGCAAAAGCCGCAGATTCTTCTTCATATCCGCTCACCCCCGCCTTATTGGGGTTCCAGCCCCGGATTCGTCTCCCGGGCCACCATGTTGTCCGTCACCGCCTGCTCCACATAGTTCCACTTTCCCCGCTGTGCATCGGTCATGGCGTACATGTCCGTTTCGGCCCTGCCGTCCCGGAGGCGGGCCATCTCGATTTCCACGTCATAGGTATACCGCTGGCCCGCCTGGAGAATCTCCACCCAGCCGTGGGGACTGCGCTCCGCCCCGAAAGTGCCGCTGACGATCTTGGCGTCGTATCCCAGCCCCCGGGCCGCCGCCCAGAACGCGGAGGCGTAGCAGTAGCAGTTCCCACGGCCCGTGGAGTACATGGTAAGCGCCTCCTCCAGCTGCCAGCCCACGTCTCCCACATTATAGTAGTTGCGCCGCAGGTATGTAAAATTGTCCCGGACGTACTCATACGCCGCCCGGAGCATCTCCTCCCTGTCCATGGACGGATCCGTCACCTGCCGGATTACCGCCGCCACGTAGCCGTCTAGTTCCTGGCTGCCGGAAGTATACCGGCCGTTTCCGTCAAAAAACAGCGTGCCGACATACCGGTTTTTTACAAAATATCCCGTCTCGTCCACCCGGTAGAGCCAGCCGTCCACGTTGAGGAACCCTTCCGGGGCTGGACCCTGGCGGCTCCACTGCACGCCGCTGTCTCCCGCTGCTGTGAGAACCGCCTCCGCCGCCCAGTAATCCGGCTCCACATCCGGGTAATAGGCCCCCTCCGGGTCCGGGGCAACCTTCAAAAGCCGGTTCAGGCACACCGCCGCCTCTGCCCGGGTCACCGTCTCGCTCCCCAGGCCCCGGATGAGCGCCACCGCCTCCTCCACCGCCCGGGCGGAAAAGCCCCGCCGCAGAAAGGCCGAAAGCGACGCCTCTGTAAATGTCTCGTCCGTGGGCGCGGGGATCTTCCGGCCAGTGACCTCCAGCAGGATCTCCGCCGCCTCCCGGGGCGTAAAGGGGTCCTCCGGCCGGAACAGGCCGTCGGTGGTGGGGAAATACCCCGGTTCCACGTAATACAGCAGTTCCTCCGCCACCACGGGCGCCTGGGGAGCTGCCTCCGGCGTTTGGGCGGCTTGGTTCTGCACTGCCCGGCTCTGCCCGCCGCCGATAGCCGCCGACAGGCCGAAGGCCCCGCACAAAAACAGAACCGCCCCCACGGTGTAAAACCGCTGGAGGCCATCCTTCCGCGCCGGGCGCAGAGCCGTTCCAAATTTGGTTTTTTCTTCCGTTTTCATACCATGCCGTCCCGTTTCCATTCGCTCTTCCGGGCAAAGATTTCCCGGCCGGCGCCCGGTACGGGCGCGGCCGATACGCTCATGTCAAAAAAATGTCTGGGCCTATTATACCATTCTTCCGGACCATATACAATGGAAACTCATCACACCCGGAAAAAGAGCCGGAAAGACGGCGGTCTCTCCGGCTCTTCCAATTTTTGGTTTTTAAAGCAGGCATATCCCCGCCCGGCGGCAGGCGGTCAGGGTTTCCTCGTCCCAGACGCCGGACTGTACCTCCCCAATGTGCGCGCAGCCCATAAGCAGCATGCACAGCCGGGATTGGCCTATGCCGCCACCCATGGTCAGCGGCAGTTCCCCCGCCAGAAGCGCCCGGTGGAAGGGATACCGCCGCCGGTCGTCGCAGCCGGCCAGGGTAAGCTGCCGGTCCAGGCTCTCCGGGCTGACCCGGATGCCCATGGAGGATACCTCCAGCGGTGCGTCCAGCACCGGGTTGCGGAAGAGTATGTCCCCGTTCAGGTCCCAGTCGTCATAGTCCGGAGCCCGGCCGTCGTGGCGGGCGCCGGAGCGCAGGGTCTTGCCGATCTGCATCACAAACACCGTGGGGTGCTCCCGGGTAAAAGCGTCCTCCCGCTGGGACGGCGTCAGGCCGGGATACATGTCCTCCAGCTCCTGGCTGGTGACAAAGGTCACCTCCCGGCTCAGCCGGGTGTCGATCTGGGGAAACTCCCACTCCAGCTCGTCGCAGGTCATGCAGATGGCCGTCACAATGCGCCGGACCGCATCCTTCAAATACTCCACGTTCCGGTCCTCTGGAGTGATGACCTTCTCCCAGTCCCACTGATCCACATACACGGAATGGATGTTGTCCAGCACCGCCTCATCCCGCCGGATGGCGTTCATATCGGTGTACAAGCCTTTGCCGGGGTAGAAGTTATACTGCCGGAGCGCCCAGCGCTTCCATTTGGCCAGGGACTGTACCACCTGGCACTCGGCGCCGCTCACTCCCGGCACGTCGAAGGAGACGGGGCGTTCCACGCCGTTAAGGTCATCGTTCAGGCCGGAATCCGCCCGGACAAACAGCGGCGCGGACACCCGCCGGAGATTCAGAGCCGATCCCAGATTTTTTTGAAAGCTCTGTTTGATAAACTCGATCGCTCGCTGGGTTTCGTAGACATTCAGCCGGGGCTTATACCCCTGGGGGATGACCAGTGCCATTGCCGTTCCTCCTTTTCCCGCCGGCAGGCGGATAATAAACAAAGCGGCATGGAAACGCGGGCAGCGCCCCGCGGCTCCATTGCCGCTTGAATGGTTTGCATGATACACCCGGAGCAGACAGACGTCAAGAGGCTTTTTCGCCAAAAAAGCCGGCCGGCCGCCGCCAAACTATGGCATGGGAACCGAATCGCCCGCCGGCCGGCCGCCGCTGGCCGGCTGTTCCTGGCCGCTATGTACCTTGGGCAGGTTCCAGTGCCGCCGGGCCGCCAGGATCCGCAGGACAATCACCGCGCCAAACCCGCCCAGGGCTGCCAGCTCCATGGAAAGCCCCGCCACCGGCAAAAGCAGCAGCATTACCCCTGCCCCCAGAATGGACGCCAGGGCGTACACATGCTTGCGGAACACAAAGGGCACCGTTCCCGCCAGCACATCCCGGAGGATCCCCCCGCCGATGCCCGTGATAACTCCTACAAACAGCAGCACCGCGCCAGAGCTGTTTGCATCAAAGCGCAGCGCCCCCTCAATGCCCAGCACCGTGAAAGCCGCCAGGCCCAGGGTATCCGCAAAAAACAGCAGTACCTCCATGCATTTTCTGGTCTTGAGCCCCACGCAGCGCCGGATCCGGCATACCGCGGCAAACACCACCGCCCCCACCACCAGGGCAATGACGGCGCAGTAAGGATGCCGGAACGCCGCGGGGGGCGTGTAGCCGATAATCACATCCCGGACCACCCCGCCTCCCACGGCGGTAACCAGGCCCAGCATGAGTATCCCAAACAGGTCCATATCCCGGCGGATCCCCTCCATGGCCCCGGATATGGCAAACGCCACCGTGCCAATAATCTCAAATGTCAGGAAAACGGTTCCCACGGGCTCTCCTCCCCCCGGCGCCGTCCCCGGTCCGGGAGGCGCTTACCCCAATTATACATGGTTTCTGTCGGATCCGCCGGTGCTTCCCTGACCGGGCCCCGCGGACCTGTCTGGCCTGTCTCTGCCGGAAAGTACATATTTCCCCACAGTGTTTGTGGATTGCGCACAGTTTCATTTCCTCTCCAGGCGCTTTTTGTAAACAAATTGTAAAGTCACAGAAGAACCCTTTTTTGTTCACGACCAGTTCATTTCCGTAAATTACTATGGCATCGTTGATACCGGTCGGGCGTTCTCCCCTGCAGCTGCACAGACCGGTACGGACACCTTGGGTCTACTGTCCACCCCGGATGCGTCCCGCGTATCCAAAGCGGCAGACCAATCATAACCGCCCCGGGGCGTACAGATATCCCGCCGGATACCCTCATATGGTATCCGGCGGGACTGATTTTCCCGCCGGCGGCTCAGCCCATGGCCAGCCGGTAGATCGCCAGCATGTCATCCCGGTTCAGCTTCTGCACGCTGCCGCCGGTACCGCCCACCGCCAGGGCGCACTTATCCGCCATCTCCTCCAGCTGGGCCGGGGTGGGGTTCACTCCCAGTTCCCTCAAGCTGGTGGGCATGTCGATGCTCCGGAAGAACCCCTCCATAGCCAGGATAGCCTGCCGGGCGGTCTCGCCGTCTCCGGCGCCGGGCTCCACGCCCAGCACATTCACTCCAAGCCGGGCAAAGCGCTCCGGCCGGCGGGCGGAAACGTACCGGGCCCAGCTGCCCCATACCGCAGTCAGCCCAGCCCCATGGGCCACGTCGAACATCCCGCTGAGCTCATGCTCCAGCTTATGGGTCATCCAGTCCCCGTTATCCGTGCAAAAGCCCGTCAGGCCGTTATGGGACAGGCTCCCGGCCCACATGATCTCCGCCCGGGCCGGATAGTCCTGCGGCGTCTCCCTCAGCACCTTGGCATTGCGGATCACAGTCCGCATAAGTCCCTCGGCCAGGGCGTCGGTCAGCTGCAAGTTCGTCTGGCAGCCGTTAAGGTAGCGTTCCAGGGTGTGCATCAGAATATCCGCGCAGCCGCAGGCCGTCTGGTACGCCGGCAAGGTCATGGTCAGCTCCGGATTCAGCGCCGCAAAGACCGGGCGGCTCAGGTCGTTGGTATATCCCCTCTTGAGCCAGCCGTCCTCGTTGGTAATGACGGAGGAGTTGCTCATCTCGCTGCCGGTGGCCGCCAGCGTCAGCACAGCCCCCACCGGCAGACAGGCCGCGGCCTTCCGGCGGCCGCAGTAAAAATCCCACACATCTCCCCCGTTGGCCACGCCGTAGCCGATGGCCTTTCCCGAGTCAATGGTGCTCCCGCCTCCCACCGCCAGGATAAAATCCACACTCTCCCTCCGGGCCAGCTCAATCCCCCGGTTCACCAGGCTCAGGCGGGGATTGGGCACCACGCCTCCCAGCTCCACATAGGCCACGCCCCACCGGTCCAGGGAGGCCTTTACCCGCTCCAGCAGGCCGGAGCGCACCACGCTCCCCCCGCCATAGTGAAGCAGCACCTTCCGCCCGCCGCAGGCCCGGACCAGCTCTCCCGTCTGCTCCTCCGCTCCACGGCCAAACACAACCTTCGTGGGCGCATAATATTGAAAAAGCTCCATACCTGTCTCCTTCCCCCGGCTGCGCCGCGGTTTGTTTTCCGGGCTATCCTATCACAAATATCCCGGCCCTTCAACCTTTTCCCGCGTTACTGTTCACAAAAGCGTGCCGAAAAGTTCATATTATGTTAACACATGTTTCCACCCGTCATGGTATTTTAAACTTGCCGATAGGGAAACAAAAATTCCCCGGCAACGGTTTTGTGTTTCCTCTTTTCTCTTTTTCTCTTTCCTCTCTCTTTCTCTTTTCTCAGCAAAAAACCGGAGGTTTTGCCTCCGGTTTTTTGCGTTCCGGGGAGTTATCCCAGCCGGGCGGCCAATTCCGCCACGCAGGACTCCGGGTCCCGGCCGGCGCAGTCCACCGTGACCTGTCCGTACTGCCGGTACAGGGGCAGCCGCTCGGCCAGCACATCCTCCAGCGTACAGCCCGGACGCATGGCCACCCCCCGGGTGGTGATGTTGGTGAGCCGCCGTTTCAGTTCCGCCGCCGGCACCTGCAGGTACACCAGCGTCCCCGTCGATCCCAGGGCCGCCATGGCCCGGGGGGAGTAGACCACGCTCCCCCCAGTGGCCACCACGCTGTCCCGGACCCGTAAGGACAGGATCGTCTCCTCTTCCACGCGCAGGAACGTCTCCATCCCCTCCCGATCCAGGATCTCCTGGAGCTTTTGCCCCTGGCGCCGCTGGATCAGCAGGTCTGTGTCCACAAATTCCATCCCCAGCGCCTTGGCCAGAAGCACGCCCAGAGTGCTCTTGCCCGCCCCGGGCATGCCGATGAGGATGATGTTGCCTCCCCGGCCGGTCATGGACAGCCCCCCTCCGGCCGGTCCCACTGGGCCGCATGGCGGCGGATGGCTTCAAAGCTCTCCTCGCTCAGGTCGTGTTCTATCCGGCAGGCGTCCGTCCGGGCGGTCTCTTCCGTCACCCCCAAGCGCGTCAGGTATTCCGTCAAAAGCCGGTGCCGGGTATAGATGCGTTGGGCGATCTCCATCCCCGCGGGGGTGAGGGCGATAAGCCCGTCCCGGTCCATAGTGATATAGCCGTTCTCCCGCAGGCGCCGGGTGGCGTAGCTCACGCTGGGCTTTGTCACCCCCAGCTGTCCCGCCACGTCCACGGACCGTATATAGCCATGCTGCTCCTTCATCATGAGCATGGCCTCCAAATAATCCTCCGCCGCTTTTTGAATCTTCATGCCTGTCCCGCCCTCTCTGGTAATGGAAAAAGGGTACCATAGGGCATCCCTTTTTGCAAGGGTGCGCCCCGGCCCCCTCCGCGCCCGCCGGTCTCAGGGCCAGCAGGCACGGATGGCTTCCGCCGCCCGCCGGTACTCCCGCTGGACGCAGGGCATCAGCTGGCCCGCCTCCTGCCGGTCTCCCGCGCGCAGAGCCAGCACCAGCCGGCCGGTCAGCTCATACAGGTCCGTCATGGACAGGTTGCCGCACATGCCCTTGAGGGTGTGGGCCGGAGCCACCGCCCCGGCCTCATCCCCCGCTTCCCAGGCCCGGCACAGGGCCTCGTAGTTGGGGTCCGTGAGAAATTTCTTCAGAAATTGCTCCAGCAGCGCCTCGCTGCCCATCAGGCGCTCCAGCAGCCCGTCGACGGCAATCCCCCCGTCTTTTAGCCGGCAGCGGATTTTCTCTTCCATATCCCTATCTCCCTCACTCTTTTTTATACATCTGAAAAATCCTCTCCTCCACGGAGAAAAAGCTCTGGAGGAGCCGGGGGTTAAACGCGCCGCACTGGCCCTGGCGGATCATGTCCAGTACCGTTTCCCGGGGCAGGGCGTCTTTATACACCCGCTTGCAGATCAGCGCGTCGTACACATCCGCCAGGGAGACAATCTGGGCCCAGAGGGATATCTCGTCCCCCCGGAGGCCGTCGGGGTACCCTCCGCCGTCCCAGCGCTCGTGGTGGTGCCGGGCGATGTCGCAGGCGTAGTGGTATGCCTCGCTGTCCCGGAGCTGCGGGACCCGTTCCAGCATAAGGGCGCCCTGGATCGTATGGGTTTTCATAACCTCAAACTCCTCCGGGGTGAGCCGGCCCGGCTTGTTGAGGATGGCGTCGGGAATGGCGATCTTCCCCACGTCGTGCATAATGGAGGCCAAGGCGATCTGCTCAACCTCCCGGCTGCTGATACCGCTGCCCAGCTCCGTGCCGGTGAGCAGAAGGCTGGTAATGTCATGGATGCGTTTGACGTGGCCCCCGGACTCCCCGTTGCGAAACTCGATGGCCGTGGCCAGGGCCTCGATCATGCCTTGGTTGAGCTGGATGATCTTCCGGGCCTGCTGCAAAAGCTCCGACTGCTGCTGCTCTACCACGTCCCCCAGGCGTTTCCGGGCCCGAAACAGCTCCACCACGGAGTTGATCCGCCGCTGGACCACGTAAGGAACCACCGGCTTGCCGATCACATCCATGACACCCATGCGGTACGCCTCTTTCATGGTGGCGTCCCCGGTTTCCGCCGTGATCAGAAACACCGGGAGCCGCTGGGTATAGCCCATGGCCTCCAGCCGCCGCAGCACCTCTAATCCATCCATCTCCGGCATCACCACGTCCAGCAAAACGGCGCAGTATGCCTCCGGCCCGGTGAGGATCTTCTCTAACCCCTCCCGGCCGTTCTCCGCCTCATCCACCTCGTACTGGGCGGAGAACAGATTCCGCAGGATGCCCCGGTTGATCCCGTCGTCATCCACCACCAGTATCGTATTGGATACCATCCCCATCCCCTGCCTTCTTTACAATCTGTTCCGCATATACGACCGGCGCGCCGGGCCGCGTTGGAAACGTTATACCACGGGGCCGGAAAAACATCAAGCGTACCCGCCATATTGCGGCGGGGCCTCCTGCCCGCCCCGGCGCCTGCGGCGTTTCCCCGCCGGACAGGCAATCATACTATAAAACGACGCCCGCCCCCGGCGCCTGCGGGGTTTCCTCCTCCTCTTCCCGGCAGCGAAGCCACAGCCCCGGCTCCCGGCAGTGGGGGGAGAATCCCGCTTTTGCTAACGCCGCGCCGGCCGTTTCCTCCTCCGGCGGGACATGGACCGCCACGCACCGGACATCTGGAAGATCCAGCGCCCACCCGGCCAGGGCCGCCGCGGCCTCCAAGGCGTAGCCACGGCCCCGGAACGCCGGGAAAAGCTCTCCCGACAGTTCCGTCTGGCCCGACGCCCCCGGCAGAGCGGAGAACCGGGCTTGGCCCACCGTCTTCCCGCCAGGCAGGGCCACACGCCAAGCCAGAGGGCGTTCCCCTTCCTGCCGGGGGAACAGTTCCAGCCGCCCGCTGTGCAGAGGAAAGGGCTCCTCCGCCCCTGGGCCGGGGGAAAACTCCCCCCAGCACCCCGGCCCGAACCGGTTCCAGGGCCTGGTCTGGGGCGGACGGCGGGCAAAATTCCGGCGTTCCCCCGTCTCCGGGTGGAGGAAGGACAGGGCCGCCGACCACAGGGCCGTCGGGCAGCCATCCTCGCTCCGGCCGTATTTGCGGTCTCCCACCAGGGGGAAGCCACGGGAGGAAAACTGGCAGCGGATCTGGTGGGTACGCCCCGTATGCAGGATAACCCGCACCAGGCTCAGCCCCGCCCGGCTGTCCAGCAGCCGGTAGTCCAGTGCCGCCGGGCGGGCCTCCGGCCCGGGCTGATCCGTCACGTAGGTCCTCCGTTCCCGGCGGGACCGGACCAGAAGGTCGGTGAACGTCCCTTCCGGCTCCTCCGGCCGGCCATGGATCACCGCCAGGTATTCCTTGCCGAAATCCCCCTCCCGGATCTGCCGGGACAGCTCTCCCGCCGCCTCCGGGGTCAGGGCCAGAACCATAAGGCCCCCGGTCACCTGGTCCAGGCGGTGGACGGTACGCACGCCCTCCCCGCCGCGTCCCAAAGCCCGGCGGGCCAGTTCCAGCATGCCGCCCGGCTCATCGGTGGACGGGACGCCTGACGGTTTGATGCATACCGCCACCCACTGGTCCCTGTATACGACCTCCAAGTCCGTCCCCCCTTCCGTTGTCAGGCAGGCGGCCCGCTTCTTCTCCAGGATACCGCCCGTATCCAAAAACCGATCTGCTTCTATTCCGCGGCCCGGACAGCGGCCCAGAGGCGGTTTATATCCTCCCCGTCCGGGTGGCCCACCGCCCGGTCAAAGTTTTCCAGCATGGCGCTCCGCCGGGGACTGTCCTCCATGGCCTCGTAGCGCTTCCGAACGGCGGACGGCATCTCCCCCTGGCACATAAATCCGCCCAAATACCGCACTCCCGGCGGGAGCAGCTCCCGTACCCGGTTCAGAATCGACTCCAGATACGCCGGTGAGCCGCCAAATCCTGCGGTTCCAAACAGGAAAACCTGCTGATGCGTAAGTCCCGCGAGAAACTCTGCCGTGTCCCCGTCACAGGTCCCTTTATCCGTCCAAAAGCCGATATAGATCCGCTCGGCGGCCAGGGCCTGTTCGCCCACAGGTCCCTGGTACAGGCATCCCTCCGCCGGCAGGACCTCCAAAAGCGACTGGGCCAGTCGCCGGGTGTTGCCCGTCCGGCTGCTGTATACGATGGAGTATTGCATACCGTCCCTTCCTTTCCAAACAGTTCTCCGCCGTTCCCGGCGGGGGTTCCGGCGCCCGCTTCTTACCGGAACCGGTTCCCATCCCGGAACGCGTTCCCCACCTTCTCCCCCAGCACCCGGTAAGTGCTGTGGATGGGATCGAAAGCGATGGGCCGGAGCTTTTCCGGATCGATGTTTCCCTGTTCATCCAGAACATCCTCCCGGGCGCTGACGTTTACAATCTCTCCCACCAGGCGGCAGCTGCTGGGATCATAACGCAGCAGACGGCATTCCACGGTCATGGGCAGCTCCTGCAAAATGGGCGCGTCCACAAATTCGGATTTTTCCGCATGGAATCCCGCCCGTTCCAGCTTATCCGGCACTTGAAAGCCAGAAACCAGGCCCAGATAATCGCACTGGGCCACATGAGCGGCATCTCCCATGCTCACGGTAAACGCACCCCGTGCCAAAATATTGGCTGTGGTCTTGTGCCCGGCGCTGATGCACACGGACAGCTCATTGTCTTCGCTGATACCGCCCCAGGCCGCGTTCATGGCGTTGGGCGTCCCATCTGGGCCGTAGGCCGCCAAGATAAACACCGGCTGCGGGTAAGTCCAGGGTTTCGCTCCAAAATTTTTCCGCATAAAACAATTCCCTCCTGCCACACGGGGCGGAACGCCGCCCCTTTGCCAAATCCTTCCGTCCGCCGGGTCCGGGCCCTTACCCCTGCCGGCGCTCCAGCTCCCGGAGCAGACGATCCTGGTCCCGGTAGGCTCCTTTTTCCAGCCGGTAGGTGCGCGTGCCCGGATGGCCGTTTCCGTGGATCACCCGGCAGCGAATAACGTACTCCCCGGCCTTTTCCTCCAGGCTCTCCACTCTCTGCAGCTCCTCCGCCCCATCCCGGGGCACCTCCCCCCGGCGGATCCGTTCCAGCCGGCGGCAAGTCTCTGCGGAAGACTGCAAATACCCCAGAACCCCCCGGCGGTACCGGGTCAGCTGGCGCACGTCCAGGGCGTACAGGCGGCCGTCCTCCAGGAAAAAGACCAGGGCATCCCCCGCGGAGCGCCGTCCCGCCCGCCGGGCCAGGATGGCCGCCAGCGCCGTCAGGCATAGGCACAGGGCCGTCAGCACCACCTGGGGCGCCCCCCAACGGAGAGACAGGATCGTCCCCGCCACCGTCAGGGCCGTAACCAGGGCCGCAATGCCAATGACGGACCCCGCAGCGCCCAGGGGAATGCGGCGCCTCTCCTGGTTCCGGCTGGATATCCATATCATCCCGTCCGCCTCCCCCTCGTCCGACCGGCTGTTTTCTCCATGATACTCCTCCCCGGCCGTCCAAGGCAATCAAAACCGTAGAAATAACCGCAAAACACCGCCGTGGGGGCTTCCGATCCCCTTCAAAGGTCCGTCCCGGGGTGAAAAAGCCGTCCCGGCTCCGCCGGGACGGCCGCTTATACGATGACCCCCAGCTCCAGCTTCCAGCACAGGATCCGCAGCACGGACTGCTCCACCCGCTCCAGGGATATCTCTCCCTGGTTCACCGCCTGGATCACCGCGGGGATTTGCTGGACATAATCGGTGCAGCAGATCAGATCGTTCCCCGCCTGCACAGCCAGTACCGCCGCGGCTTCCAGGCCCGCGTATTCGGTTATAGCGTCCATATACAGGTCATCCGTTATCACTACCCCGTCAAATCCCAGAGCGTCCCGTATATACGCGTGTACGGCCGGGGACAGGGAGGCCGGCGCTGCTCCATCCAGGCAGCTGACCACCATATGGGACACCAGGATCGCCTCCGCTCCCGCCTGGATGCCAGCCTGGAAGGGCAGCAGGTCCCGGCTCTCCAGTTGGTCCAGCGTCCGGCTGTCTACCGCCATGCCGGTGTGTGTGTCCAGGTTGTCCCCATACCCGGGGAAATGCTTCAGCACACACCCAACGCCCCGGGACGCATACCCTGCCGCCACCCGGGCGGCATACCGGCTGGTCAGAACGGCGTCGCCTCCCAGGGAACGGGAGTACATAAACGCCTCCGGCACGGAGCACACATCGCATACTGGAGCCATATTCACGTGGATTCCCAGAAAATTGAGCAGGTCGCATTTTTCCATGGTGTCCTGCTCCACCGCCTCCCAGCCCCCCTGCCGGAACAAGGTCATGGGGGAGGGAAACGGCTCGTCCCGGAAGGCGGGATACCGGCTGAGCCGGCACACCTCGCCCCCCTCCTCGTCCACCGCGAACAGGGCCGGCAGGCGGGATGCCTCCTGCACGGAAGCAATCCATTCCCGCAGGGATTCTCTGTCCTGGCCCTGGGTGTTCTCCCCAAAGAGAAGGAACCCGCCCGGAGCGTAGTCCCGGGCCGCCTGGGCGGCCGCGTCTCCCAGCGGACAGCGGATGAGAAACAGCTGCCCCACCTTTTCCTCCAGCGTCATGCCCTGGAGGATCTCCCAGGCCCGGGCCAGCCGCGCCTGCGTATAGATCGTATTGGTTTCCGCCGCCTGCCCGGCGGCAGCCGGCTGGTCCAGGCCGGTCTCGGATGGGGAGAGAACCTGCTGTATCTGCACCGTCTGCCACAGGGCGCCATCGTCCCACTGGCCCTCATACAGCAGTGTCACCTCCCGCCCCACAAGGGACTGCCAATCCTCTCCGCCGGTGGGAACGGCATAGAACCCGCTGCCCGTCTCCAGCACCAGCGTCTCCGGCGTACATTCATAGACCAGGCCGGAGATGCTCTTTTCCGCCGGGTCTTGGGTGGCAGGAGGTTGGGTGGCCCAGGGGGCGGACTGGTCCGGGCCAGCGCTCATATCCGGCGTGGGCGAGATCGTTTCCTCCGGAGGAGACGGCAGTTCCTCCTGCGTCCTGTCCGGCCTTCCGGCAAACAGCCGTCCTCCCGCTAGGGCTGCCGCCGCCAGCAGGAGCACTACGGCTATCCACATTCCGGCACGGCCCGGGCTTTTGTTCGTCCCGGACGGTTTCCGGGTGTGCTTTGCTCTGTGTCCCATAGTATTCCTTTCCAGGGGATGCCGCCGCATCCTCTCCGCCGGATTGTGCTCCGCCGGGGTGCAGGCGGCGCGTTTCGTCCTTGATATACGAAGCCGCTTTTATTATGCGCCGGTTTTTCCTCTTTTTCAAGGCCCGGCCGGCAAAGGGAAAGCCGAGGCGTTCCCGCCCCGGCCTATATATCCGCCGTACCGGACGGTCACCCTCCGGCACATCGTTTTCTCCCCCCGGCTCGGTGGGGATTTCCTACTGTCCGCCCCGGCCGCAGCCGTTCCCGCCGCTTCCGCCGTACCCTGGCCCGCAGCCGCCAGCCTCTTCCTCCCCCGACAGCTCCCGTTCCAGCTGCCGGATCTGCGCCATAGTCAGATCCCGGATGTCCTCCGCCGTTATCTGCGGGTCCAGGGCCTGCAGGTCCAGCAGCGCCCGGTACTTGCCCATGGACAGTCCCAAAGCCTGAGCGTTTTGGATGTATTCCGGCTCCGCCCGGTAACACCGGACGTTCTCATGTCCCGCAGTGCAGGTCTCCATCGCTTCCAGCAGGCGGCTGCACTGGGCCGGACGTCCGGCCACGGTAATTTCCATCCGTCCATCCTCAGCCAAAAGGGCGGATATGCTACCGCTCTCCAGGATCTTCTCTACCGCTTCCCCGCAATCCAGGTACCAAAGCTTTAGCTCCTGGATCAGCTCCCGCCCGGATTCGTTATACTCCTGGACACGGATGACTCGGTCAAAGCGGTTGACCTCCAACTGAATGGACGGGTTGATGTCCACGCTCACCACCGAGGTGGGGACAAGGCAGATGTTGTCCGTACCGCCCCACGGGTTCCGGAAGGAGCTGGTCATGCGGTTCATGGCCAGATCCACCGCTCGGCCGATGTCATCGGCATAGGGATCCGCATTCCCGTATTTGGGGCAGTGCAGGCACTTCTGGCGAAGGACTTCATACCCCTCAAAATCCGCGTCCAGCGCCTTTATAAGCTCGTCCATGGATACCGCCTTGTCGTCGAACACCAATTTCTTTATGGCCGCCAGAGAGTCGATGGTCGTCCCCACGCCGATGACAAACAGGTTTCCAAGGCTGATATCGTTTTTAAATTTCCCCTGTCCCATGTGGATGTCCAGCGCCTGCTCCACGCACAGGTCGTGAAGCATGGACTGGAACGGGGCAGCCAGGTAGCGCACCTTGGTCAGGTCCCCCACGGAACGGTTGATGAACGCGTGCCGGAACATGTTTTCCATCTGCGCCAAAAACGCGTTCCAGAACTCCTCCCAGGTCTTAAACTGCCTGGGATCCCCGGTGGGCAGGCCGATGCGTTCCCCCGGCCGGCTCACGCGGAGCATAAACCCGTCCCGCAGGGCCATTTCCACGGCGCTGGGGATATTCAGCTGGCTTCCCTGGGTCATGTATGTCTCCCGGTTGATCAGGCGCACCTCGGCGCAGCCGCAGCCGGTGTAATCCAGGGCCTCCGCGTACGTGGCGCCCTTGTACAGGAACATGGGGACGATGTCCTCGTCGTTGTACAGCTTGGGGAAGCCGGTCCCCTCCTTGATCACCTCCACGGTCTTCTGCAGGAAAGGCGCCGGGGTCATGCTGTGGATGCGCACGGACATATCCGGGAAATCCAGGGGGAATTCTTTTTTGGACTGGAGGATCAGATAGGACAGCTCATTGGACGCGTCCCGTCCGTCGGGCGTCTGGCCGCCCAGGCAGGCCTGCTCGAAATGGGGGTAGCCCTGGTAGTTGGAGATGGAACTGGTGGGCACCAGCCGGCGGATCCGGGAGAGGTTCAGCCACAGGCACTCCAGCAGCTCCAGCGTCCTCTCCTCCGTCAGGATCCCCTTGTCCTTATCCGCTTTGTAGTACGGATAGAGGTACTGGTCGATCCGCCCCAGGCCCATCTGTCCCGCCATAATCTGCTCCAGCCGGGAAAACGCGTTGGCAAACCAGACGCACTGGACCGCCTCATAGAAGGACTCTGCGGGATGCGCCGGCACCCGGCGGCAGATCCGGGCGATCTCTTCCAGTTCCTCCCGCCGGCCGGGCTCTTGGCACTCTCCCGCCATGCGCTCCGCCTCCGCCGCGTACCGCTCCGCCCAGCAGACAATTGCGTCGCAGGTGACAATGGCGGCCTGATAAAAGCTGCGCTTGTACATCTCGTTGGGAATGTGAAGCACGTCCACCTCCGCCAAGCGCGCCTCCATCTCCCGCTTCAGGCCCAGGATCCCCTTCTTCAGGATCTTCTCGTAATCCAGGGCCCAGACCAGGGCACTGTCCTGGGTGGTCAGGGCGTTGACTACCCCACGGCAGGCGTAGGGATCCCCTTCCTCCCAAATGACCCGGCGGGTCTCCTCCGGCAGCTGGCTGTAATATCCCTCATGCCAGGTCCGCCCCGTCCAGTACGGAACGATCTCCTCCATCACGCACTGGCAGTCCTCCGGGCTGAGATAGAACTTCCCCCCCTCCCGGTCGGCCACCTTTGCCAGATTGGGGAGCCAGGCGCCGCGCAGCTCCGGGTAGATCAGCGCGTACCGGGTCCCCTGCCCGATCCGCCCGACAATCAGCTCCTCCCCGTCGATCAGGACCGGCAGGTTCTCCGCGCATTTCTTCAGCGCCGCCGCCCAGCGCAAATCGTTGGACATCCCTTCGGTCTCCTGGAAGGAGCGGGTGAACCATTTTGCCCGGTCCACCGCCACCCGGGGCGGCTGATCCAAAATATGCGCCAGCATTTTATTTACGCGGCTGTTTTTGATGTTCCCGTCGTCGCTGATGCAGAGCAATCCCTTTTCCACATTCTCCTCGTGAGGCGTCCAGCAGCATCCCATTTTGGAATACCTTCCTTTCCAAAAACTCTGCTAAAAAGACAGCAATTCCCGTGCCAAACCGTACCCGGCGCAAATTTTGCCTCTCTTGCCGGTTTTTCCCCGTCGATTGCCACGCACCTTGCTCCGGGCATATGCAAAAATGACAGCCTGCTGTCAGAAAAGACATGTCTTTCCATCCCACATAGAAAAACCGGCCCCGCAGACAAAGCTGTCTGGGGGCCGGTAGCGGCGCGCGGCCGCGTCCTTTCAGGCGGTTTTCCTGCGCCCTGGCCGGATATGCAAAAACCGCCCCTCCGCTGAAAAGCGGAGGGGCGGCTCTGGGGGCCGTCACCCGATGGCGTTCGTGGTGCTCTTGGGCAGCTCCTTTTTCACCTGCTTGGGCATGGAAATCCGCAGAATACCGTCCTCGTACCGGGCGGTCACGTCCTCCGGTTCCAGGTCGCCCACGTAAAAGCTGCGGCTGCAGGACCCGGCGTACCGCTCCTGGCGGATATACCGGCCGGCGTCATCCTTCTCGTCCCGGTCCAGGCTCTTCACCGCCTGAATGGTCAGATACCCGTCCTTCAGCTCCATGTGGAGCTCATCCTTCTTGCACCCGGGCAGATCGATGTCCAGCTCGTAGGTGTTCTCCGTCTCCCGGACATCCGTCTTCATCAGGTTCTTCCCCCGTTTCCCATACAGGGGGCTGCGTCCGTTCCACGCCGGGAACATTCCAAAGCTCTCATCAAACAGATCGTCAAACAGGTTCTCTCCGAAAATGCTGGGCAGCATAAGTCATTCCTCCATTCTTAAACACTTACCTTTTGCCCTGCCGCGGGGCTCTTTTGAGCCCTTCCTTTTGAACGATTTCGTTATAACACCGAAAATTAGCACTGTCAAGGGGAAAGTGCTAATATTTACAAATGTATAACATTTTGTTCATATTATGTGCGATTTTAAAAAGAATACCCCCATTTTTCTCCTTTTTTATTTGTGTCCCGGCCGAGCGCATCTCTCTCGCCCCGGTTGGGCCGGCGGTTGGCGGACTCTGGGAGGCAAAAAGGCGGGCGCCCGTCAGGGCGCCCGCCTCCGGGCCCGGCGCTTAAGGTCAGGGGTTGGATTTTTCCCTGCAGCCAAAAGGGAGAAGGACCAGGCTCAGGGCGCACAGGCCGCCGCCGAAGGCGAAGGCCAGGGGCAGGCGGAATTGCGCCAGCGCTCCGAAGAGAAGGTTCGTCCCGACGGCGATGCCGTCTAGGAGCATGGCGTGGATACTGAGGGCGGTGGCCCGGTTTTCCGTTTGGACCCGGCGGTTCTGGATCTCTGCCTGAAGCGGCTGGAACAGGCTGTTGGACAGCCGGAGGAGCAGGATCCCCGCCACGGAGAGCGCGGCCTGCCGGGTAAGGGCCAGCGCAAGGCAGGCTGCGGCGGCCGTGCCGCCGAAAAGCCAGAAAGAATGACGGACGCCGATCTTCCGGGTGACGGCGAAGGACCAGACGCCGCACAAGCCCAGCACCGTCGCCGCGCAATAGACAAAACCCATGGCGGCGTTTCCCATGCCGCAGCGGCTGTATTGCAGCTGGTTCAGGAACACCGTGATGGTCTGATGCGTCTCGGACAAGAAGGCCACCGCCGTCAAAAACAGGAGCAGGGAGCGGTCTTTCAGCACCGTTTTACACGTGGCGCCGAAGGCCTCCGCCCGGGCCCGCCCGGCGTTTCCCTCCCGGACTTCCTCCAGAAAGAAGGACAGGACCGCGCTGGTCCCGTAGCTGACCGCCGTGAGAAAGCCGGCCAGAGGATAGTTGTCTTTCACAACCAGGGAGAACACCGCGGCCGCCGCCAGCAGGCCGCCCATACCCAGGCTGTGATAGATCCCGAACACCTTCTGGCTATCCTTTCCCTGGCAGGAGAGATAGAGAATACTGCTGTCCACGCCGGAGAGCCCAGATTGCACAATGCCCAGCAGGATGCGCTCTGCAAAGAAGCCTCCGAAGCCCGAGGCCCGCCAAAACACGATCTTTGAGATGAAGTACAGCCCGCAGCAGAGGATCATGGTCCTGCGGTATCCGATTTTGTCCGCCGCCATACCCCAGGGAATCTCCAAGGCAATGCACAGGGCCAGGGAGATGCCCTCCATCAGAGTGATCTGAAAAATCGACACTCCCTGCGCCTGCCGGTATAACGTGGCAATCGGCCCGTAGAAAACCATGCCCTGTAAGAAGGCGATGGCATACATCAGATATATGTTTTTCTTCATGGGTTTCACAGTCCTTTCCGAAAATTGGACACAGCAGCCAGGCGCTGCCTCAGCAGCGCCTTCCGTTGGCTCTTCTGCGTCGATTAGGACGGACTGTTCATAAAACCGTATCTCCTTCCGCCGGTCCTGGTCCGGCCGGTGCCGGTCTTATTATACCACAGGCTCTCCCCCGGTCAACGCCCAGAGCCCAGACAGCAAGGCCCCCGCAGGGTTCTGCTTGTGCTTTTCCGGCGGCGTCTGTATAATAAGCCCATTCCTTTTTCTGGAGGGACGGTATGGAATACCAGGAGAATACCTTGCGCTGGGAGGATTACCTGGCGCTGCGGGCAAGCGTGGGCTGGGCCGGTTATTCCCAGGCGCAAATACAAAAAGCCTTGGACGGGAGCCGATATACGGTCACTGCGGTGGACGAGGGGCAAGCCGTCGGAATGGGCCGGCTGATAGGGGACGGCCTGTATTACGTGCTGGCCGATATTGCAGTGCATCCTATGCATCAGGGAAAAGGGATCGGCACAAAGATCGTTGATATGCTCCTGAGGCACGCAGAAAACGAGACGCCCGCCGGCGGCCGGGCAAGCGTCCAGCTGATTTCGGAAGCGGGCCGGGAATCCTTTTATGAAGCCATGGGCTTTGAGCGTATTCCAAACGGGTCCTGCGGCTCCGGAATGAAAAAAACCATTTGCAAATAAACAGCGAAAACGGGCGGGATTTTTGAACCGTGCCGCCGGACGGCGTCATTCCGGGGAACCCGCACGCCCTCCGCCGAAAGCATGGCCCGGCGTATTTGGACGGCACGCGGGGCGGGCCGTCCCGGGAGGCGGCATGAAGTCAAAAGCCCTCCGGTATTAAAACAAGGCAGCCGCCCCCAAAAGGGCGGCTGCCTTGTTTGGGAGCATCGCAACACCAATAGATGCCAAAACTTCCAGATTCGCACCCAAGGCCAAATCGAAGTCCAACGAAGTGGGTTCGATTTGGAAAGGAGGAGCATGGGGTGGGCGGATGACGTCTTTTTTGCCGTAGGCATAAAAAGACGTGGTCGCAAAGCAAACTTTGCGACCACGTGGTGCGCGAGGCGGGACTTGAACCCGCACGTCCGGAGTGGACACTAGAACCTGAATCTAGCGAGTCTGCCAATTCCACCACTCGCGCGCATAAAACTGGCGAGGGTTATAATAGCACTCCTTCAAAGGGTTGTCAACCGTTTTTTCGCTTTTTCTTCCTCCGCCCGGCCCTCCGGCTTGGGGAAATTTCTTGTAAGGGTTTTGCCTCTGTGGTATACTTTGAAAAAGGGGTGGTACGGCATGCGTATGACGGATCTTATTATTCGGAAGAAGGATGGCCAGGCTTTGACATCCGAGGAAATACACTACCTGATTCAAGGCTACACCCAGGGAGAAATCCCGGATTACCAGATGTCAGCGTTTCTTATGGCCGTTGTCCTGCGGGGCATGGATACCCGGGAGACGCTGGATCTCACCATGGCCATGGCCCATTCGGGCGACATGGTGGACCTCTCCTCCTTGGGCCCGTATACGGCGGACAAGCATTCCACCGGCGGTGTGGGTGACAAAACGTCTCTTGTCCTGTGCCCCATGGTAGCCGCCTGCGGTGTGAAGATGGCTAAAATGTCCGGCCGGGGACTGGGCCATACCGGCGGCACCATAGATAAACTGGAGTCGTTTCCAGGATTTTCCACCGTCATGTCCCCGGAACGGTTTTTGGAGATTGCAGACACGGTAGGCTTCGTCATTGCCGGGCAAACCGCCAACCTGGCTCCGGCGGATAAGAAAATGTACGCCCTGCGGGACGTGACGGGAACCGTTTCCAGCATACCTCTAATCGTCTCCAGCATCATGGCCAAGAAGCTGGCCTCCGGCGCCCGCACCATTGTGCTGGATGTGAAAACCGGCTCCGGGGCCTTTATGGAGACGGAGGAGGACGCCTTTGCCCTGGCCCGGGAGATGGTGGATGTGGGCAAGCAGGCGGGCCGGAACATGGCCGCCGTGGTCACGGACATGGACCAGCCTCTGGGCTTTGCCGTGGGCAACGCCCTGGAGGTGCGGGAGGCCATTGGCGTGCTTCGGGGCGAGGACGTACCCGACCTGCGGGAGCTGTGCCTGGTACTGGGTTCCAACATCCTCACCCGCAGCGGGATCTGCGCCTCGGACTCGGACGCCCGGGCCCGCTTGGAACGGACATTGGCAGACGGCTCGGCCCTGCGCCGGCTGGCGGAGATGGTGCAGGCCCAGGGCGGCGACCCCGCCGCGGTATACGATCCCTCCCTTCTCCCGCAGGCGCCGGCGGTTCTCTCTGTCCCCGCCCCTGTCTCCGGATACATCGCGGCCATCGAGGCCCGGGATGTAGGCCGGGTATCCATGCTGCTGGGGGGAGGCCGGGCTACCAAGGAGGACGTGATTGATCTGTCTGTGGGCGTCCTGCTCCGGGCGAAAGTGGGCGACACCGTAACAGCCGGCCGGGAGCTGGCCCAGATCCATGCCGCTACGGAGCAGGCGGCCAGGCAGGCCCGGGAGGATCTTCTGCGCTGTTACCGCTTCTCCTCCCAGCCGCCCCAGAGGCCGCCGTTCATCCGGGGCGTAGTAAGCTGACCGTACCAAAAACGTATAGGAGGGGTGTTCTCATGAAGAAAGAATACCAGCTGTACATAAACGGGGGCTGGGCTTCCCACACGGACGGCTGCATCCGGGAAGACCGGGAGCCGGCCACGGGGGACTCCCTATGCCTAGTGCACCGGGCGGGCCCGGAGGATGTGGAGCGGGCTCTGGCGGGCGCCGCAGCTGCGGCGCCCTCTTGGGCACGCACCATGGCCGACGAGAGGGAACGTATTCTGCTCCGGGCAGCGGATCTGCTGGAGAGCCGCAGGGAAGAGTTCCTGGACATCCTGGTCCGGGAAGCCGGCAAACCCCAGGCCATCGCCCGGGGAGAGTTTTCGGGAACCGTGGGCGTATTCCGGGTGGCCGCCGGGGAATGCCGCCGGCACGTCACCGATTTTATGCCCCCCTCTAAGCCGGGCCAGCTGTCCATGGCTGTGCGTCGGCCTCTGGGGGTCATTCTGGGGATTGTCCCGTTTAACTACCCTCTGCTGCTGGCGGTAAAAAAGCTGGCCTACGCCATTGCCGCGGGCAATGCCTTCCTTCTTAAGCCCTCCCCGCACACCCCCGTCATCAACCTCCTGCTGGGGGAGCTTCTCACCCAGGCGGGACTCCCGGCGGGAGTGCTCAACGTGGTGCCCGTGGCGGACGAAGCGCTCAGCGCCCGCATGGCCCAGGACAGCCGGGTGAAAATGGTCTCCTTCACCGGCGGG
>CALWYY010000103.1 GCA_944385885.1 uncultured Oscillospiraceae bacterium | reverse complement strand
TCCCAGAGGCGGGGAGGATACTGGCCCCGCTCCCGCATCCCGGCCACGGCCGCCTGTACCCCGGGCAGGTCCTCCCGGTAGGTGACGCCGTACCAGGTTTCCTCGCAGGGCAGCACCCGGATCCGCGCCTGGCCGGCGGCCATTTGGGCGCTTACCACGCCGGGCAGGAAGTACTCCGCCTTCATGGGATTTCCCGGCATTTCCTGGGTTAGAAAATCTGCAAACCGCCGGTCCAAAGCATCCATCATGCTCTGGCTGAATCCCCACAGGTTCATGGACACGGGCGTGTCTCCGGCCAGGGGATGGTACCGGCCGTCCTCATCCTGCCAGGCGGTTTCGCCGTGCCGGCAGACGATGCTGGTGCGTTCGGTAATGCCGGTCAAATACCCGTCCCGGACCTGGCACACCCCCCGGGCCACGCTGCCGTGCTCCGTTACGGTGTTTCGCAACCGGTAGGCCACCATGGCGTGCTCTGTTTCCGGATGGGGGGAGGTTAGAAACCCGTATACGGCGGAAAAAGCGCCCGGGCCGTAAAAGTCATCGGCGTTGATAATGGCAAAGGGGCCGTCCACTACCTCCCGGCAGGCCCGGACCGCATGGGCGGTGCCCCAGGGCTTTATCCGGCCTTCCGGTACGGAAAAGCCCGCCGGAAGATCCTCCAGACGCTGGTGCACATAGAGGACCTGAAACCGGCGTTCCGCCCGCCGGCCGGCCGTGCGCTGGAATTCGGCTTCCGTCTCGGCCTTTACCACAAACGCTACCCGCCGGAACCCGGCCTGCCAGGCGTCGTAAAGGGAATAGTCCATAAGGATGTGGCCGGCGTCGTCCACCGGCGTGATCTGTTTCAATCCGCCAAACCGGCTCCCCATGCCGGCGGCCATGATGATAAGGGTGGGGGATTGCATAGAGGCTCCTTTCCCCGCCGCAGACGGCGCCTCCGGCGGACAAGCTTTCATATCGGGAAAACCGCCGGAGTTCTCCGGCGGTTTTCCCGAAAAATTCTCGTGTGGCCGGCTGTCTTCAGTCCAGCAGGGACAGCTCGGTGGTTTTGTCGAACAGGTGCATGCTCTCCGGCTTGAAGGTCAAGCTGACCTCCTTGCCGTAAGAGGCGGGCCCGCCCAGCAGGGAGAGGGTGGGCACAATCACAATGGCGTCTTTGCCGCCTACGTTCAGGTGCAGGTGGACGCTGGATCCCATCATCTCCGACACGTCCATCCGGGAGGGGATGCCGTCCGGGGACAGGGAGATGTGCTCCGGCCGGATGCCCAGGGTTACCGGACCGGCCGCCGCCTGGCGCTTGGCCAGGGAGGCCTGCTGGCCCTCAGTGAGGGGGACGTTCCGCCCGCACAGGGTCACGTTGTACCGGCCGCCCTCCTTTTCCAGCTGGGCGTCGAAGAAGTTCATCTGGGGCATGCCGATAAATCCGGCCACAAATAGGTTGGCGGGATGGTCGAACACCTCCTGAGGCGTGCCGATCTGCTGGATAAACCCGTCCCGCATGATCACGATCCGGTCGCCCAGGGTCATGGCCCCGGTCTGGTCGTGGGTGACGTAGACAAACGTAGTGTCGATCCGCTGGCGGAGCTTGATGATCTCAGCGCGCATCTGGTTGCGGAGCTTGGCGTCCAGGTTGGAGAGAGGCTCGTCCATCAAGAACACCTTGGGCTCCCGGACGATGGCCCGGCCGATGGCCACCCGCTGGCGCTGGCCGCCGGAGAGGGCCTTGGGCTTGCGGTCCAGCAGAGCGGTGATGTCCAAGATCTTGGCCGCCTCCCGCACCTTCTGGTCGATGATTTCCTTTTTTACGTTCTTCAGGTTCAGGGAAAAGGCCATGTTGTCGTACACGGTCATATGGGGATACAGGGCGTAGTTCTGGAACACCATGGCAATGTCCCGGTCCTTGGGCGCCACGTCGTTCATGCGCTTGCCGTCGATAATCAGGTCGCCTTCCGAGATCTCTTCCAGTCCGGCGATCATCCGCAGAGTGGTGGATTTGCCGCAGCCCGAGGGGCCTACCAGGACGATGAATTCCTTGTCGGCGATGTCCAGCGAGAACTGCTGCACCGCCACGACGCCCTCATCGGTGATCTGAAGGTTGGTTTTCTTCTCCGGCGCCTCGCCCTTTTTGGGTTTTTTGGAGCCGCCCTGATGGGGGTAGATCTTCTTGATGTTTACCAGACGTACCTCTGCCATGTTCCCCGACTCTGATCTTCGGGCCTCCGCCCGAAAGACCTTGCCTCCGCCCATGGGCGGGGCCTGCGGCAGGTCTCCACACTGCCGCGCCGCGAGTCCTGCGGTATGTATTTAACTCCTTTCTTCGGCCGGCCGGGGCTCGTAGGTGGAGAGCCCGGGCGTACCGGTCATTACTGGTCATTATATCATAAAAAACCGGGGTTGCAACCCCGGTTTTTCAGAAAAAGTACTGTTTTTTTCCGCTTATGTCTCGTAACCCTGGGGATTCTGCCGCTGCCAGTTCCAGCTGTCCCGGCACATGTCCTCCAACGTGCGTTCCGCCGTCCAGCCCAGGACACTCCGGCTTTTGGCCGGGTTTGCGTAGATAGCGGCCACATCCCCGGGCCGCCGGGGGCCCATGCGCCATGGGATGCGCACCCCGTTGGCGCGCTCAAAGGCGTCTACCATCTCCCGCACGCTGTATCCCCGGCCGGTGCCCAGGTTGAACGTCTCCGTGCCGGTGTGCTCCAGGAGATATTCCATGGCGGCCACGTGCCCCCGGGCCAGGTCCACTACATGCAGGTAGTCCCGTACGCAGGTGCCGTCCGGTGTATCGTAATCCCCGCCGAAAATGGTCAGGCACTCCCGCCGTCCCGCGGCAACCTGGGTGATGTAGGGCATGAGATTGTTGGGGATGCCCCGGGGATCCTCCCCGATCCGCCCGCTGGGATGGGCGCCCACGGGATTGAAGTAGCGCAGCAGGGCCACCGACCAGCCGGGGTTGGCTGCGGCGGTATCCCGAAGGATCTGCTCAATCATCCATTTGGTCCATCCGTAGGGGCTGGTACAGCCGCCGGTGGGGGCGTCCTCCCCCAGAGGCAGCGGGCTGCCCGGGGCGTAGACCGTGGCGGAGGAAGAAAACAGGACCCGCCCCACCCCCGCCCGGACCATGGCCCGGCAGAGGGATACGGTGGATTGCAGGTTGTTGCCGTAGTACTCCAAAGGCTGGGCCACCGATTCCCCCACGGCTTTGAGCCCCGCAAAATGGATAACCCCGTCAAAGGCGTACCGGCCGAAGATCTGACCCAGGGCGGTTTCATCCCGCAGGTCCAGGGGGAAAAAAGGCAGGGGCCGTCCCGTCAGCTCCGATACCCGCCGCAGGCTTTCCGGACTGCTGTTGGAAAGATTGTCCACCGCCACCACGTCCCAGCCCTTCTCCAAAAGCTCCAGACAGGTGTGGCTGCCTATATACCCGGTCCCACCGGTCACCAGCACGGTCATGGCGGTTGCCTCCTTTACGTTCCCGGCGGCGCCGGGCGGTCTTTTCAGTTTATCCTTCCGCGGAAAAGAAGTCAAGCCTGGAGCCAGCCCAGGAAATCGGCCGGAAGGGAAAAGTTTTGAAAAAATTCATGGGTACTTGGGAAGAAAAGTGATATAATTTTTTCCGTATTTTTCATTGGGGATGGGAGAGACTGACTGGATATGGCAAAGTACAGCGTCCGAAAACCCTACACCGTGCTGGTGGCGGTGATCGCCGTGATCGTCTTTGGCATCACGGCGTACCGGAACATGGTTCCGGATCTGATGCCAAACATGGATTATCCCTACGTGGTGGTGACCACGGCCTACCCCGGCGCTACGCCGGAGGAGGTGGAGACCGGGGTGACCCGGCCGCTGGAACAGGCCATGGCGGTGCTGAACAACATCCGGACGATCCAGTCCTCCTCGTCGGAGAACTACTCCCTGGTGATGCTGGAATTTGAACAGGACACCTCCATGGACTCGGCCATGGTGGATATTCTCCAGGCGGTGCAAAGCGTTTCCGGCGGCTGGGACGAGGGGATCGGGACCCCGTCCATCCTTCGGATCAACCCCAGCATGATGCCGGTGATGGTGGCATCGGTGGACGGGGAGGGAATGGACCGTTATGAGCTGTGCCAGTTTGCCCGGGACACGCTGATCCCGGAGCTGGAGGGGACTACGGGCCTGGCGGACGTGACCACCGGCGGTATGGTGGAACGCACGCTGACAGTGACCATCCGGGACGACAAAATCGACGAGACCAACCAGCGGGTGAGCCAGGCGCTGGAGGACAGCCTGGCCGAGGCCCGGCAGGAGCTGGAGGATGCCCAGGAGGAGCTGGACTCCGCCATGGCCCAGGTGGAGTCCGGCCTGCGGCAGCTGGAAAACGCACCGTCGGGCATGCTGGAAGGGGTCAACAGCGGCTCGGAAGCGCTGGAGCAGGCCATGGCCCAGGCGGCGGCCATAAACGCGGAGCTGTCGGCGGCCCAGGCGCGGGTGAACGCTCTGGAGATGGAGCGGTCCCTGTACGAAAAGCAGCTGGAACAGCTGCAGGGCGCTATCGGTCCGCTGGAGGAGTCCCTGGCGGCCGTCCGGGCAGACCGCGCCCGGCTGGAACCGGTAGCGGCCGGGGCGGGGCCTGATGAGACAAGCCTGACGGACCTGGGCCTGGACGCCGAAACGCTGACCTGGCTCCAAGGGCAGGGGTGCGCCACTCTGGGAGACGTCCGGGCCCTGGACGGCACTTGGGCCAAGACGGAGGAGGACCTGGACGCGTCCCTGGAAGCGGCACGCACATCCTTGGCAGCGGCGCAGGCCACGGTCGATGCCCGCCTGCCGGAGCTGGAAAAGGAGCTGGAGACCGCCCAGGCGGACGCAGCCCGGCTGGAGCTGGAGGCGGCCGCGGCGGCCGCGGCGGTGCAGCAGCTTCAGTCCGGCTTGGACCAGATGCAGTCTCAGATCCTGCTTGGCATGGGACAGATGACCGCAGCCTCCTCCCGGCTGGCCTCCGCCCAGGCGGGGCTCACCGCCTCCCAGCAGGCCCTGGACCAGGCGTTTACCGCCTATGACCAGCAGGTGGAAGCCGCCCGGGCGGCGGCGGACCTCCATACGGTGGTGACCGCTGAGACCCTGACGGCCCTGCTGAGCGCCCAGAACCTGGATATGCCGGCGGGGTTCGTCTACCAGCGGGGCGTGAGCACCATTGTCACCGTGGGGGACAGCATCTCCACCATCCAGGAGCTGGAGGCCCTGCCCCTGTTCGACCTGGGGATCCAGGATCTGGAACCCATTGTCCTGTCGGATGTGGCGGAGGTAACCGCCTCGGACAATGCCGGGGAGATATACGCCACCCTCAACGGCAACGAGGGGCTGCTGCTGATGTTCTCCAAGCAATCCAATTACGCCACGGCCCAGGTCTCCGATAACCTGCGGGCGGCCTTTCAGGAGCTGGAATCGGAGTATCCCGGCCTGACGTTTACGCCGCTGATGGATCAAGGAGAATATATCTATATGATCCGGGATTCCATCCTTTCCAGCCTTCTGTGGGGAGCGGTGTTTTCCGTTTTGATCCTGTTCCTGTTTCTCCGGGATTGGAGGCCCACGGTCATCACCCTGTGCAGCATCCCCATCAGTTTGATGTTTGCCATTGCGCTTATGTACTTTACCGGGGTATCGGTGAACATGATGTCTCTGTCGGGACTGGCGGTGTCGGTGGGAATGCTGGTGGACAACTCCATCGTGGTGATCGAGAACACCTACCGCCTGCGCGCCTTAGGGGAGTCTCCGGTAAAAGCGGCGGTGTCCGGCGCCCGGCAGGTGGGCGGCGCTGTGGCCGCTTCCACACTGACAACGGTGTGCGTGTTTGTTCCCATCGTCTTTGTCCAGGGCCTGACCCGGGAACTGTTTACCGAGATGATCCTGACCCTGACCTACGCCCTGATGGCCAGCCTGGTGGTGGCCATGACGCTGGTGCCGGCCATGTCCGGACAGCTCCTGCGCCGGGTGGACAGAGGCAGCGGAGAGAAGACCGCCCGCTGGATGCTCCGGTACCGCCGGAGCGTCCGGTGGGCCGTGGAGCACAAGGCGGCGGTGCTGGTTACGGCGGCGCTTCTGCTGGTGGGCAGCGGAGCGCTGGTAATGGTACGGGGCTTTACCTTCATGCCGGATATGGAGATGGACCAGATGATGGTTACCCTCACCATGCCGGAGGACGCCAGCTTTGAAGAGACCACGCAGACGGCGGACGAGGCGGCGGCCCGGATGCTGTCGGTGGAGGGCGTGGCCACGGTGGGCGGCAGCGCCGGCGACAGTACGGGCATCTCCCTGTCCTCCGGCGGGGGGGACGTGACGTTCTACGTCCTGCTGGAAGAGGGGACCTCCCGCCGGGCCGGGGACGTGGCCCAGGAGATCAACCGCCTGTGCGCGGATCTGCCGGGTACCGTGGAGGCCGACGCCAACTCCATGATGTCCACCTTCATGGAGGCCATGGCCGGTTCCGGCGTGACGGTGCGTCTGTACGGCAACGATCTCAATCAGCTCCAGGCGGCGGCCGGACAGGTGGCCCAGGCCATGGCCCAGGTGGAGGGGATCTCTTCCACCGACACCGGCGAGGAGGACCCGTCCCCGGAGATCCACTTCTCTGTGGACCGGCAGGCCGCCATGGAGGAAGGGCTCACCGTGGCCCAGGTATATGCAAAGGTGGCCGAGGCCCTGGCCGGTTCGGCGGAAGTGATGCAGCTGCAGGACGGCGGGGCGGAGTACACGGTGGCGCTCCAGGACGGAGATGCCCAGGACCTTACCCCCAAGGATATACGGAACCTGACTTTTGAGGTGGATAGCCGGACCGGGGAGACCCATACGGTGGCCCTGCGGGACATCGCCCAGGTAGAGCTCACCCAGACTCCCTCTACCATCCATCGGCTGGACCAGCGCCGGTACATTGATGTGACAGGGCTTTTGGAAGAGGGATATAATATCACCAAAACCACCGACCGGGTAGAGGCGGCCCTGGGGGCGCTGGAGCTGCCGGAGGGGGTACAGATGCAGTTCAGCGGGGAACGGGAGTCCATCCAGGAGGCCCTGGGCCAGCTGCTGCAGCTGCTGCTTATCGGGGTGCTGCTGGTATATCTGGTGATGGTGGCGCAGTTCCAGGACCTGAAAGCGCCGTTTATCGTGATGTTTACCGTGCCTCTGGCCTTTACCGGCGGCTTTTTGGCCCTTTTGCTGTGCGGGATGGAGATCAACGTCCTGTCCATGCTGGGCATGATTATGTTGGTGGGCGTCATTGTAAACAACGGCATTGTCCTGGTGGACTATATTAACCAGCTCCGCCAAGGCGGCATGGAGCGGCGGGAGGCCATCGTGGAGGCGGCGGTCACCCGGCTGAGGCCCATTCTGATGACCAGCATCACAACCGTCCTGGGCCTGGCGGTAATGGCCCTGGGACAGAACGAGGCTACGTCCCTTATGCAGCCCCTAGCGGTGACGTGTATCGGCGGGCTTCTGTACGCCACGGCGATGACCCTGTTTGTGGTACCGGTGATGTATGATGTGCTGAGCCGGCGCAAGCTGCATACCGTGGCCGGGGAAGACCTGGAGATGAGCGATAAGTGACCCGAAAACAAGGAACCGGCCCTCCCCGCAGGAGGGCCGGTTCCTTGTATCTGAGCCGCCGGCTACAGTTCAATTCTGGCCCGGAAGATTTCTTGGATGCGGACGGATCCGCCGATGGTTAAGCGGCGGAGAACCCTGTCCGAATACTCGGCCCGAGCCAGGATCGCCCCGCCCGGCTGGCGCAGTTCCCAGGCGGCGCTCTCCCGGCCTGCCCGGGCCAGGAGAAAGGCCACTGCCGCGCTGCCGGAGGCGCAGCTGCTCTCAAAAAACAGGGTGTCCGTATCCCGGACATAGACCACCGGCTGAAGGAAGCCTTCCCCCCGATCCAGGTACATGAGCCCTGCCGCTCCGGCGCCGAAATCCGCCGCCAGCTCCCGGGCCAGTTCCCTGGCCCGGGCCGCTTCCGGTACGGGCGGAGAACACAGGGCGTGGACGATCCCGGGGAACCGTGCGGCGGGCTGTCCCCGCCACTGGACGGCCTCCAAGGGCAGCGGCATGTCCGCCTGGGCGGTTCCCTTTTGCGTATCTGCCCGCACCGTCACAAGCTCGGCGGCGCCGCTGACCTCCACGGCCACGGCGGCCATCCCCTGAACGCCCGCCGCCCGGGCGGCCCAGTATCCCGCCGCCCGGGCGGCATTGCCGCAGAACTCCCCGCCCATCATCTCCAGGTGGATCTGCCCTCCTTGGCGGGGAGGGGTAAGAAACCCCACCTGCTCCCCTCCGTGCGCCTCCATCAGAGCCACCGCCGCCCGGGGACGCAGGGGCGGGGGGACCGGCCCGGTTACCAGCAAGGTGATATTTCCCGCGGGATCGGCCCGCACCACTTCCAGCGCCATGCTCCTCCCTCCCGCCGGCAGCCAGTTAATTTCCGGCATATTCCTCCAGCGCCCGGGCGTCCAGCGCCTCAAATCCGCGGAGGAAAGCGCTCAGCTCCCTGGCGATGCGCTGGACGCCTCCGGGAACATTGCTCTCCACATTCAGGGGGAGAATGGGGTCGTGGAGGGACAGGCGCAGCAGAAACCAGCCGTCTCCGTGCTCTCGGTCCAGATTTACGCGTACCCCCTCGCAGTTATCCGGCGCCAGCTGCCAGCCGGGCTGCCGGGGGACCTGGGCTTCCAGCGCCGCAAGAATGTCCTGGCCGGCGGCGCGGAAGTCCTCCGGGAGCAGGCGCATACGGAACTCCCGGCTCTCCGCAGGCTCCGGCAGGCCGGCAATGAGGCTCTTCAGGTCCCGGCCCCGGGCCAGCTGGATCAGCAGTTTTGTGATCAGATACGCTCCATCGTCCAGGAACCGGTTCTCCTTCAGCGCCGCGTGGCCCGAGGTCTCAATGGCTAGCTGGCAGTCCTGCCCCTGGGCGTTGAGCCGAATGGCTTCGTTGATTACGTTCCGGTACCCCCGGCGGAACCGGCGGTGTATGCCGCCCCGGGCGGCGATAAACTCTCCCAGGCCCGTGGAGGTGATGGAGTCGGTAACGATGGCCGTGCCCGGATGTTCTTCCAGCAGGATGGCCGAGAGCATAGCAATCAGCCGGTTGCGGTTGAGCGCCTCCCCGCCGGCCAGCACCGCCCCCGCCCGGTCCACGTCCGTGTCGAACACCACACCCAGATCGGCCTTCCGTTCCTTCACAGCCCGGATCATACCATCCATGGCCTCCGGCAGCTCCGGGTTGGGAATGTGGTTGGGGAAGGAGCCGTCCGGATCCAAATAAAGGCTGCCGGCGGTGTCCGCGCCCAGGGGGGTCAGGACCTTATCCGCATAGAATCCGCCTACGCCGTTGCCCGCATCCACCAGGATACGCCGGCCTTCCAAGGGCCGCTCTTGCCCCGATTCGGCCCGCACCCGCTGGACCAGTCCGGCGGCATAAACGTCCATAAACGATCCGGATTCCACCTGCCCCGGCGCCCGGCCCGTGACGCCGCTTCCAGCCGCCAGCTCCAAAATGGCGCGGATGTCGCCGCTTTCCAGCCCCCCGGCGGGGGTGAAAAACTTAAACCCGTTGCGGTGGAAGGGGAGATGGCTGGCGGTAATCATCACTGCCCCGTCGAATTCCCAGCCGGGAGTAACGGTAGACATGAACATGGCCGGAGTGCTGGCCAGGCCCAGATCCGTGACCTGGATCCCTGACTCCGCCAGAGCCTGAGCCGTCCAGGCCGCCATAGCCGGGCCGGACAGACGGCTGTCCCGGCCCACAGCCACCCGCAGAGGGCCGTCTTTCGTGTGCCGCCGGTCCAGCCACAGGGCAAACCCGCGGCCAATATCCCGGCAGGTCCTCTCTGTCAGGGTGACCGGCTGCCCCTCCGGGTTCTCCAGCGCCACGCCCCGGATGTCGCTGCCGTTTTGCAGTTTCGCGTAATCCATGGCAATGCCCTCCCCGTCACTTTTTTCCATCATACCGCCTCCTGGCGGAATTTGCAATGCATGTTTCGGTTCCCTTCGAGACGGGAGTATGGTATAATGCAAAAAAACCGGCGCCCCGCGCCGGAAGGAGGGACGATATGGAAGAGAAAGACCGTACCAATCCGGCTCCCGACCCGGCGCCGGATCCGGCGGCGCAGGCCCCTTCTGGCAAAAAGAAACGCCGCCGCAGATGGGGCCCGGGCCGGATCCTGTTTCGGGTGATCCTGACGGTGGTGATTCTGGCCCTGGTATTTTTCGTGGTGGCGGACGTGCTGTACAATATGGGGTACATTGACCCGGACGGCGCTCTGGGCCAATTCCTGCGCCGGGGAGAGACCGCCATCTTGGGTGAGGCCAGCCAGGCTCTGGAGAAATGGGATCAGTTCTGGCAGAGCCGGGGGAAACCGGGTCTGGACCGGGCGATGGAGTGGACCTCCAGCCTGGTGGATTGACGGTTCCCGGCGCACAGGAAAGCTGCGGGGGAATCAACCGCTTGTGAAACGGAAAACCGCCGGGGAGCCGGCGGTTTTCCGTTTCAAAAAGTCTTGTCTCGCCACAGCTCCGTCTTTTCCACGAAGGGCAAAAACCCCCGGCCCTCCGGGCCGCCTACCGCCTGGCGGCAGGCGGCGGGATCTCGCACCGTCATACTGAACAGGGCGTCCGCGCCAAAGGAGAATAGGACAGGCGCCAGCGGCACGCTGGGGCCGGTGACGGCCACAAACGCGCCCCGGGCCAGCTCCAGCAGCCGGGGCAGGGTCTTATTGGTCAGGGTCATGCCCGTGAGAATGACCACGTCCGATCCAGGGAGCAAAAATTCCTCCGCCGTGTCGGGATAGTCTCCCTCCCGGGGCTCCCGCTCAAAGACGAGGAACCGTCCGGCCGTCTCCCGCAGGCACTCAGCGCCCCGGAAATGCCCCACCACAGACACGGTTTTGCCCCGGCAGCGCTCCCGCAGCAGCTGGAACACGTCCCAACGCCGGGGCGGAGCATCCGTCTCCCTGGCCGCGGGCACCGGATGCCGGCCGGTGTGCCAGGCGGTGAGAGCCGCTGTGCCAATGGCGGCCTCCTGGGGTTCCCAGCTCCTGCACAACGCGGCCAGATCCCGCAGAGGCCGGCCGTGCCAGCTGTCCCAGAGCCGGGCTTGGAGATAGGGCGTCCGCCCGGACAGCAGCAGGGAGGCCAGCCCGGCGCCGCCCGGCGCCTCTACATAGGCCTGCCATGTCCCGCGGCAGCAATACTCCACCCGGGCCTCCAACGGAATGGACTCAATCAGCGCGTCATATAGCTCCCATTTGTTCATAATACCCCTTGCGCCCCGCTTTTCCCTGTAGTACAATGCAGCTAAATATAGTATACGCGAGAATAATTCATTTTGCAAGGCGGGGTGTATTATGCGCCGGGTTTTTTCAAAACTTCTCTATGAAATGGAAGAGGGCCGGGATACGGTGCTGGTCACGGTGACCTCCGACCGGGGCAGCGCGCCCCGGGGAAGCGGGGCGGAGATGCTGGTAGGCCGGGGGGGCCGGCTGGCCGGCAGCATCGGCGGCGGCGCCGTGGAGTTTCGGGCAGAGGCCTTTGCCCGGGAGTGCCTGGCGGAAAGGAAAAGCGCCCAAAAAGAGTTTGTCCTCCGGGAGGACCGGCAGGAAGATATTGGAATGCGCTGCGGGGGAGACGTAACGGTGCTGTTTGCGTACGTGCCGGGGACGGATACCCGCTGGCGCCTTCTGGCCGGCGCGGTATGCGACCGGATCCAGGCGGGGGAGTCCGGCTGGCTGGTGCGGCCGCTGGACGGGAACGTCCCGTCTCTGTACGGCCCGGCGGGCCGGCTGGCGGGGGAGGAACTGCCGGAGGATGCGATGGAGGAACTGTTCCGGAACCGGCCGGTATGTGGAAACGGGTATTTTTCCCAGCCCCTGCCCCAGCCGGGGCGGGTGGTGATTTTCGGCGGCGGGCATAT
>CALWYY010000102.1 GCA_944385885.1 uncultured Oscillospiraceae bacterium | reverse complement strand
GACGTCTCCGCTGCCGAGGCGCTGGGATACCGGATTAAGCTCCTGGGCCGGGCGGTGCGGACGGGAGACCGGGCGGCGGTATGGGCGGCGCCCCATCTGGTTTCCGGCTCCAGCCCCCTCTACCAGGTGGAGGGCGTGACCAACGGCATCCTCCTGCAGGGGGACGCGGTGGGCGAGACCTTCCTGCGGGGTCCGGGGGCCGGGCGGCTCCCCACCGCCAGCGCCGTGGCCGGGGACCTGATCGACGCGGCCCAGTGCGCCGGCCGGCCCCGGTACCTGGAGTGGGACGAGGCCCCGGAGGGGTACCTGGCCGATCCGGAGACCCTGGAGGCCCGCTGGTTTATCCGGGCCGGGGCGGACTGGGCCCGGATATCGGAACGGTTTCCCGGGGCGGAGCCGGCCCCCGGGCGGGCGGACGCCTTTCTCACCCCGCCTATGAGCGGGCTGGAGGCCCGCCGCCTGGCGCAGCCGCTCCAGCCGGCCAGCGTCCTGCGGGTGCTGGATTGAATATACTGCATTGTCAGACTGTTTATCGGAGGCTTGTTCATATATGCTCATAGTACAGAAATTCGGCGGCAGCTCCGTGGCCAACCCGGAAAAGGTCCGGCGGGTGGCGGGCATTATCGCCGACGCCTTCAGCGAAGGCCACAGCCTTGTGGTGGTCCTCTCCGCCCAGGGAGACACCACCGACGACCTGCTGGAGCAGGCCGCGCTCTATAACCCCCATCCGTCCAAGCGGGAGCTGGATATGCTCCTGAGCACCGGCGAGCAGATCTCCGTGGCCCTCATGGCCATGGCTCTGGAGAACATGGGCCTGCCGGTGGTCTCTCTCACCGGCTGGCAGATCGGGATGCAGACCGACTCCAACTACGGCGGGGCGCGGATCAAACGCGTGTCCGCCGAGCGGCTCCGGCAGGAGCTGGATAAACGGCGGATCGTGCTGGTGGCCGGGTTCCAGGGGATCAACAAGTACGAGGACATCACCACCCTGGGCCGGGGCGGCTCGGATACCACCGCCGTGGCCATTGCCGCCGCCCTCCACGCCGATAAATGCCAGATCTTCACCGATGTAGAGGGCGTGTACACCGCCGATCCCCGGAAAGTCCGGGGCGCCCGGAAGCTGGACCAGATCACCTTCGACGAGATGCTGGAGCTGGCAACCCTGGGCGCCCAGGTGCTCCACAACCGCTCGGTGGAAATGGCCAAACGCTACAGCGTGCATCTGGAGGTCCTCTCCAGCTACGTCCGAAAACCCGGCACCATCGTAAAGGAGGTCGTCAAGAAAGTGGAACAAATGAAAATTACCGGCATCGCCAAGGACACCAATGTGACCCGTATCGCGGTAGTAGGCCTCCCGGATGAGCCGGGGAAGGCCTTCCGGGTACTCACCATCCTGGGCCGGGAGAAGATCAACGTGGATCTGATTTTGCAGTCCGTGGGCAAAGGGGACTCCAACGACCTGAGCTTTACCGTCAACTCCGCCGACGCGGACGCCGCTGTGCGGGCCATTGAGGAATGTCGGGACGCCATCGGGTTCGACCGGGTGAGCGTGGACAGCGACGTGGCAAAGATCAGCATTGTGGGGGCGGGCATGCTCTCCACCCCCGGCGTGGCCGCCCTGATGTTCGAGGCGCTGGCCGACGCCAAGATCAACGTGAAGATGATCTCCTCCTCGGAGATCAAGCTCTCCGTACTCATCGACGCCCAGTACGCCGATCTGGCGGTACAGCACGTCCACGACAAATTTTTCGGAACCTAAGCCTCACCGCTCCGCCGGCGCCCCCTCCCCCGGGAGGGGGCGCCGGTCGTCTCTTCCCGCCCGGCGGCCGGGGCCGGTTCGCACGGCGCGGCAGCCCCGGGGCCATGGCGCCCCCCCGGCGGCCCAACGGAACCGCCGGCTCTTCCGGCAAAAGCCGGGTTTTCATCTGAAATTCCGATGGTTTCATCGGGATACTTGACGTATGCCCCGCCGGATGGCTATACTCTAAAGAGAATTATCTTATCGGAGGCAAAAGCGAATGATCTACCTGGATAACGCCGCAACCACCATGCACAAGCCCCCCTGTGTCGTCCGGGCTGTGACGGAGGCCCTGGAGTCCCTGGGCAACTGCGGCCGGGGGGTAAACGAGGGGTCCCTGTCCGCGGCCCGGGTCATCTACGCCGCCCGGGAGAAGCTGGCGGAATTTTTGGGCTGCCCGGAGCCGGACCGGGTGTGCTTCACCTCCAACTCCACCGAGGCGCTCAACACGGCCATTTTCGGCCTGCTGGGGCCGGAGGACCACGTGATTTCCACGGACCTGGAGCACAACTCGGTCCTCCGGCCCCTCTACCGGCTGGAGGCGGAGGGGATGGGCCTGGATTTCCTGGCGGCGGACCGGCAGGGGAACGTGGACTACGGCCAGCTGCCCCGCCTGCTGCGGCCTAACACCCGGGCCATTGTGTGCACCCACGCCTCCAACCTCACGGGCAACACTCTGGACCTGCCCCGGCTGGGGGCCTTTGCCCGGGAGCATGGGCTGCTCTTTGTGGTGGACGCCTCCCAGTCCGCCGGGTCCCTGCCCCTGGATATGACGGCATACGGCATCAGCGTCCTGTGCTTTACCGGCCACAAGGGGCTTATGGGCCCCCAGGGGACGGGCGGGCTGTGCGTGGCCCCGGGAGTGGAGATCCGGCCCCTGAAAACAGGCGGCACCGGGGTGCAGTCCCACCGGAAGGACCAGCCGGAGGCCTATCCCACCCGGCTGGAGGCGGGTACCCTCAACGGCCACGGCATCGCGGGCCTGTCCGCCGCCCTGGACTGGATACGGGACACCGGCCGGCCGGCCATCCACCGCTGGGAAACCCAGCGGATGGAGCAGTTCTACCGGGGCGTGAGGGACGTGCCCGGCGTCACGGTCTACGGGGACTTCACCCGGGAGCGGGCTCCCATCGTGGCCCTGAACATTGGGGACATGGGCTCCAGCCAGGCCGCCGACATCCTCTCGTCGGAGTACGGCATCGCCGTGCGCTCCGGGGCCCACTGCGCCCCCCGGATGCATCAGGCCCTGGGCACCACCCAGCAGGGGGCTGTCCGCTTTTCCTTCGGCTGGTTCAACACCCCGGAAGAGGTGGACCAGGCCGTGGCGGCCGTAAGGAGCATCGCGGAAGAATGAGAGAGAAAAGCCTTCAGGTGGTCATCACCTTTCATACCACCTCCGCGGCCATGGCCATGGAGCGCCTGTGCCGGGCCCGGGGCCTCCCGGGCCGGCTGGCCCCCGCTCCCAGGGACGTGACCAGCGACTGCGGCATCGCCTGGTGCGCGCCCGCCTCGGCCCGGCCCGATTTGGAATCCGTCCCGGGAGCCCCGGAGTTTGCCGGGGTGTACGAACTTTTGCTGTGAGGGTCCGGCTATGCAGACACTGAATCTCAAACAACTGGAAGCTTTCGTGGCCGTGGTGGAATCCGGCAGCTTTACCGCCGCCGCGGAACGGCTCTTCCTGGCCCAATCCACCATCAGCGGCCACGTGGCCGCCCTGGAAAAGGATCTGGGCTTGGCCCTGCTGCTGCGCACCGGCCGGCGGCAGGTCGCCCTCACTGAGGAGGGCCGCCGGGTATACGCCCACGCCCGGACCATCCTGCAAAGCTGCGGGGAGCTGAGCCGGGACCTGGAGGAGCATAAGTCCCAGGAGCTGTCCATGGCCGCCTCCTCCATCCCCATGCAGTATATCCTGCCCCGGCTTCTGGCGGACTTCTCCGGGATCATGCCCCAGTGCCGCTTTTCCCTTCGGGGCGGGGACAGCGAGGCCGTCCAGCGCATCGTCCTGTCCGGCGAGGTGCAGCTGGGCTTTGCCGGAGCCGTCTTCAGCGGCCGGGATCTGCACCAGGACCTGCTGGCCCAGGACTCCCTGGTGCTGGTGGCCCCCGATACAGAGGAATACCGCGACCTGCGCCAGGCGGGCACCCCGGGGAACCTCCTGCTGGACCGCCCCCTGATCGTCCGGGAAAACGGCTCCGGCACACAGCAGGCCGCCGACCGGTTCCTGGCGGAAAACGGGTTCCGCTCCGAGGACCTGCACATCGTGGCCCATATCCAAAGCAGCGAGGCGATGCTGCGCGCCGTGGCCTGCGGCCTGGGCTGCGCCCTGGTATCGGGCCTGGCCGCCGCCTCCAACCGGCATGTAATCTCCTTCCCCCTGCTGGGCAAGGAGACCGAACGGCGGCTGTATATGATCCGTCCCCGGGACCGGCGCCTGACCCGGCCGGCCCAGGCGTTCATCGACTTTGTCCTGGCCAGCATCCACTGATCCCGGTTGCTATCGCATATCCCGATGGATACCACGCGAATATCCGATTTATATATTGGCCTTTTTGTTCTCAATTCGGTATAATGTGACCCGGCAGCCGGGGAAGGGCGGCTGCCGCGGTTCCGGCTTTCGGAACCGGCAACTTGAGAAAGCGAGAGGGTATCTGTATGAAAAACTGGTTTTCCCGTAACTGGAAGATTCTAGTAACGGGCCTGGTGATCGGCGCGGCGGCGGTGTGGCTCACGGCCCTGGGGAACCCAGGGAACATGGGCTTCTGCATCGCCTGTTTCCTGCGTGACACCTCAGGGGCCCTGGGCCTGCACGGGGCGGGGACCGTGCAGTATTTCCGCCCGGAGATCGTGGGCATCCTGGCCGGCGCCGCTGTGGCGGCCATTGCCGCCAAGGAGTTCAAGGGCCGGGGCGGGTCCTCCCCGGCGCTGCGGTTCTTGCTGGGCGGTTTCGTAATGGTGGGGGCGCTGATGTTCCTGGGCTGCCCCCTTCGGATGGTGATCCGGATCGGCGGCGGGGACCTGAACGCCCTGGTGGGCCTGGTGGGCTTTATCGCGGGCATCCTGGTGGGCGTGGTGTTCCTGAAAAAGGGCTTTACCCTGGGCCGGGCCTACCGTCAGGGCGCGGCGGAGGCCGCCGCGTTCCCCCTGGCATACATCCTGCTGTTCGTTTTGTCCCTGGCGGCCCCCGCGCTCTTTAAGCTCTCCACAGAAGGTCCCGGCAGCCTGCGCGCTGCCTGGGCGGCCGCCCTGCTGGCGGGCCTGGTGGTGGGCGTCCTCTGCCAGCGCAGCCGTATGTGCATGGTGGGCGGCATCCGCAACGCCGTCCTGTTCCAGGACTTTGGCCTGGTGGCCGGGTTCGTGGCGGTCATTGTGGCGGTTCTGGTGGGCAACGCCGCCCTGGGCAAGCTGGCCTTCGGTTTTGCCGACCAGCCGGTGGCCCATACCGACGGGCTCTGGAACTTCCTGGGCATGGCCCTGGTGGGCTGGGCCTCCGTGCTGCTGGGCGGCTGCCCCCTGCGGCAGTTAGTGCTGGCCGGCCAGGGCGACAGTGATTCCGCCGTCACCGTACTGGGCATGATGGCTGGCGCTGCCTTCTGCCATAACTTCGGCCTGGCGTCCTCCGCCGCCGGCCCCACCGCCAACGGCAAGGTGGCTGTGATCGTGGGCTTCGTGGTGGCGCTGATCATCTCTCTGCTGTATACAAGGAGGAGTAATTCATGAAACAGGTGGATGCCCGGGGCTACGCCTGCCCCATGCCTGTCATTATGGTGCAAAAAGAGGTCCAGGCCAGCACTCCCCAGGAGCTGGAGGTGCTGGTGGACGATAAGTGCGCCGTGGAAAACGTGACCCGGTTTGGCGAGGGAAAAGGCTACGCCGTCCAGGTGGAGAGCTCCGGCGACGAGTTCCGGCTGGTTCTGAAAAAGTAACCGCCTCTTCCCATGCCCCCCTTATTTGGCTCCCGCCTTCGGGCGGGGGCTTTTCTTTTCCAGAGACTGCCGGCAACTGAAACTTGACGAACCGGCCTATTTCCGTTAAGATAGAGTCGATTTTCTGTAAGCAAGGAGGCTTTTCTATGGCCCGATACGGATCCCCGGCGCCCCGGGATGAGGGGAAAAACCCCTTGACTCCCTTTCTTGTCGCCATGGCGGTCTTTCTTCTTTTGATGGTGGTCGTGGTGATCCTGCTGGTCACCCGGCTGGGCACGGCACGGACCCAGATCGAAACCCTGACGGAGAACCTGAATGCCACCCAGCAGGAGCTGGACGCGGTCCTGGCCGAGCTGGAGGCGGCGACTCCCGTCCCCACGCCCACGCCTACGCCCACGCCCGCGCCCACCCCGTCTCCCAGCCAGTCGGCGTCCCCCTCGCCCTCGGAGGAGGCCTCCCCCACGCCCACCGCCGCCCCTCTCCTGAAGGATACCATCACCCAGGAGGTGCTGGGCGACGTGGTGATGCCCCGGGACGAGTCCTGGTTTGACGAGGCCCAGGAGGCCTACGTCAGCGCGGCGCTGACCCTGCACGTCCGCTCCGGCCCGGGCACCGACCACGAGATCACCCTGATCCTCTACTGCAACACCAAGGTGGAGGTCCTGGCCAAGCAGGACGGCTGGTCCCTGATCCGCCTGGAGGACAAGTACGGCTGGGTGGCCAGCGCCTTCCTGTCGGAGACGGAGGTGGCCACGCCGCCGCCCTATGCGGCGGGCGGCGCTACCGGCGGCACCACCGGCGGCGGCACCACAGGCGGCGGCACCACAGGCGGCGGTACGACTGGCGGCGGCACCACCGGCGGCGGCACGACTACCACCCCCACGCCAACGCCCCGGCCCGGCCCGGCCACCGGCAGCAACATCTGACCGCTGTGAAAACCGCGGCGCCTCATGGCAGGCGCCGCGGTTTTTCCGCCTGATTGGGCCGCCCTTTCCTGGCTGCGCGCAGCCAAGCGGTTTGGGGCAGCCTCCCGGGGCAGGGCTGGACGCCCCGCTCCGGCGGGGCCCGCCTATCCCAGGGCCGCCAGGGTCAGGATCCCCTGGCCGGCCCGCCGGATGGCCTCAAATTGGGACAGGGGAAGGGGGTTCTCCCCCAGCCCCGCCTCAATGGTGTACCCCGGCCGGTTGTAGTCCTGGATGAACCAGTCCTTGTATCCCCCGTAGCCGGAGGCGTAGGGCGTCTCCTCCCAGGCATAGCCGCTGGCCGCGGCCAGGCGCTGGGCCAGGTCCCGGCTCCCCTCCGGCTCAAAATCCAGGTATTTCCAGTATATAACCTCCCCCTGGGTGTGCCAGGCCAGCACCAG
>CALWYY010000101.1 GCA_944385885.1 uncultured Oscillospiraceae bacterium | reverse complement strand
ATCGTTGATAGGCCGGAGGTGTAAGCACGGTAACGTGTTCAGCTGACCGGTACTAATCACCCGAGGGCTTGACCTACATTATGCAGGCGGCCTTGCCTCCCCCCATTGTTCAGTTTTGAGGGTACAGTCTACGGACTGCGCGGAAAAACGGCCCGTTGGTCAAGAGGTTAAGACGGGGGCCTCTCACGCCCCAAACATGGGTTCGATTCCCGTACGGGTCACCACGCGCACCTTTAGCTCAGTTGGTAGAGCACCTGACTCTTAATCAGGGTGTCCAGGGTTCGAGTCCCTGAAGGTGTACCACAGTTGGTGTTTTTATCGGTGAGGGTCCACCCGTTCCCATTCCGAACACGGCAGTTAAGCTCACCTGTGCCGACAATACTTGCTTGGCAACGAGCCGGGAAGATAGGTCAACGCCAACACAAAAAAGAGACAGCGAACGCTGTCTCTTTTTTTATTTCCGTGCCCCGGCGGGGGACGCCGGGCCTATTCCTAAGCGCCCTGGCGGTTGAAAAACACCTGCAGGCAGTTGTACAGGTCGATGATCCAGCCCTTGAATTCGTGAAAGGTGCCCGACTCCACCACAAACACGGCGTTTTCCCCCTCCGTCAGACGGGGGTTGAGCTCTACCAGCTGGCGATAGTCCTCCAGATGGTCGGCTTTCATGGAATCCAGCTCCCCTGCCCCGTTGTAGAAGTAGCCGATGGACAGTTCCCGGAAATCCCGGGTACACATGCCGGCGTTGACCATTTTGGGGTCCACCTCCGAGCCGGAGAAGCAGCCGATCCAGGCAAAGAGGTCCAGGCACTGGGGCAGCACCGAATAGAACCCAACGATGGACCCCAGGGAGAGGCCGGCGTACCCGAAGTGCTCCCGGGCGGCCACCAGGTCGGCCTCTGCGGGGCTGTCGGCCCAGGTGGCATAGCGTTCCGCCAGGCAGGGGAGGATGTCCTGGCGCAGCTCCTGGGCAAAGATCCCCACGTCCCGGGCCAGGACATAGTCCCACATCCGCTCCGTGTCCACGTAGTAGGTGGGGGCTGCCACAATCAGGGGCCGGCAGTAGCCAGAGTAGATGAGATTATCCAGCATGTCCGTGGTATAGACCTCCCAGCCAGATTCCAGCCCGTATTCCCGGGGTTCCACCAGCCAATATTCCTCGTCCCCGCCCATGCCGTGCAAAAGGACCAGCACGTCGTACTTTTCCTCCGGATCGTAGCCATAGGGCAGGTACACGGCCATGCGCTTCAGAATGGGGCACTCCTCCCCGGTGCGGGCCTGGCGGCCGTAATCCCGGCTTTCGTAGGTAACCATTTCCACCCGGCCCGGCTCCGGGCAGGGCTGGAACAGTTCCGCCGGAAGGTCCTCTGTTTCAAACTCCGGCCGGGCGCCGCAGGCGCACTGGCCCTGGAGGAAAGCGTGAGGCACCGGGGTGCCGCAGGACAGGCAGGCCCGGGTCTCCGGGTCGTGAGCCGGGTGGGAGCAGACCGTGCCGCAGGCGGCGCATACGCCGTCCTCCCACTGGGCATGGGGACAGGCCAGCCCGCACACCGGACAGGTCCCCGCCTCCCACTGGGGGTGGAAACAGACCCGGCCGCAGCGGACGCACACGCCGTCCTCCCACGCTTCATGGGAGCAGGGAACGGGGAGCGTACAGGGCTCCGCCGCCGGAACGGAGGAGACCTCCGCCGCGGGTGAGACGTGGCAGCCGGCGCACAGAGCCAGCACGCACAGCAGCAGAAAACACAAAACCCGTTTTTTCAAAGGGACCTCCTTCCGCCCTGGAGGCGGGCGGGATTCAGCGGTATTGGGCCGGCGGAGTGCCGTATTCAAAGATCACCGCGTCGTTCTTTTTCTCCCAGGACCGGTCGTGGGCGGTCCAGCACACCCGCATGGCGCCCATAAGGTGGCACAGCCGGACGGTAAGGGCCATCCGCCCCGTATGGTGGGCGATGAAATGGGGCCGGCACAGGAAATTGGTGAGAAGCCGGCTCAGGGCAAAGCCGGCCAAGGGCGAGGCCCCCAGGTCCGACGCCTGGCTGGTGAGCTGGCCCCGGAGGATATCGGGGGCGTGCCGCCGGAACCACCGCACAATCAGCGGATCAAAGCTCTCCACACAGATGGGCCCGCCGTGCTCGTCCAGCAGGGCCAGCACCTTTTCGCACAGCTCCCGCCGCCGCCGGCAGGGCTTGACCTCCAGGATCACCGGCACCCGGCCGGCGCACAGCACGTCCAGCGCCTGGGACAGAAGGGGGATGGGTTCCTGCGTCCCGCCCAGGCGGTACTCCTGGAGCTCCGGCCAGGTAAGGCGGTGGACCTCCCCGGCCCGGCCGGTCATGCGCCGCAGGTCGTCGTCGTGGGACACCACCACCTGCCCGTCCCGGGTGAGCCGGGCGTCCAGCTCCACCCCGTACCCCGCCCGGGCCGCCGCCCGGAAGGCCGCCAGAGAATTTTCCGGTATGCCCAGGGCCGGGTCATACAGGCCCCGGTGGGCAAAATTCCGGTACAGGAAAGGGGCCTTCCATTCCCGGGGCGCCCGGCCGGGGGCGGTCAGCCATACCAGCAGCCCCGCCGCCGCCGCGCCGGCGCCGCCCAGGGATAGAGCCGCCTTTGTCGTTCGTTTCATGGGCAAATCACCTCAAGCATACATTGTAACTCCGGAAAATCCCCTTGTAAAGGCCGGGTGTTTCCGATACAATGGGTTTACTACCGCCGAGGAGGGAAAACCATGGGCTTCAACACCAGACGGTCCCTGTGGGTGGGGTTCGGGTTTATGTCTATCTGCGCGTTTTGGCAGATATACGACGGGATCGTGCCTTTGATCCTCCGGGATACCTTTGGGCTGGACGGGGCGGGCAAAGGCCTGGTGATGGCGGCGGACAACATCCTGGCGCTGGTGCTGCTGCCCCTGTTCGGATCCCTGTC
>CALWYY010000100.1 GCA_944385885.1 uncultured Oscillospiraceae bacterium | reverse complement strand
ACTTTGTCACCAACGAGTGGAAGACGGGGATGCACGACCAGGCGCTGCAGTGCCTGAAGAACATCCAGATCATTCTGGAGACGGCGGGGGCCACGCTGGAGGATCTGGTGGTGGTGGAGTGCTTTATCAACGACGTGCGCTTCTACGACGAGTTCAACAGCGTCTGGAACGAGTTCTTTAAGGATGTAAAGTGCCCGCCCACCCGTTCCACCTTCCAGGTGGGTCTGCTCAACCCCGTCATGCACGTGGAGATGAAGGCCATTGCCGTCAAACAGAAGTAAATGTCCTGCCGGGCAGACGGCACGAGGCTCATCACAGTATTTTGTGCCGGGAAAGGATAATCACCATGAGTAAAACTCTGATTAAGAATATCGGCACTCTCCTATCGGGCGACATAGAATGCCCGGTACTTGACGCGGATTCCATTTTGATTGAGGATGGCCGGATTGCGGAGATTGGCAAGGGCATCCAGGCCGAATGCGACACGGTGTACGACGCAAACGGCATGACGGTAACGCCCGGGCTGATTGACTGCCATGTGCACGTCTCCATTTCGGAATGGGGCCCGCGGCAGAGCACGATGCATTGGATCGACGCCTATGCCGCTTCCGGCATAACAGGCATTATTTCCGCGGGAGAGACCCACGTACCCAGCCGGCCCACGGACGCCGCGGGCGTGAAGGCGCTGGCCACCGTATCCCATAAGATTTACGAAAAGCTCCGCCCCGGAGGGGCGAAGGTATACGGCGGGGCCATAATTCCGGTCATCGGCCTGACGGAACAGGATTTTCAGGACCTGCATGAGATGGGCATTATGCATACGGGCGAGTTTGGGCTCGGCAACGCCATCAACCCCGAAGACGGCGGCAAAATGTCGGAATGGGGGCGGAAATACGGGGTGCGCACCATGTGCCACACGGGCGTATCCTTCCTGGCGGGGTCCAAGAGCATGACGGCGGAACGGATTCTGGGACTGAAACCCGATGTGCTGTGCCACATTTCCGGCGGCGGCCTGTCGGTGGAGGACGTACAGAAGCTGGTAGAGCAGCTCCCCGAGGCCATGGTGGAGGTCTGCGCGGTAAACAAACCGGGCACGAAATTCAGCCAGGCGCTGATGAAGCTGCTCCGGGAACGGAACGAATTTTGCCGCCTGATGCTGGGCACGGACAGCCCGTCCGGCTACGGCATTTTCCCTCACGGCGTTTGGGAGGTCATGGGCATGCTGTGCGCCATGTGCGGCCTGGAACCGGAGATTGCGGTATGCGCCGGATCTGGCAACACGGCCAACTGCTATGGCCTGAAGTCCAACATGATTCGGGTGGGGTACGCCGCAGACCTGAACGTGTGCGACGCGCCGAAGGGTTCCCAGTGCGGTTCCGTCTGCGAGTGCCTGCGGGAAGGCACCGTTCCGGGCGTGGATCTCGTCATGGTGGACGGGAAGGTCATTGCGTCCGGGAAAACGGCGAACACGGCGCCTGCCAGGCGCTCAGTCCGCAAGGTTTAACAGGGGAGGACTGCGGGAAATGAAAAAAACGATAATTCGGAACCTGGGCGCGATCGTTACCGGGGAGATCAAGCATCCTCTGGCGGAGGGAGACACGGTCTGCATAGACGACGGCCGGATTTCCTATATAGGCAACGAGTCCGCGGCGCCCAACGCGGATTATGACGTGGAGATTGACGCCGCCGGCCTGACCGCTATGCCGGGCGTCATCGACGCCAACTTCCATGCCCCTTTGTCCAACTACCTGGACAGCTACAAGGCCTATGACTGGGTAGAGAACTATGCCGGCGGCGGCACGACCTCGGTGGTGAGCCTGGGCGCGATCCGTTTTCCCGGCCAAGCCACCAACCGGAAAGACGCCATGGCCCAGGCCATTGCGGCCAGAAGCATTTGGGACAACTACCGCCCCTGCGGGGCCAAGGTCCATGCCAACAGCGTTATGCTTCAAAAGGGCATGGGGGACGAGGACTTCCATTATCTGCGGGAAAACGGGATCTACGTTGTGGGCAAGGTGGGGCTCAGTGCCGTCCAGGAGCCGGCGGAGGCCGCGGAAATGATTTCCATGGCGCATAAAAACGGGTTTGTGGTCACGGCCCACTGCGCGGCGCCCTCCGACGAAAACTGCGCCATGTACACAGCAAGCCAGCTGGAGGTTATGGGCCCGGACGTGCTGTGCAATGTAAACGGGGCGCCCACGCCGCTGCCGGCGCAGGAGATCAAGGAGCTGGTGCAAAGCGGCCGGTACTGGTTTGACGTGGTATCCAACGGCAACCAGGCCATGATGGTCAAGGTGGCCCAGTGGGCGCTGGAAGCCGGGACGCTGGACAAGATGATGGTGGGTACCAACGCGCCGTCCCTATCCGGGTTCTCTCCCATCGGCAGCCTTATTGCCATGATCGTCTGCGGGCACATGACGGACATGAAGCCGGAGGAGGCCCTGGCCCTGGGCAGCGGCAACGTAGCCCGCTGCTACGGCCTGGACCATGGCATTTTAAAAGTCGGAAAGCCGGCGGACATAGTGCTCATGGACAGCGCTTCCGCCGCGCCGGGGCTTCTGGGTACTGTCAAATATGGCCGTGTGCCCGCCGTGGGCACGGTGATCCTGGACGGGGAGATCCGCCTGGAACGGGGTAAGAACACGCCGCCCCCTCCGCACAAACCGGTTATCAAGAAAAACAGCTGATTTGCCTGCCGGGTTCTGCCGGCCGGGCGCACAACCGGTCCCAGGCAGAGCCGGGTTTGGCCGTACAGGCCACCGCCGCTTTTTGCGGCGCAGGGTTATGCCTCAACCCTGATGTCTCTCTTCTCTCTTTATATCTCGGCGCATTTTGCCTCTCCTGCCGTCTCTCCGGCGGCCAGGTGAGGCAAAATGTACCGTGGGATTTTTTGCGGGCCGCCGGAGGGCTCCGGTGCGGGCCGCTTTTTCTTATCCCCGGCGCTTTGCATCGCGGGCGGCCGCCTATGTGGCGTGGGCCTGTACGGAAGCGGCGGGAGCTTTATCGGCATATTACATTCGAGGTTGGAGAATATGGGAAAGAAACTGAGCGTAAGACAAATCCTCGTTACCGGCGGAGCCGTTTTCTCCATGCATTTCGGCGCATCCTGTATGCTCTACGCGGTTACGTGGGGCAAGGAAAGCGGCAATCGGTTTTTAACCGCGTTCATTGGCATACTGCTCTCCGGCATCATCCTGCCGGCCCTGGCCTATGTGGCCATGGCGAGGGGCGGAGGGGACTTTAAGGTCATCTCCTCCCGGGCATCCGCCAGGTTTTCCACGTTTTTCTGCGGTGTCACCGCGATTGTGCTGGGGCCGCTTTATATCATTCCCCGTATGTGCGCGGCATCCTGGGACGCCCTGACGCAGCTTACCGGCTGGACACCCAAGACCATATTCCCGGCCCTGATTTTCAGCCTTTTGTTCTTTTCCATTATTTACTGGTTCGTCAGCAGCAAATCCAAGACGGTGGGCAAGGTGGGCAACCTTCTCTTTCCCGTCCTTGTGGTCATGGTGGCGCTGTTTATCATAAAAGGCATTGTTACGCCCATTAACCCGTGGAGGCCGGACCCGTCCTATGACCAGTCGCCTATTCTATACGGGTTTCTCCAGGGATACGCCACCGGCGATATCCAGTGCGCGCTGTTTTTCGGACCCATAATCATTGAGGGCATTCGCAGCAGCGGCGTGCCGGAGAAGCGGATCCCCGGGACCATGGTAGTGGTGGGCGTCATCGGTTTTGCCATCCTGGCGGCGGCCCACTTTGGCCATATGTGCATCGGCTCCACCATCGGGGACACCATCCCCCTGACCCTGTCCAGGCTATACACGGAAATGGCGCTGATCCTTTGGGGCGGCGTGGGCGGGATCTTTTTCTGCGTCGCGCTGAACACGGCGGCGCTTACCTGTACCATCGGCCTTACCGCCTCCACCTCCGAGTACTGGGAGACGGAGCTGAGGGGAAAGGTGCCCTACAAGGTCATTGTGGTGCTCACGGCGGCATGCAGCTGTCTGCTGTCCCTGATGGGGATGGATGCCATTGTAACGGTGGTGGCCCCTATTCTGGATGCATGCTACCCGGCGGCCATCGTGCTGGTGCTGTACTACGTCCTCATGCCGCACTTTGAGTCGGAGCGCGCTCTTCGGGCCTTGAAATGGGCTATGATCACGGCCTGCGTGTTCGGAGCCCTGGGCGCTCTGGCCGCCTATGCCAGGACGTTCCAAATACTGGGAAATGCTCTTGCGCTCTACGAGCGGATCCCTCTGGCAAAGCAGAACCTGGCATGGGTTCCTTTCTCCGCCCTTGCGTTTGCCGGCGTGCTTCTGGCGGGAAAGCGGCGCTGCCGGGGAGAACTGGCCGCCCGATAACGGCTCCGGAGCGGGGGCCCTTGCCGGCCGCCCGGTCCAGGCCCTGAACACACAGGGAGCGGCCTTTTGCGGGCTTTGGATCGCGGCGCCGGGGAGGGAAACCAGCCAAAACAGAGGGCAAGTTTGAAAGGTATAGAATAATAAACGTAGGAAAGCAGGCGGCCCCGGCTGGGGCCGCCCGCCTTTTCCAAGCCAAAGCTGCGGTGAGCAGGAAGCGTCCGGAGAGAACGCCGCGGGTGGGGCGGCGGCTTTGGTTAGCGGAGACGCGGCATTTTGCCGCCTTTCGGGCGGGACGGCGGCGTCCCGCCGCAGCCAGGAACGGCCTTTCCGGTTGTGTTTGGAGAGAGTCCCCGGCTCTTTGCACGGGACAGAGGCGTCTGGGACGATTTTTCTTGCGATAGGCCAGTTGCGTCTTGTAAAATTATGAAAATCAAATACAATAGAGGTAGCGAAAAAGGCTAAGCCGCCTGCCCCGGGTCCCGGCTTTTTCGGAAGCGGGGCATCCAGGGTTGAAAAACCGGAAAGGCTGCTATATACTATTTTTAAGTTTTTATACGCTATTTTAAATCTGTATTCCATGGTGGCCGAGGGAGCGGCGGAGATGCAGGGGAGGAAGTGCGCATGGCGGTGGAGAGGACACGCAAGGCAACGCGGGGGAAAAGTGCAGGCCTGTGACGGCGCTGTGGCGACGTGGCGGGCTTTTTTGTTATAAAGGGGCGAATTTGTGGAGAATATCACGTCAAGAAAGAACCGGCTGATCCGGCATTACCGTGCCCTGGCGGCAGACGGGGAATACCGCCGGGAGCAGGGGGAATTCCTCTGCGAGGGAGAGAAACTGCTGGGGGAGGCCCTGGCGGCGGGGGCGGAGATCCGGTCGGTACTGTATCGGGGCCGGGAGGATGGACCAGAGATCCCCGGCGCGGCCATGTACTGCGCGCCGGAGGAGCTGTTTTCCTACGCCTCCCCCCTGGAGAACAGTCCCGGCCCGCTGTTTGCAGTGGCCATTCCCCGGGACGGGGGGCGGTCGGCTCCCGACCGGGTGCTGATTCTGGAGAACGTGCAGGACCCGGGAAACGTGGGCACGGTGCTGCGCACGGCGGCGGCTCTGGGCACGGATCTGGTGGTCCTCACCGGCGCCTGCGCCGATCCCTATAACCCCAAAACCGTCCGAGCCACCATGGGCGCCGTATTCCGGCAGCCCTTGGCCCGCTGGGGCCGGGAGGAACTGACGGGGCGGCTGAAGGACTGGGCTCTGCCCTTGTACGGGGCGGCCCTTGGCCCCGGGGCGGAGCGGATCGGGGACGTGTGCCTGGCTCGGGCGGCGGTAGCGGTCGGCAACGAGGGGAGGGGGCTGACGCCGGAGCTCCTGGCCCTGTGCAGGGGGCGGGTAGTGATTCCCATGGCGCCGGGAAACGAATCCCTGAATGCGGCGGTGGCGGCGGCGATATTCATGTGGGAGATGGCAAAAGCCGGACAGAGAGAATAGGAGGGGGAAACCAATGTCCGCGGTCCGATATTGGGTATGGCTCACCTCCCTGCGGGGCGTCCGATCCACAGCACTGCGGTTGGTTCTGGATCATTTCGGTGGGCCAATGGAAGCGTATTACGCGCCCCGGGGCGCGTACCAGGCGGTAAACGGTCTTTTGGACCGGGAACGCCGGGCACTGGAGAATCGGGATCTGACGGAGACGGAACGTATTCTGGATGTGTGCCTGAGGAAGGGAATCCACATCATTGCCCGGCAGGACGCCGGGTATCCCCAGCGGCTGGCGCAGATCTACGACGCGCCGCCGGTACTGTATGTCCGGGGCCGTCTGCCGTTTGTGGACGAGCTGCCAACGGTGGCGCTGGTGGGAACGCGAAGCGCCAGCGCCTATGGAGTGAAGATGGGGATGCAGCTGGGCCGGGAGGTGGCAGCGGCGGGCGGCTGCGTGGTGACGGGGCTGGCTCTGGGGATCGATGGCGCCGCGGCCAGGGGAGCGCTGCTGGCGTCCGGCGGCTGCATCGGCGTTCTGGGCAGCGCCATTGACGTGAACTATCCATCTCAGAACAGCGCTCTGATTGAGGATGTGGCGGCTACCGGAGCGGTGGTCAGCGAGTTTCCGCCCGGGTATCCCACCCTGCCGGAGAACTTTCCCCGGCGGAACCGGATCATCAGCGGCCTGTCCCTGGGAGTATGCATTGTGGAAGCTCCGGAGCGAAGCGGGGCGCTTATCACAGCCAACCTGGCTCTGGAACAGGGGCGGGACCTGTTTGCCGTACCGGGGAACGCGGACAACCCCGGCTGCCTGGGCAGTAACCGCCTGCTGCGGGAGTGCGCCCGGGCGGTGACCTGCGGCGTGGACATCTTAGAGGAGTACGTGGGCCTGTTTCCCGGTCGGATTGCGCCGGGGAGGAATCGTGCCCCTGTCGGTCCGGCCCAGCCGCCGGCTCCCGGGCCGGAGCGGAAACCAGACAGACCGGACCTGCCCGGAGAGGCTTTTCCGGCGGATTTTGAGGAAGAAAGACGGAAATCAGACATTGACAAGCCGCCGGGGATATCTTATAGTGACTGGGAAAGCCGGCTGGCGGGGTTTTCCCAGGACCAGCGGAAAATCCTGCGGGTTTTGACCGGCGGGGAAAAACACGTGGATGAGATCATTTCCGAAACGGGACTGCCGGCCAACCAGGCGCTGGCGGAGCTGACAGTACTCTCCATTCGGGGAGCGGTACGCCCGTGCCCGGGCAAACAATACGCATTGAATCTGGAGTAAGGACGTTAATATGGCACAGGGAAAAAAGGACTTGGTGATCGTGGAGTCCCCGGCCAAGGCCAAAACCATTGAGAAATACCTTGGCGGCGGATACAAGGTAGTGGCCTCCATGGGCCATCTGCGGGATCTGCCCAAGAGCAAGCTGGGCGTGGATATTGAAGGGGGGTTCATCCCAGAATATATCCCGGTCAGCGGGCGCGGCGATGTGATCGACGAGCTGAAAAAGAACGCAAAGAGTGCGAAGACGGTCTATCTGGCCACCGACCCGGACCGGGAAGGGGAGGCCATATCCTGGCACTTGAAGGAGCTTCTTCAACTGCCGGACGAAAAAGCCAGGCGGGTGACCTTTAATGAGATCACCAAAAAGGTGGTGCAGGAGAGCATTGCCCATCCCCGGGACATTGACCAGGACCTGGTGGATGCCCAGCAGGCCCGGCGGATTCTGGACCGGATAGTGGGATATAAGCTGAGCCCGCTGCTGTGGCGAAAGGTCCGCCGGGGCCTGTCAGCGGGGCGGGTGCAGTCGGTGGCCATCCGCATGGTGGTGGACCGGGAGAACGAAATCCGGCGGTTCCAGCCGGAGGAATACTGGCACCTGGACGCGGTGCTCAACCGCGACGGGAAAAAGGGAAGCTTCACCGCCCGGTACTATGGCAGCGCCGACAAGAAACGGGAACTGCACAGCGCGGCGGAGGTGGAAGAGGTTGCCCGGGAGGTGGAGAAGGCCCCCTGGCAGATCACCCACGTGAAGCGGGGGCAGAAACAGCGCAGCCCGTCGCCACCCTTTATCACCTCCACCCTGCAGCAGGAGGCCAGCCGGCGCCTGGGCCTGACGCCCCGGCGCACCATGAGCATTGCCCAGCAGCTGTACGAAGGCGTGGAGCTGGAGGGCGAAGGGGCCGTGGGCCTGATCACTTACATGCGCACCGACTCCCTGCGCCTGTCTGACGACGCGCTGGCGGCGGCGGCGGATTTCATCCGTGGCCGGTATGGGGAGGAGTACTATTTCGGCAAGCCCCGGCAGTACAAGACCAAGGCCGGAGCCCAGGACGCCCACGAGGCCATTCGGCCCAGCGACGTCAAGCTGACCCCGGAACGGGTGAAAAAAGACCTGACTCCGGAGCAGTACCGGCTCTACCGGCTGATCTGGGGGCGCTTTACCGCCAGCCAGATGGCCAATGCCGTGTACGATACCGTGGCCATCGACGCGATGAGCGCGGGGCATTGCTTTAAGGCCAACCATTCTGAGCTGAAATTTGCCGGGTATACCGCCGTGTACGAGGACCACGGGGACGAGGAGGAACCGGAAGGAAAGAAACCGCTGCCCCAGCTGGAGGAGGGGGAGACGGTGAAGCTGGAGAAGCTGAACCGGGAACAGCAGTTTACCCAGCCGCCCGCCCGATACACGGAGGCCACCCTGATCCGGGCCATGGAGGAGAAGGGGATCGGCAGGCCGTCCACCTACGCCCCCACCATCAGCACCATTACCGGCCGGGAATACGTGGCCAAGGAGGGAAAATACCTGCGTCCCACGTCCCTGGGGGAGGTGGTAACCACCCTGATGATGGAGCGGTTCCCGGACGTGGTGGATATGAAGTTCACCGCCAACATGGAGGAGAAGCTGGACGAGATTGAGGAGGGGAAGGTCCCCTGGCGGAACGTGCTGGAGGACTTTTACGGCAATTTCGACCGGGAGTACAACGCCGCCGAGGAGGCGCTGGCGGGCACGCACATCAAGGTGCCCGATGAGGTCACCCAGGAGATCTGCGACAAATGCGGCCGGAACCTGGTGATCAAGAGCGGGCGCTTTGGACGGTTTCTGGCCTGCCCGGGGTACCCGGAGTGCGACTTTACCAAACCGCTGGTGATCGAGATGCCCGGCAGCTGCCCACGCTGCGGCAGCCGTATCCTCAAGCGCACGTCCAAGAAAGGGTACACCTATTACGCCTGCGAAAAGGGGGCGGAGTGCGGGTTTATGACCTGGGACGTGCCGGTAAAGGACCGGTGCCCGGTTTGCGGCAAGAGCATGTTCAAGCTGTCCGGTAAGGGGCAGCGCAAACCCTTCTGCGTCAATCCGGAGTGTGAGAACTTCCTTCCGGAGGACAAGCGGGGCTACAAAAAGAAGGCCGCTGCAGACAAGACCGGCCCGGCGGAGGGGACGGAGCCGCCGGAGACGGCGGGCAAGACGGAATGACCCCGGTAACGGTTGTAGGCGCGGGGCTGGCCGGGGCGGAGTGCGCCTGGCAGCTGTCCATCCGGGGGATCCCGGTGCGCCTGATAGAGATGAAACCAAAGAAAATGACCCCAGCCCACGTATCTCCCTGGTTTGCAGAGCTGGTATGCTCCAACTCCCTGCGCAGCGACGAGCTGACCAACGCGGTGGGGCTGCTCAAAGAGGAGCTGCGGCGCATGGGGAGCCTGATCCTGCAGTGCGCCGACCGGCACCGGGTGGCGGCGGGCGGGGCCCTGGCAGTGGATCGGGAGGGCTTTGCCCGGGAGGTCACGGAACATCTGCGGGGAAGGGCGAACGTGGAGATCCGGGAAGAGGAGGTCACGGCCATCCCCGAAGGGACGGCGGTAATTGCCACGGGCCCCCTCACCGCGGACGTTCTGGCGGAGGCGATCCGGGCGCGCACCGGGTCGGAAGGGCTGCACTTCTACGACGCGGTGGCGCCCATTGTCACGTGGGACTCCCTGGACATGACCCAGGCCTTTCTGGCCTCCCGGTACGGCCGGGGGACGGCGGATTATGTAAACTGTTCCATGAGCGAAGAGGAGTACACGGCATTTTGGCGGGAGCTGGTTTCCGCCCGGGAGGCGCCGGTGCACGGGTTTGACGACGGGGGCGTTTTTGAAGGGTGCATGCCGGTGGAGGTAATGGCCCGGCGGGGGCCGGATACCCTGCGGTACGGGCCCATGAAGCCGGTGGGGCTCCGGGATCCCCGGACGGGGCGGGAGCCGTATGCGGTGGTGCAGCTGCGCCGGGACAACGCCGACGGGACGCTGTACAATCTGGTGGGGTTCCAGACGCACCTGGCCTTTCCGGAGCAGCGGCGGGTCTTTTCCATGATCCCGGCGCTGCGGGAGGCGGAGTTTGTCCGGTATGGGGTAATGCACCGGAACACCTATCTGCATTCCCCGGAGCTGCTGGACCGGTACTACCGGCTCCGGGAGGAGCCCCGGATTCGGTTTGCCGGCCAGATCACGGGAGTGGAGGGGTATGTGGAGTCCTGCGCCTCGGGGATGCTGGCGGGGCTGGAGACGGCGGCGGAGCTGCTGGGCCTGCCGGCGCTGGACCTGCCCCAGGAGACGGCCACCGGGGCGCTGAGCCTGTACGTATCCCGAGGGAGCGTGGGGGATTTTCAGCCCATGAACATCAATTTCGGCATTATTTCCCCTCTGGACCGGCGGGTCCGGGGCAAGAGGAACCGGAATATGGAGCTCTCGCAGCGGGCTTTGGCCATCGTGGACGAGAAGAGGAAAGGGGAGTTGTGGACATGCGTATCCTTATAGACGCCATGGGCGGCGACAATGCCCCCCGGGAGATCGTCCGGGGCGGGGTGGACGCGGCCCGGGAGTTCCAGGTGGATGTGGCCCTGGTGGGCCGGGCGGAGGCGATACGAGCCTGCCTGCAGGAGTATGGGGCGGTCGGGGAACCGCGGGTGACGGTGGTGGATGCGCCGGATGTCATCACCATGGAGGACGACCCCAGCTCGGCGGTGCGCCGGAAGAAGGATTCCTCCATGGCCGTGGCCCTGCGGC
>CALWYY010000099.1 GCA_944385885.1 uncultured Oscillospiraceae bacterium | reverse complement strand
GGGTACGGCCCAGCTCCAGGAAATCCGCCCCGGTCCGGCCGGCGGCCTCCAGGGCGGCGAGCACCCGGGCCTCCAGCCGGCCGGGCAGCTCCCGGTCCAGGCCGGCTAAGGTCTCCGGGCTGGGGACGTCCCCTCCGGCGGCCTGGACCACCCCCGCCTGATAGGACAGCTCCACCGCCGCCCCCAGGGCCCCGTCCGCGCCCGGCAGAGGCCGGATGGAGGCGCGGCCCCCGGCCAGCTCCAGGGTCACCCGCCCGCCCCGCCCGTCCGGCAGGGTGACGCTCTCCGACCCGGCCAGGCCCAGGAGAAGGTTGGTCCCCTGGGTCTCCTCCCGGTCCAGCCAGAAGGCCAGCCGGCCGTCCTGAAGCACGGCGTAGCCGGTTTCCAGGGCGGTGACGGTGCCCTCCTGGGCGGAGGGGACGTTCTCCCCGGTCTGGGCGGCGGTGACGGTACAGCACAGGGCCGCCCCGCTGCGGGCCAGGCGCTGGGCAATGTCCAGCAGGGTAAAACAGTGGGCGGAGCCCTGCTTTTCCGTATCCCGCTGCACGGAGGAGAGGATGGAGGTGATCTCATACAGGTCGTCCCCGGGGCAGGTGACCAGCTCCCGGGCCGTCCCGCCCCGGACGATAAACACCGGCAGGGCCAGCCGGGTCTGGGTATTGCGCTGGAAGAAATCCAGGACGTCTGCCAGGCCCTCCCGGGCGGCCTGCTCGCCGATGACCACAAACCGCACGTGGGCGAAAAACAGTTCCTCCCGGGCGGCCCAGTCCTGAAGGTGGTCCAGGGCCTGGGAGATACTGTCGCCTTCCGCCGCCAGCTTCACCGACGGCAGCTCCCCCTGGGCCGGGCCGGAGGAGATGGAGACCGTGACCCGGCCCTGGGCCATGTCGAAGCCCATGGTCTGTATAATTTGCAGCTTTTCGATCTCCCGCAGGTTGGAGTAGATAGAGCCGTCGCCGGAGCAGCCGCTGAAGACCACCGCCGCCGCGGCGATGGCCGCAAGACAGGACCAGCCTTTCAAGGGTTCCGCCCTCCTTTCCGCCGGGGCTTCTTTTCCAGCCGCAGGGGCGGGCGGAAGAGGACCCGGAGAAGGCTGCCCCGTTCCCCGTCGCAGGCCGGGTACATATAGGCCACGCCCAGGGATTCCATATCGCACAGCCGCCACAGTAGCAGCATCAGGCCGGCCATCATCCCGTAAAGCCCCAGAGCCAGGGAACACAGGGCCAGCAGGAACCGCCACAGCCGGATGGCGGCGCCCAGCTCCTGGCTGGGCTGGGTGTACCCGGCAATACCGGCCAGGGCCACCACGATCACGGCGATGGGGCTGATGACCCGGGCCTCCACCGCCGACTGGCCCACAATCAGGGCCCCGATGATGGACACCGTCTGGCCCACCGGGTCGGGCAGGCGGATCCCCGCCTCCTGAAGAAGCTCAAAGGCAGCCAGCATTCCCAGGATCTCCGCGGCGGTGCCAAAGGGCACCTCCTGCTTGGAGCGGATGATGGACTGAAGCAGGCGGTAGGGGATCATTTCCGGGTGGAACATGGCCACGGCCACGAACAGGGCGGGCAGGGCCAGGGACAGAAACAGGGATACCCAGCGCAGAAGGACCAGGCCAGAGGCCACCAGGGCGTGACGGGCCCGGTCCTCGGGGACATGGAGCATTTCCGGCAGGGTGCCCGGCAGGAGGATGCCCACGGGCAGGCCGTCGGCCAGGATACCCACCCGGCCCTGGAGCAGGGACCGGGCAAAGCGGTCGGGGCGCTCGGTGTGCAGGGCCTGGGGGAAGACGCCCCGGGGCCGGTCGGCCAGGTACTGCTCCAAGTCCCCCAGGGCGGTGACGCCGTCGATATCCAGCGCCTCCAGCCGGGCCTTTACCTGGTTGACCAGATCCTCCCGGGCGGCGCCGGCCAGGTAGAAAACGGATACTGCCGTCCGGGACCGGCGGCCCACGGTGGTCTGCCAGAGCTTCAGAGCCGGGTCCCGGAGATGCCGGCGCACCAGGCAGGTGTTCACCCGGAGCGTCTCCACAAAGGCGTCCTTGGCGCCCAGGATGGTCTTTTCCACCGAGGGGGCCGATACGCTCCGGCCCGCCGTGGCCCGGGCTTCAAAGGACAGGCCGGTGCCCGCCTCGTCGAAGATCACCGCCACGCAGCCCTGGGCCAGGTCCTGGGCCAGGGCCGCGTCGTCCCGGTGCCGGCGCACCGACGGGCAGTATACGCCCCCGGCCTGAATGGCGTTCAGCACCTGCCACACGGTCCCCCGGGCGTCCAGGCGGGACAGGGGGCGCAGCACGTCCTCGGCCGCCTCCGGAGAGGAGACCAGGCCGTCCAGCCAGCACACCTGGGCGGTGAGCCGGGTGCGCCCCACCCGCACGGCCCGCTGGGTGAAGTCCGCGCAGCCGGCAAACAGCGCCGCGACCCCGGCGGTGGAGGCCGTGCCGGGGGTTTCCTCCGGGGAGGAGGGGGCGGTAAATTTTTTCCAAATATCAAACATATAGACAGTATGCCCGAGAAAAAACACAATATTTAGACCCAGACAAAACGGGGGCAAAATCCTGAAAAAATCTTGAGAAAAACCCTTGACAAACCGCAAAAACCGGTGGTATATTAGCAAAGCGCCCCACGGGAAACGAGTTGCTCGGGCCCCGCGGGCGTTGTGTACCTTGTAAATTGAACAAGGAAGGAAAGCTTATGCAAATAAGCACCGGAAAGGGTTTCCGGGGATCCGAAAGGATCCTGGAATTACTTTGAGAGCTGGAAACAGCGATCGATAAATGGTTT
>CALWYY010000098.1 GCA_944385885.1 uncultured Oscillospiraceae bacterium | reverse complement strand
GCAGCAGCTCGTTGCCGTCCCAGTCGGTGTTCAGCGGCTCGTCAAAGCTCACCTCCGTCTTTTGGCCGGAGAGCTTGCGCAGGTGCATGAGGATCTCGTTTTCAATGCAGCGGGAGGCGTAGGTGGCCAGCTTGATATTTTTGCTGGGGTTAAATGTCTCCACGGCTTTGATTAGGCCGATGGTCCCAATGGAGATCAGGTCCTCCAGCCCCACGCCGGTGTTTTCAAACCGCCGGGCGATGTAGACCACCAGGCGCAGGTTGTGTTCAATGAGCCGGTCTTTGGCGTCGCCGTCTCCCTTTACCAGGCGCCGGAGCGCATCCTCCTCCGCCTCCCGGTCCAGGGGCGGGGGCAGCACGTCGCTGCCGCCGATGTACCGCAGGCCCGGCGGGGCAAACAGGCGGCGCAGGCGGTGCCATACCAGGGATAGCCATTTTCGGATCATAGAAATACCTCCTTTTGCGCCGGGTCAGACCACGGCGGAATATTCCCCCGCCTCGGACAGGGGCGTGGGAGACAGGGCAATGAGCATATCCTCCTGCCGACCCTCCACGGTGAGCCGGTCCGGGCGGAAACAAACCAGCAGACCCCGGTCCGTACCCACAGCGGAGTAGGGGACCAGTCGCAGGCGGCCCCGGAAAGGAGGCAGGGGCGAAAGCCGGCGGAATACCTGAGGCGGGGATTCCTCCGGCCCGGGCAGCGGGACCCCGGCGGGGAACAGGCAGGCCAGGGCGGCGGTGTCGGCTACCAGCACATGCCGGCCGCTCACAGGGTCATACAGCCCGTTGCCCGTGTCCCGTAAGGCGCGGAATACGGCCCGGCCAGCCCCCAACTCCACCTCCACCGGCACCACCGCCCGTTCCCTCCGCTCCAAAAACCGGCCGAAAAACAGCCGCAGTGCCGCGTAGCAGACCCCAAAGGATAAAACCAGTACGCGCAGGGACACAGGCACCGGCCCGCCGGCGCCGCCGGCCAGCAGAGACGCGCCGTATACCGCGCCGCCGAAGGCTGCCGACAGCCCCAAAAAACAGGCCCAGCTCTTCCATAGCCCCGCCCCGCCTCCGTAGGCTATCCAGGCCATGGCCAGGGACAACGCCAGTTTTATCCCCAGGCTCTGAAGCCATGCCAGGCCCGGGAGAACCGCCGCCAGGGCGTACCCCCCTCCCAGCACCGCCGCCAGGGCGAACCGGCCCCGGCGCAGGACACCGCCCCGCAGCCGTGCCGCGGAGAGCAGCAGCAGATAGTCGATGATCCCGTTGAGCGCGAACAGCTCGTCGGCATAGATTACGTCCATGGATCCCATTGTAGGACGCGCCCGCCAAAAATGTTGTCAAACGGCACGGCCGAGGCGTCTTGCATTGAGGGGAAAGGGCGTGTATAATATCGGAGTGCGTTTGACAATAGAGTAGTGAAAGGACGATGGAGATATGACCCAATCCCGAACCCATACCTGCGGCCAGCTGCGGGCGGCCCAGGCCGGCCAGCAGGTGACGTTGGTCGGCTGGATGGAGAATGTCCGCGAGGTGGGCAACAATTTCGCTTTTGTCGTGCTCCGGGATTTCTACGGCACCACCCAGGTGGTGGTGGAAACCGGGGAGATGATGCGCACGGTAAAGGCCATCAATAAAGAGAGCACCATCTCCGTGACAGGTACGGTGCGCCTGCGGGAGAACCCCAACCCCCGGCAGGAGACCGGACAGGTGGAGGTGGTGCCCCAGGAGATCCGGGTCCTTGGCCGGTGCCGGTATAACGAGCTGCCTTTTGAGATCAGCCGCAGCCGGGAGGCGGACGAGACGGCCCGCCTGAAGTACCGGTACCTGGATCTGCGCAACCCCGCGGTGAAAAACAACATCGTCCTGCGCTGCCAGGTGGTGGCTGCCATCCGCCAGGCCATGATGGACCACGGCTTCCTGGAGATCACCACGCCCATCCTCACCGCCTCCTCCCCCGAGGGGGCCAGGGACTACTTGGTGCCGTCCCGGAAGCACCCCGGCAAGTTCTATGCCCTGCCCCAGGCCCCCCAGCAGTTCAAGCAGCTGCTTATGACCAGCGGCTTTGACCGGTATTTCCAGATCGCCCCCTGTTTCCGGGACGAGGATGCCCGGGGCGACCGGTCTCCGGGGGAGTTCTACCAGCTGGATATGGAGATGGCCTTTGCCACCCAGGAGGATGTGTTCGCCGTCCTGGAGGATGTACTGCCCCCCATTTTCTCCCGCTACGGCCTGTATAAGACGGCCTCCACCGCCCCCTTCCGGCGCATTTCCTACAACGATGCCATGGAGACCTACGGGTCCGACAAGCCGGACCTGCGCATTGACCTGACGGTGACGGACGTGACGGACCTGGCCAGGGAGACGGGGTTTGAGCCTTTTGCCGCCGGCGTGGTAAAGGCCGTGCCGGTCTCCGGCTGCCAGCTTACCCGCAAGCAGATCGACAAGCTCTGCGCCGACGTGCAGGTCCAGGCCGGGCAGAAGCCCTACTGGCTGCGGATGGACGAGACCGGAGTCCTGGCTGGCGGCGTGGCCAAGTTCTTTGCCGGCCGGGAGGAGGCCCTAACCCAGAAACTGGGCCTGACGGCCGGGACGCTGGTGCTGTTTGCCGCTGGCGGTCGGGACGAGGCCCGGAAGACCGCCGGGGTGATGCTGAAAATGGCCGGCGCCGCCGTGCCCGGGCATATGGACGCCCAGCGGTACGAATTCTGCTGGATTGTGGATTTCCCCATGTTCGAGATCGGGGAGGAGTCCGGCCAGCTGGAGTTCTGCCACAACCCCTTCTCCATGCCCAATGGGGGGCTGGAGATCCTGCTGGCGGCGGAGCGGGGGGAAGTGGACCCGCTGAGCATCTATGCCTATCAGTACGATCTGGTGTGCAACGGGGTGGAGCTGTCCTCCGGCGCGGTGCGTAACCATGACCCCGATATTATGATCAAGGCCTTTGAGATGGTCCGATTGGGGGAGGAGGACGTGAAGGCCAAGTTCCCCGCCATGTACAACGCTTTCTGCTACGGCGCCCCGCCCCACGCGGGCATTGCCCCGGGTATCGACCGGATGGTTATGCTCCTGGCAGGGGAGAGCTCCATCCGGGAGATCATCCCCTTCCCCATGAACAAGAACGCCCAGGATGTGATGATGGGTGCGCCCTCCCGGGTGGAGCAGCGGCAGCTGGACGAGCTGAGCATCCAGGTGGTCCGGGAAGAGGAATAAAAATGCCCGGCGCATGGCGCCAGGCAGTATAGAAAAGCGGAACGGCTGAAGCCGTTCCGCTTTTTGTCCGTCAATGACGGCCGGAGGGGAGATGGCCGCCGGGCTGACGGAGCCCTTGGGAGAAATGAGAGGGAAAGAAATGTTGGAGGGAATGTAACCTGGAAGCTGCTGTTCCCTTCCAGTGATTGTATGATACGCAATTTCGGGAGAAGTTTCCTAAACAGACTGTGTTTTTTCTGCAAACAAACTGTGAACGATGGAAAATTTTATGTATAAACCGGGAAAGGGACGGTAAAAATAGCCTCGGAATCCAAAAGCAGGAGGTTAATCATGGAGGAAAAGAAAAATCTCGGCGAAAAGCTGGGAACATTCTTTGCCGGGAAGGGCTACTACATAGTCCTTCTTCTGAGCGCGGCCGTGATCGCCACGTCGATCTGGCTGATGGCCGCCGGAAGCAGGGCTAATGTAGAAGACGAGACCGGCATGGACCCGGAAACCATCACCAACGCCTCGGCGGGCGAGGAGAGCCGGCCGGTCATTGAGCCGATCGTCCCTGTGATGGAGGAGACGGAGGAGTCAGTGATCCTGGAACCGGAGGTTCCGGCGGTGGAGGAAGAGATGAAACCGTCTCCCACCATCGAACCCACCCAGGCGCCGACGGAAGCGGCCCAGGAGACCTTGGCGGCGGATTACTTTATCTGGCCGGTAAGCGGCCCGGTGGACCGGGGCCACAGCATGGAGGCCCTGACCTATGACCGCACCATGGCCGACTGGCGCACTCACGAGGGCTGGGATATCGCCGCCGACCTGGGCACGCCGGTGATGGCCGCCGGAGACGGCACCGTCACGGCCGTATATCAGGACGACCTGTACGGCTCCGTGGTGGAGATCGACCACGGCAACGGCCTGACGGGGATCTACGCCAACCTGAACACGGTTCCCACGGTAAACGTGGGCGACCAGGTAGAGGTGGGCCAGGTCATCGGCGCGGTGGGAACCACCGCCCTGTGCGAGATCGGTGAGGCATGCCACCTTCACTTTGCCATGCGGCAGGATGGGGTGAGCGTGGACCCGGGAGCCTGGCTTCCGGAGCGCTGACTGGTTTCCGGAAACGGCGCCGCTTCCTTCGGGACGCGGCGCCGTTTTCCCATACCCAGGCAGGAAGGTGGGATTTGACGAACGGGGCCGGAAGGCATATAATACAATAGTACCTGTTTTTGGAAACGTGCAACCGTGCCCGGCGCCCGCGCCGGATGGGATATACATAGGAGAGAGACCGTATGCGCAGAGATGGAAAAAAGGAAAAAATCCTTTATATAACGGCGGCGGCTCTGTTTGTGGTGCTGGCGGCGGCGCTGATGGCCCTGCTGCTCCAGGGGAACTGGACGAAGGAGCCTGAGGAGGAGGTAACCTCCCCCACGGCCCTGCCCACCCAGGCGCCGCTGGAGGGGGGCATCACCATCGGGTCCAAAACAGTGGATCCGGGTGTGGAGAGCTTTGATCTCAGCGGGCGCACCCTCACGGATGCGGACCGGGAGGCTATCGCCTCCCTGAGCCAGCTGACTACGCTGTCCCTGACCAATTGCGGCATTACGGACGTGTCCTTCCTGTCCTCCCTCACCCGGCTGCGGACCCTGTACCTGTCCGGGAACCGGATCACGGACCTGACGCCTCTGACGAGCCTGACGGCCCTGCGCACCCTGTATCTGGACAATAACCCCCTGACCGACCTGACGCCCCTGACCCGGCTGACGGCCCTGACCACTCTGTCCATGCAGGGGGTGTCCGTGGCGGACTATGTGCTGGAGGACCTGCAGGCGGCCATGCCCCAGTGCCGCATCTTCAACGACAGTACTGTGGAGGGGGCCCGGCCCATCAGCCTGGGGGGCGTGGCCTTTACCGAGGATGTGGAGCTGCTGGACCTGTCCAACCGGGGGATCTCCGATATCTCCAAGCTTTCCTACTGCCTGAAGCTCCAGGAGCTGAACCTGTCCGGCAACCCCCTGGAGAGCCTGGACACTCTCCAGGGTCTGCCGCAGCTGAGCGTGCTGTATCTTTCCAACACCGGCCTGGAGGACGGGGATCTGGATTTCCTCTGCTCCTTCCAGCGCCTGACCTACCTGGATCTGACGGAAAACCCGTCCCTTACGGCGGAAGGGCTGGAGCGGCTGAAGACCGCCCTGCCGTACTGTGAGATATATCATGACGAGGTATACTTCACCGTAGAGCTGGGCGGGCAGGTCCTCACGTCCGATATGCAGGCTGTGGATCTCACCGGCTGCGGCCTTACCTCCGTGGCGGGGCTGGAGACCTTCCTGGAACTGCGCCGGCTGGTGCTGTACGGCAACGGACTGACGGACCTATCCCCCCTCAGCGGCCTGACGGGGATGGAGGAGCTGATCCTGGGGTTTAACAACCTGCAGGATATCTCCGCCCTGTCCGGGATGACCAGCCTGCGGAAGCTGGATCTGAGCCACAACCTGGTTCGGGACATTTACCCCCTGGCCAACTGCATGGCCCTGGAGGAGCTGGACCTGAGCTATAACAGCATTGACTATATCTCTCATCTGGCCAACTGTACGTCTCTGCGGCTGCTGGATCTCACCGGCAACCCGGCCCTTACGGCCGAACAGATCGACTGGCTGCAGCAGCAGCTCCCCGGCTGCACCATTGTGACGGATGTGGAACGGCCGGAGCCTACGACGGAACCCACGCCGGAGGCGGTGGGATGAGGCTGTTTCTGGCCGTGCCCCTGCCGCCCGCGGCGGCAGATGCCCTGGAAGACGCCTCCGGCCGGCTCCGGACCCGGGCCCGGAAAGGCAGCTTCTCCCGGCGGGAGAACTACCACCTGACCCTGGCGTTTCTGGGGGAGACGCCCCCCTCCGCCCTGCCGGTTCTCCGGCGGGTTATGGGGCAGGCCGGGGCGGGCCGGGAGCCGTTTCCCCTGACCCTGGGCGGCGCGGGCCGTTTTGCAGGCCGGGATGGGGACACCTGGTGGGTCGGCCTGGCGCCTTCGCCCCCTCTGGCGGACCTGGCGGCCGGCCTGGACGCCGCTCTGCGCGGGGCGGGCTTTGCCCCTCCTGGCCGGGAATTCTGTCCTCATTTGACCCTGGCCCGGCGGGTGTGCGCCCCGGGATTCGCTCCGGCGCAGCTGACCGTGGAGCCGGTTTCCTTCCGGGTGGAACGGCTGTGCCTGATGGAGTCCCTCCGGATACGCCAAATACTGACCTATCGGGAACTTTTTTCCGTTTCCTTGGCCCGGCCGGTTTAATCCGGCGCAAAACCGCCCATACTGTGAGTGTAAAAGATCACAGCAAGGCGGTTTTTTGTATGCAGACCATGAAAATGAAACGGCTGAGACGTTGGGAGACGGCGCTGCTGGCGGCCGTATGCGTGGCGCTCCTGACCGGTGTGAGGGCGGGGGCTGTCCAGCGGGACCTGGCGGAAAAGGTGATCCGGCTGCACGTAATCGCCGTGTCCGACAGCCCGGAGGACCAGGCGGTGAAGCTCCAGGTACGGGACGCGGTGCTGGCATATCTGGAACCGGCGCTGGAGGGCGTGGCGGACGTCCGGGAGGCGGAGGAAGTCCTGAAACAGCTCCTGCCGGAGCTGGAGGAGCTGGCCCGTGGGACCAGCGGTGAGAGCCAGGTCGCGGCCACCCTGGATCGGGAGGTATACCCTACCCGGGAATACGACACCTTTTCCCTGCCCGCCGGGGAATACGTGTCCTTGCGGATCGTGCTGGGCGAAGGGGCAGGGCAGAATTGGTGGTGCGTGGTATATCCGCCTCTGTGCACCCAGTCCATTACCCGAGAGGAGGCCGTCTCCGCCCTGAGCGAGGATCAGGTCCGGCTTATTGAGCAGGAAGGGGAGGGCGCTGAGATCCGGTTCCGGCTGGTGGAACTGTGGGGCAGCTTGCTGGCCCGCTGGAAATAAAGGCGGAGGAAAAGAAATTGGGCGGAGGCGGCGTTCCAAACGCCGCCTCCGCCCATGGAAGAGATCAAACGCCACGATAGGCGTTGGGAGGCACCGGCAAAGGAAAACCCCCGGCGGGATTTCTTCCCGCCGGGTTCTGCGGCAAAACATATGGGATCCATTTTCTCCGGGATCCCGCGCCTGGGAGAACGATTCTCAGCCGGCGGAGTACAAGCGCAGCCGGGGCCGCACGGCCCCGGCTGTACCCGTTGGGGAGGAATACGTGCCTTTTGAAAAGCGCGCCCATGGGGGACGACCCGCCTTGCCGGCCGGCGGAAAGCCTTGTCTCCCGGGCCGGTTACCGGACAACCACGTTTTCATCCCCCGCACGTTCCCGGAGCTCGTCCAGCAGGGCGGGGTGGATCCGGCAGGAAGCGGCCATGCGCTTTTTCGTGTCCTGGAAATACACCACCATCCGCTCCTGGCCGGGGAACATGGTCAGCAGCAGGCACACCCGGCGGAACAGGGGGTGATCCCGGCCCGGCAGGCGCAGATAGATCGTCCGTCCTCCCGCCTCCCCGGAGCCGGCGTCCTCTGCCGGCCCGGCGCTTTCCAAATCCGACAGCGGCCGGATGGCGTCCACCATCAGCTGCGGCTCCTTCTCGTCCCGCAGGGAGATCCGGCCCTGGACCAGCAGGGCGGCGGCGTCTTTGATATAGCGGCCCCCGGTGTCCAACGCCCTCTGAAATGCCAGCAGCTCCATGGAGCCTGTGTCGTCCTCCAGGGTGATGTAGCTCATAAGCGTGTTGTTTTTGGTGGTGCGGGTTTTGGAGGAGGCCACCACGCCGGCCAGCGTGACCTCCTGCCCGTCCCGATACCGCTGGGGCGTGCCTTCCCCAAAGTCGGACAGAATGGAGCCAATGGGCACGGCCCCCGCCTTCTGGGCCCGGTCCCGGTACTCGTCCATGGGATGGCCGGTGAGATACAGCCCCGTGGTCTCCCGCTCCATGGCCATGAGTTCCTGGCGGCTGAACTCCGGCACATCCGGCAACCGGAGGGCGTCCGGCGCCGGGGCGTCCTCTCCGGCGGCCAGGCCGAAAAGATCCATCTGGCCCTGGATGTTCTTCCGGCTCTCCCCCGCGATGCCGTCCAGTACCTGGCCCACCACCTGCAAGAGCGCCCGGCGGCGAAAGCCCAGGCTGTCAAAGGCTCCCGCCCGGATCAGAGATTCCACCGCCCGGCGGTTCAGGTCCCGGCCGTAGAGCCGGCGGCAGAACTCGTCCAGGGCCCGGAAAGGGCCGTTGGCGCGGCGCTCCTGCATCAGCGCGTCAATAAACCCCCGGCCGATGCCCTTGATGGCCACCAGGCCGAAACGGATGTTCTCCCCCACCACGGTGAAGTCCGCGTCGGATTCGTTTACGTCCGGAGGGAGCAGGCGGATGCCCATCTCCCGGCACTCGGCGATGTACTCGGCTACCTTGGCGCTGTTGTCCAGCACGGAGGTGAGCAGGGCCGCCATGTACTGCCGGGGCCAGTGGCATTTCATATACGCCGTGCGGTAGGTCACAAAGGCGTAGGAGACGGCGTGGGCCTTGTTGAAGGCATAGTCGGCAAAATCCACGATCTCGTCGTAGATGCTCCCGGCTACCGAGGCCGGAATGCCGTTTTTTACACAGCCGGGAATGCCCCGGGCCTCGTCCCCGTGGATGAACGCCACCCGCTCGGCGTCGATGACCGCGTGCTTTTTCTTGCTCATGGCCCGGCGGATCACGTCCGCCTGGCCCAGGGAGTAGCTCGCCAGCTCCCGGAATACCTGCTGCACCTGCTCCTGGTATACCATGCAGCCGTAGGTGACCTCCAGAATGGGCCGCAGGCTGGGGTGCTTGTAGGTGATCTTTTCCGGGTGCCGGCTGCACTCCAGAAATTTGGGGATGCTGTCCATGGGGCCGGGACGGTAGAGGGCGATGATGGCGGTGATGTCCTCCAGGGACCGGGGACGCAGGGCTGTGCACACCCCTGTAATGCCCGTGGATTCCAGCTGGAACACCCCGGAGGTGCGCCCGGCGGAGAGCATCTCGTATACCGGCGGGTCGTCCATGGGGATCCCCTCCACGGTAAAATCCGGCTTCTCCCGGCGCACCAGGACGGCCGCATCCTCCAGCACCGTCAGGTTCCGCAGGCCCAGAAAGTCCATCTTCAGCAGGCCCAGCTCCTCCAGGGTGGTCATGGTGTACTGGGTGACGATGTTCTCGTCGTTCTTGGCCAGCGGGACGTATTCGTAGACCGGCTGCTGGGTGATGACCACCCCGGCGGCGTGGGTGGAGGCGTGGCGGGGCATCCCCTCCAGCGCCCGGGCGGTGTCGATGAGAGTGTGCAGCCGCTCGTCCCCCTCGTACATCTCCCGCAGAGGCCGGGATACCTGCAGCGCCTCCTCCAGGGTGATGTTCAGGGACATGGGTACCTGCTTGGCCACCGCGTCCGTCTCCCCGTAGCTCAGGTTCAGCACCCGCCCCACGTCCCGGATGGCCCCCCGGGCGGCCAGGGTGCCGAAGGTGACGATCTGGGCCACGTGGTCGGCGCCGTATTTTCGGTTTACATAATCAATAACCTCTCCCCGGCGGCGGACGCAGAAGTCCATATCGATGTCCGGCATGCTCACCCGTTCCGGGTTCAGGAAACGTTCGAAGAACAGGGAGTATTTCACCGGGTCCACGTCCGTAATGTTCAAGGTATAGGATACCATGCTCCCGGCGGCGCTGCCCCGGCCGGGTCCCACCGGGATGCCGGAGGATTTGGCAAAGTTCACAAAGTCGGCCACGATGAGGAAATAATCCACAAAGCCCATCTGCCGGATCATATTCAGCTCATAGGCCAGCTGGTCCCGCAGGGAGGGAGAGCCCTCCCCGTAACGCCGGGCGAAACCCTCCCGGCAGAGCTTCTGCAGGTAGGCGAAGCTGTCCGTCTCCCCCGGCGGGAGGCGGAATTCCGGCAGGTGGTAGCGGCCGAAGGAAAAGTCATAGCGGCACTTGTCCGCGATCTCCCCCGTGACGTCGCAGGCCTCCGGCAGATCGGGGAAGAGGGCGCGCATCTCCTCTTCGCTTTTTAAATACAGCTCCGGGGTTTCAAAGCGCATCCGGTTGGGGTCGTCCAGGGTTTTGCCGGTCTGGATGCACATGAGCACATCCTGGTAGTGGGCGTCCTCCCGGCGGATGTAGTGGGCGTCGTTGGTGACGGCCAGGGGGATACCGGTTTCCTGGGCCAGGCGGCGCAGCCCGGCGGCGGCCTTTTTTTCCTCCGGAAGCCGGTGATCCTGGATCTCCAGATAGAAGTCTGGCCCGAAGATCTCCTGAAGCTCCCGGGCTTTTTCCAGGGCCCCGGCATAGTCGTCCCGAAGCAGGCACCGGGGGATGTACCCGGCGATGCATCCGGACAGGCACACCAGCCCCTCCGCGTGGTCGCGGAGGAGCTCCCAGTCAATCCGGGGCCGGACATAGTATCCTTCCGTAAAACCGCAGGAGACCAGGTAGCAGAGGTTCCGGTACCCGGTTTCGTTTTTGCACAGGAGGATCAGATGGGAGTAACTCCCGTCGGCGGTCCGGTCCCGGTCGAAACGGGAGTGGGGCGCCACATATACCTCGCAGCCGATGATGGGGCGTATCCCCTCCGCCTGACAGGCCCGGTAAAAGGCCACGGCGCCATACATGACCCCGTGATCCGTGATGGCCAGGGCCGTCTGCCCCAGCTCCTTGGCCCGGCGGGCCAGGTCCCGGATCCAGCAGTCCCCGTCCAGCAGGGAGTACTCCGTATGCACATGCAGATGGACAAACGACATAGGACACCTCGATACCGCCGGGATACCGGCGGTTTTTCAGCCGCCGGGCCTGGCCGGCGGGGGACGGGCCCCGGCTATTCCCCCTGGTATTCCAGGAGCTTTTTCAGCCGGTGGCTCATGCAGCTTTTGGACACCGGCGGGTCGGCCAGGCGGGCCAGCTCCGCCAGGCTGGATTCCGGGTTGGCAATGCGCAGCATGGCCGTTTCCTGGAGCACCTCCGGAAGCCCGGTCAGGCCGTATTTCCGGTCCAGCTCCCGGATGGCATCCAGCTGCTCCTGGGCGGCGGAGACGATCTTGTCGGCGTTGGCGCTGTCGCAGTTCACCCGGCGGTTGACGGCGTTGCGCATATCCTTCTCCACCTTGGCCTGCATGACGCCCATGGCGGCCAGAGGGGCGCCCATGGTCGTAAGCACGTCCTCGATGGCCTCCGACTGCTTAAAGTAGGTGATGTATCCGCCGTTCCGGGCGGCATCCTTGGGGGAAAAACCCATTTCCAGCATCAGGGCGTAGGCCTCCCGGCTGACGCTCTGGTGTCCGGTAAAGAACTCCAGATGGTAACGCTTGGAGGGGTCCGTGACGCTGCCCCCGGCCAGAAAAGCCCCCCGCAGAAAGCTCTGCCGGCAGCAGTCCTCCTCCAGCATCCCAAAGTTGATGTGGTGGGAGATGGCCGGCTCCTGCCCGAAAGCGGCAAAAACGGCGGCGATGCGCGCAGGGCTTGTGAGCAGGAACGTACGTTTGCCACGGGCATCTTCCGGCGGCTCCCGGTCAAAGGAAAAGCCGAAGGCTCGGCGGAACAGCCGGGGCAGGCGCAGGGCAAAGGCGTCCGAGGCGGTGACCACCCGGATCTCCCGCCCCGAGTAGGTATGGCAGTAGAGCAGCACGCCGTAGGCCTCCGCCCGGGCACAGCAGGCCCGGGACAGGGGGACGCGGCACAGCTCGGTTTTGGCCTCCGCGGAAAAGGACATGTGATCCCTCCAGTTTTTTGGCAAGGTCAGGGCGCCGGACGGCGGCGGTACAGCCGCAGAATGGCCCGGGCGAGGCTGTCCGGATCGTGGCGGATCCGTCCGTTCCCCCAGGCGGCCACCGGCGCGGTCTCCACGCGTACTCCCCAGCAGGCCAGCCGTTCCGGATTTGCCGAGATGGGGACGGACCCTGCCAGCCGGTACTGCGCCAGCACGCCGGGGTCTATGGGCCGGCCGTTGACCAGACACAGGTCGAATAGCCCCGGCCCGCCGTGGTCGAACAGGGCGCGGACGTGATCTTCCCCGGTGTACCCTTCCGTCTCCCCCTCCTGGGTCATAAGGTTCATAACGCACACCCGCAGGGCGGAGGATTCCCGTACGGCCCTGGCCACCCCGTCCACCAGCAGATTGGGGATGACGCTGGTGTACAGGCTCCCGGGGCCCAGGAGGATTACGTCGGCCTGGCGGATCGCCTCTATGCAGGCGGGGAGGGCAGGGGGGGATTCCGGGCACAGGCGAACCCGCTGGATCCGGGCGCCGGCCGCCTTTTTGTACAGGGCGATCTGCGATTCCCCGGTAATGGCGGCTCCGTCGGAGAAATCCGCTATGAGCTGGATGTTCTCGGTGGTTACGGGGAGCACCCGTCCGGTGATGGCCAGGACCTCGCTCATCTTGGCCACCGCCGTTTCAAAACCACCGTAAATACCGTCCAGGGCGGCTAAAAAGAGGTTGCCGAAGCTCTGGCCCTGGAGGGAGCCGCAGGGGAAGCGGTAGGCCAACAGGGCCTCCATGGTGGGCTCGGTATTGGCCAGGGCCTGCAGGCAGTTGCGTATATCCCCAGGGGGCAGCATGCCCAGCTCCTGGCGCAGGACGCCGCTGCCGCCGCCGTTGTCGGCCACGGTGACTACGGCGGTGATCTCCGGAGTGATCTTCTTCAAGCCGCGGAGCATGGTGGACAGGCCGGTGCCGCCCCCTATGGCCGCGATCCGGGGCGGCCGGCGGCGGGCGGGGCTACTCATAGTCCCCCGCCCGGTTCAAATCCCGGTTGATGAGCCGGGCGTTGCAGCCCCGGCCCACAAGGTATTCCGTCAGCGCCCGAGCCACGGAGATGCTCCGGTGCCGGCCGCCGGTGCAGCCCACCGCAATGGTCAGGGAGGGCTTCCCCTCTTCCTGGAACCGGGGCAGGAGAAAATCCACCAGCTCCGTGAGCTTTTTCAGAAAGGCCTGGGCGTCCGGCTGGCCCAGAACGTAGTCGTACACGGGGGCGTCCATGCCGCTAAGGGCTTTCAGCTCATCCACATAGTAGGGGTTGGGCAAAAACCGGGCGTCGAATACCAGGTCTGCCTCCAAAGGCAGGCCGTATTTGTAGCCGAAGGCGATGACGCTGATGGGCAGAGCCTGTTTGCCTCCCTCCACCAGCAGGCGGCTGATCTCCCGGTGGAGCTGGCTCAGGTTGGTGGAGCTGGTGTCCACAATAAAATCCGCCCGGTCCCGGACCGGGGCCATGAGTTTCCGCTCCAGGTGGACGGTTTCCAGAATCGTGCGGCCCTGACCGTAGAGAGGGTGACGCCGGCGGGACTCCTTGTACCGCCGGACGATCACCGGTTCCGCCGCCTCCATATACAGGATACGGCAGACGCAGTCCATCTCCCGCAGGGAGTCCAGCGCCTTGAAGAGGGCGTCAAAATTTGCCTGGGCACGCACGTCCGTTACCAGGGCCACCTTTTCAAAGCGGCCCCGGGAGGCAATGCAGAATTCCGCAAAGGGGAGCAGCAGAGCCACGGGCATGTTGTCCACGCAATAATAATCCAGGTCCTCCAGGATATGCGCGGCCTGGGTCTTTCCGGCGCCGGATAGGCCGGTGACAATCAAAAACTCCATATTGTATCCCTATTCCCGAACAATCCGTACTTCCGGCTCCAGCTGGACGCCGGAGACGCGGTAGACCGTGTTTTGAATGTGTTCCATCAATTCCAGCACGTCCCGGAAGGTGGCGCCGCCGGTGTTGACCACAAACCCGGCGTGCTTGGGGCTGACCATGGCCCCTCCCACAGAATAACCCTTGAGCCCCGCCTCCTGGATCAGGGCGGCGGCGAAGGCCCCGGGGGGGCGTTTGAAGGTGCTGCCGGCGGAGGGTTGGTCCAGAGGCTGGCTGGCCCGGCGGCGCTCCGCCAACTCCCGCATCCGGCCCGTTATGGCCTCCTCTGTTCCCGGGGCCAGCTCCAAACATGCGCCAAGGATCAGTTCCCCGCCGGCGGAAAAGCGGCTGCGGCGGTAACTGAACCCGCCGTCCGCGGTTTCCCGGGGGATAAGCTCCCTGTCCAGGTACCGGATGGAGACGGCCACGTCTTTCATCTCCCCGCCGTAGGCCCCCGCGTTCATCACCAGGGCGCCGCCCAGGGTGCCGGGGATACCGTGGGCAAACTCCAGCCCCGTGAGCCGCTGCCGGGCTGCCAGGACCGCCAGCTGGGATAGGGTGGCGCCGCTCTGGGCGTACAGGACATTGCCCGCCCGCCGCTCCGCCCGGGAAAGACCCTCTCCCAGACGCAGGGCAATCCGGGGGAGATAGGCGTCCGTAATCAACAAATTGGTGCCATTGCCCATGACCAGGGGCTCCTGGCCCGCCTGCCGGAGGATCCGGCACAGATCCAGAAGCTCCTCCTCCGAGGCAGGCAGGGCTAGGGCGGCGCAGGGACCGCCGATACGGAAGGAGCAGTGCCGGGCCAAGGGCTCATTCTCCAGCAGCGTCAGCCCGGGGCAGCTTGCCCGGATGTCCCGGATCAGCCGGGTCAGATCAGCCATCGTCCACCATTCCTTCATCAATCAACTGGTCGTGCCGGTCCACCAGGATCCGGGCGGCGTTGTATCCAGTTTTCCGCTCCCGGTTGTTCATGGCCGCCAACTCCAGAATGGCGTCCAGGTTCCGGCCGGGCCGGACGGGGATGACGTTGTACGGCACCTGCACCCCCAGGATCTCCGTGTACTGGGTGTCGATACCCAGCCGGTCGTAGTGCTTGTTTTTATCCCAGAGCTCAAAACGGACCACCAGGTCGATGACCTGCTCGGGCTTCACCGCGCCGATGCCGAACATGTGCCGGGCGTCCACCAGGCCGATGCCCCGCACCTCCATAAAGTAGCGGATTACCTCCGGCGCGTAGCCGATAAGGGTGTCCCGGGAGGTGCGCTTGACCTCCACCGCGTCGTCGGCCACCAGCCGGTGGCCCCGGCGCAGGAGAGCCATGGCGTTTTCCGATTTGCCCACCCCGCTCTCCCCGGTGATAAGCACACCCTCCCCATGGATCTCCATAAGCACCCCGTGGACAGTGGTCCGGGGCGCCAGCCAGATGTTCAGGCTCACAATCAGCTGGGCCATGAAATCGCTGGTGGACTGCTCGGTGGTGAACAGGCAGACGTTGTTTCGCCGGGCCTCCTCCAGCATCTCCGGGGGTACCGGCATCCCATGAGCCACCACAAGGAAACGCACCCCTGTGGACATGTACCGGCGGATGCTGGCCAACCGTGCCTCCGGGGCCATGTCCTTTAGGTAGGTGGCCTCCAGCTTCCCCATGATCTGCACCCGGGTGGGGTCAAAGTAATCGTAAAACCCGGCGAAAGGGAGCCCGGGCCGTGTTACGTCCCAGGTGGTGATCTTTACCTGCTCGTAATCGTCGGACAGATTCACCGGCGTCAGGTTATGGCTCTCCACAATGGTCTTCAGATCCACGGAATAGGTTCTGCTCATTTCGGCCTCCCCGGGGTGTACCCTATATTTAATATGTACCATTTTAATCAATTTCCCGGCGTTTGGCAACAGAAACCGGAAAGCGGGAAAAAAACAAAAGAAATCAGAAAATAATCCTTGCAATCAAAAGGTATGGATGCTATTATAGATAAGCTGTCCGTAAGGGCGCAATTCATCCGAGGAGGTGCAGCAAGCATGGCAAAATGCGAGTTTTGCGACAAGGGCGTGGCTTTTGGCATCAAGGTCAGCCATTCCCACCGCCGGTCCAACCGGATGTGGAAGCCCAACGTCAAACGCGTAAAAGCCATCGTCGACGGTACCCCGAAGCACGTGTATGTGTGCACCCGCTGCCTCCGCAGCGGAAAGGTCACCCGGGCCGTCTGAGGTCGTCCGGCCTTCGGGCCAGGAAGACTTCGAATGAGCCGCTCCCCAGTACCAAGGGGGGCGGCTCATTCGCCCGCCCCGCCCCGCCGGCCGGGGGCGGAAGGCCGTTTTTTTCGCTTGTTTTCCCATCGGAAAAAAACGAAAAAAATCCAAAAAAGGGGTTGACAAATTAGGGGCCGGATGGTATATTAACAAAGCTGTCGCGTGAGGCTCTGAACGAAAGAGACAAAAAATGCGGCGGCGCCGCGCAAAAACTTGTGTACCTTGTAAATTGAACAAGGAAGGAAAGCTTATGCAAATAAGCACCGGAAAGGGTTTCCGGGGATCCGAAAGGATCCTGGAATTACTTTGAGAGCTGGAAACAGCGATCGATAAATGGTTT
>CALWYY010000097.1 GCA_944385885.1 uncultured Oscillospiraceae bacterium | reverse complement strand
CGGACAGCCCGCCCCACGGCCTCCACCGCCTCCGCCAAGGTCACAAAGGCCGGCCCTCCGCTCGCCTTCACTGGATCATAGCGGCAAATTCATCCTCTGTAAGGACCGGGATGCCCAGCTGCCGGGCCTTTTCCAGCTTGCTGCCCGGGGTTACTCCCGCCAGCTCGGAGCTGGTTTTTTTGGATACTGAAGAGGAGGTCTTGCCCCCCAGAGACTCAATCACCGCCGCCGCCTCGTCCCGTGTGTACCCCTTCAGCGTGCCGGTAAGGACAAAAACCTTGCCCAGAAACCGGCTGTCCCGCCGCTGTTCCAGGCTGGCCGTATTCACCCCGGCCTGGCGCAGGAGCCGGATCTGGTGCTGGGCCTGGGGGCTGCGCAGCCATGCGGCCACGTTCTCCCCCGTAACGGGGCCAATGTCCTCCACCGCCGTCAGCTCCGCTACCTCCGCCCGCTCCAGGGCTTCCAGCGTCCCAAAGGTCCGTGCCAGAACCTTGGCCGCCTTCTGCCCCACCTGCCGGATGCCAAAGGCGCACAGCAGCCGGGAGAGATCCTGCTGCTTGCTCCGTTCAATGGCGTTGATCAGGTTTTCCGCCGATTTCTTCCCCATCCGGTCCAGCCCGGCCAATCTCTGGGCGTCCAGGTAATACAGCTCCGCCGGGGTCCTCACCAGCCCCTCGTTCACCAGCGATTCTGCCAGGGAAACCCCCAGTCCCTCAATATCCATGGCTTCCCGGGAGGCAAAGTGCACCAGGTTCCGCAGCAGCTGGGCCGGGCACTCCGCCCCCGTGCAGCGCACCGCCGCCCCGTCCGGATCCCGTTTCACCGGCGCGCCGCACTCCGGACAGGTCTCCGGGAGACGGAAGGGCTCCGTGCCCTCCGGCCGCCGGGTCAAATCCACCCGCAGCACCTCGGGGATGATCTCCCCCGCCTTGCGCACCACTACCGTGTCCCCCACCCGAACATCCAGCTTCTCAATAAAATCCTGGTTGTGCAGCGTGGCGTTGGTCACCGTGGTCCCCGCCAGGCGTACCGGCTCTACCACCGCTTTGGGAGTGAGCACCCCCGTACGCCCTACCTGGACCACAATGTCCCGGACCACCGTGGGTTTCTCCTCCGGCGGATACTTATATGCCACCGCCCAGCGGGGCGCCTTGGCGGTGCTGCCCAGGCGCTCCTGCTGTCGGATGTCGTCTACCTTGATCACAGCCCCGTCTATATCGTAGGGGAGCTTGTCCCGCTCCTCCCCAATACGGCGCACCTGCCGGCAGCACTCCTCCAGGCTGTAAAACACCCAGTGGGGCACCACCGAAAATCCCAGGGATTGCAGATAATCCAGTGACTCCGCGTGGGACGAGGGCACCTCCCCGGAGCTCAGCTGCACATTGAATAGGATAATGTCCAGCTGCCGGTCCCGGGTCACCTGGGGGTCCAGCTGGCGCATGGATCCGGCCGCGGCGTTCCGGGGGTTGGCCAACAGAGTCTCCCCCCGGATCTCCCGCAGGCGGTTCTGTTCCAGGAACACATCCCGCGCCATGTATACCTCCCCACGGACGATAATCCGCTCCGGGGCGCGCTCCAAGGCGGCGGGAATGTTGCGCAGCATGCGCAGGTTTTCCGTCACATCCTCCCCCGTCACCCCGTCGCCCCGGGTCGCCCCCTGCCAGAACTTCCCGTCCCGGTACTCCAGCGCCATGGACAGGCCGTCCACCTTCGGCTCCACCACGTACCGCAGCCCGGGACCCAGGGCCGCTTCCATCCTCCGTCCGAAATCTTCCAGCTCCTGGTAGGAAAATACGTCGTTCAGGGACTCCAGCGGCACCGCATGCTCCACCGGCGCAAATTTCTCCGACCGGTGCCCGCCCACCTTCTGACTGGGAGAGTCCGGGGTCACCGCCTCGGGATGGGCCGCCTCCAGTTCCCGGAGCCGCCGCATAAGCGCATCGTACTCAAAGTCGGATATGGTGGGCGCGTCCTGATCGTAATAGGCCAGGCTGTGCCGGCGCAGTTCCTCCCGCAGGGTCTGGATCTCCTGTAAATCGTCCATGGCTACTCTCCTGTTCCTCCCATGTTCACATACGTGTCCGGCACCGCGCCAATGGTGACTGTCTCCGATACCAGTACTTCCGTTACAACCCGGGTGGACAGAATCTCCCAGGGGAGCAATACGTCTACGTCCACCACTATCTCCAGCAGAAGCTGGTGTTTTGTCTGATTGATGCCCGCCGCCACCAGCTCGTTGCGAAAGTCCACGTAAGAGGACGTGAGCATGGTGACCTCCACCGGTACGTCCGGCCCCTTCCCCAAGAGCAGCCCGGAACCCAAAAGGTTTCCCAGCGGGATCGACAGGTTCAGCGCCCCCTGATCAGAGGCGTGTACAATGGCTTTCAGCAGCTCGGAGGAGAGGATGTTCACCCGAACCATATCGGTGACGATGGCCGCAATCTGTCCGTTCTGATCCTTCTCAAAGGTTACAAAGTACCCGTAGTCCAGCGCCGGCTCCCGCATTTTTTCCTCCACGATCTCACTGACGGCGCTGGTGATCCGGTCGGTGGCGTCCGACAGGGCCATGGTACCGGTGAGAACCCGGAAATACCGGACGGCGGGGATCAGGAACAGGACGAAAGACCCCAGCAGCAGCGCCGCCAGATAGGCCGTCGTCCGCCTGGGCGTCAGGCGGAATCGTCTTCCTCCGTAAAACAGCGGCTTCCGCCGCGTCCCCATGGGCATAGGGTCACCCCCTCTGCCCAGTATATGCGTCAGGCCATCATTTCAGTAAGGGCGCTGAGCACGCCGAACCGCCCCGCCTCATAGGTCAGGCCGCCCTGGAGAAACCCCAGGTATGGTTCCCGGATAGGCCCGTCGCAGGACAGCTCCAGGGACGCGCCCTGCACAAAGGTACCGGCGGCCATGACCACCGGGCTGTCGTAGCCGGGCATAGGCCAGGGCTCCGGCAAGGCAAAGCTGTCCACGGGCGAGCCTTTCTGGATCCCCTGGCAGAAACGTACCAGGTTTTCCGCAGAGCCCAGCCGGATGGTCTGGATGATATCAAACCGCTCCTCCCGGGCCGATGGATAGCTCTCATATCCAAGGGCTTCCAACATTCCCGCGCTGAACGCCGCGGTTTTCAGCGCCTGGCACACCGTATGGGGCGCCAAGAAAAAGCCCTGGAACAGCAGGCGGTTGGCGCCCAGGCTGGCGCCGCACTCCCCGCCGATGCCCGGCACCGTGAGCCGCCCAGCCGCCCGGTCCACCAGGTCCCGGCGGCCCACCACATACCCCCCCATGGGCGCCAGTCCGCCTCCGGGGTTCTTGATCAGGGACCCGGCGATAAGATCCGCTCCCAGGGCGCAAGGTTCCTGCCGTTGGCAGAACTCCCCGTAGCAGTTGTCCACCACCACCGCCGTATCCGGCGACGCGGCTTTTACTGCCTGAACCATGCGCCCGATCTCCTCCACCGACAGGGCCCGCCGGGCTCCATAGCCCCGGCTTCGCTGGATATAGGCCACCGCCGGGCGCAGTTTCCCCGTTACGCCCGCAATCTCCTGGTAATCCGGCCCGCCGTCTGAAGCCAGCTCCAGCTGCCGGCAGCCCACCCCATAATCGGCCAGGGTGCTTAGCGTCTACTCCACCAGAGCGGTGTGAAGGGTGTCATAGTGCGCGCCGGTGAGGGACAGGAGGTTCTGCCACGGCCGCAGCGCCCCGTACAGGGCACAGGCAATGGCGTGGGTGCCGTTGACAAAGGTGGTGCGCACCAGCCCCGCCTCTCCCCCGAACACCCGGGCGTATATCTTCTCCAGTGTCTCCCGGCCCAGGTCGTCGTATCCGTATCCGTTGGTCCCGGCAAAGCACGCCTCCGAAACCCGGTATTCCTGGAACGCCTCCATGACCCGGGCTGTGTTCTCCTGGGATATGGCCTCGAACCGGCGGAACACATCCGCCAGAGACCGCTCCACCTCCCCGGCCAGGGCGTTTAGCTGCTTAGCATCCACGGGCCATTTCCTCCAGCAGGCAGCGGCAGTAGCCGGGCATGAGCAGCATGTCCTCCGCCCGGCCCAGGCTGGCGGGAGAGTGTATGTTCCGCAGGGGGACGGATACGGTGAGCACCTTCACTCCCTCCCCGCTGCGCTGGATGGCGGAGGCGTCCGTCCCGCCGGCCACCCGGCTCTTGGTCTGCCAGGGCGTGCCGCTCTTCTGCGCCGCTCCGGCGGCCAGCTCCAGCAGGGCCGGGTCGTATATGGTGCCGCGGTCCATAAAGGGGATCACCAGTCCCCGGCCCAGGAAACAGACCTCGTTTCCCTCCTCTACCCCGGGGATGTCCGCCGCCGTGGTGCCCTCCAGGACGATGGCCCCGCCCGGCCGCAGCCGGTTGGCCGCTGTCACCGCTCCCCGGCATCCTACCTCCTCCTGTACGGTAAATACAAACCAGGCGTCCGCCGGCAGCTCCTCCTCCAAAAGCTTCAGCATGGCCGCGCAGCCCACCCGGTCGTCCAGGGCCTTGGCCTTGATGTACCCGTCCCCGAAACACACCACGCCGGGGTCGAACGTTCCCCGGGTCCCCGGGGGCACCAGCTTCTTCGCCGTCTCCCCGTCCTCGGCCCCGATGTCCACGTACAGCTCCTCCTGCCGGGGGACCGTGTCCCGTTCCTCCTTGGGCACCAGGTGCACGGCCTTCAAGCCGATGACCCCCGGCCGGCGTTCCGGCCCCAGGTACACCCGCTTGCCCAGTACCACCCGCCGGTCTATCCCGCCCACAAAGTCAAACCGCAGGGAACCGTCCTCCCGGTATCCGGTCACCAGGATCCCCACCTCGTCCATGTGGGCGCAGACCATCAGAGGCCGGGCCGGGGCTATCCGGCCCTTTTTAAATATATACAGGTTCCCCATGGCGTCCGTGGAAATCTCCTGGGCGCAGGGCATGGCCCGCTCCAGAATGTAGTCCCGCACCTCGTCCTCCCACCCGGAGACGCCGGAGAGAGCACACAGGGCCTTAACCGTATCCAGCATGGTTCAGTCCTCCTTCCCGTAGGTCTCCACCCAGGCGCACAGCAGCCGGACCAGGGCCTGTGCGTCCCGCAGGTCCATGACCTCCACCGGGGTGTGCATATGCTTCAGGGGAAGGGACACCACTCCCGTGGCCACGCCTTCCCGGCTTGTCTGGATGGCCCAGGCGTCGGTCCCGCTGTGGCCACCCATGGCCTCCAGGGAAAAGGGGATCTCCCGCTCCCGGGCCAGGCCCGCCAGACGGTCCGATATCCTCCGGGTCATGTTCGGCCCCACTCCGATGGCCGCCCCCCCGTTGAGGGGAAACGTTTTGTGGGCCGGCGCGTCCGGGGTGGACCCGTGGGTCACGTCCACCGCTATGGCGGCCTCCGGATCCACGGCATACGCCCCGGTCACCGCCCCACGGCAGCCCACCTCCTCCTGGGCCGCCAGCAGCACCGCCACATTTACCTCCAGAGGCTCGTCCCGGAGCTGTTCCATGACCTGGATCACAATGGCCGCGCAGCTCCGGTCGTCCAGGGCCTTGCCGCACAGCCGGTGCTCCCCCAGCATCCCGCAGGGCGCGGCAAATACCGCCGGTGTGCCCGGAGGGACCCGCCTTTGGGCCTCCTCCTGGCTCAGGCCTACGTCAATCAAAAGCTTGTCCTCCGCCAGATGCTTCTCCTGGTCCTTTGGGGAGAGCACATGGGGCGGCAGCACGTCGATCACTCCAGGCAGCGGCCCCTCCGGGGCCAGGAGCGTCACCTCTAACGCCGGGAGCATCCGGGCGTCCACGCCCCCCAGGCTGGCAAAGCGGAGAAACCCCTTCTCATGCCCGGTGACGATCAGGCCGATCTCGTCCAGGTGGGCGTCCAGCAGCAGCTTGGGGGCGTTGGGGGTCCTGCTGCGGCGCACGCCCAGCACGTTGCCCATGCGGTCGATGGACACCTCGTCCACCAGGGGGCGGAGCAGCTCCGCCGCCGCGTCCGCCGCTGGGCTCTCAAACCCGGAGGGGGCGGTGCAGGTGCACAGCCGCTCCAGGGCTTGCCTCATATCCAAATCCCATCATCCTTTCCGCCCGGAAAAGG
>CALWYY010000096.1 GCA_944385885.1 uncultured Oscillospiraceae bacterium | reverse complement strand
GCCCCTACGAGGGGCTTTTGCAGACCGGCGACGAGATCCGGCGCGTTAACGGCGAACGGGTGTATTTTGCCGCCAATTTCAGCGAGTTCGCCCCCCAGGGAGACGAGCAGGGCCTGGTAGATCTGGTGCTTATCCGGGATGGGAGGAAACTGCGCCTGGAGGATTGCGCCCTTACGCCGGTGGAGTACAGCCTTCCCGACGGTACCACCGAGGTAAAATACGGGATCTACTTTGCGGTGGAAGAGGCCACGTTCCTCTCCCGGATCCGGTATTCCTGGTACAGCTGCCTGGACTTTGTGCGCATGGTGCGCATGGGGCTGGTTCAGCTGTTTTCCGGGCAGGCGTCCATGAGTGACATGTCAGGCGTGGTGGGGATGGTTGACATAATCAATGAAACAGGGCAGAGCGCCGCCACCGCGGCCGAGGGGCTGGAGAACGTGATCTATCTGGTGGCCTTTATTGCGGTAAACCTGGCGGTGATGAATATGCTGCCCATACCGGCCCTGGACGGCGGGCACATTTTGACGCTTTTCATTACCTGGATAGTGGAGCGGGTGTTTCGGCGCCGGGTGGATCCCCGGATTGAGGGGTATATCCATTACGGGGGGCTGATTCTGCTTATGGGTCTTATGGTACTGGTGATGTTCAACGACATCGTGAGGATTGTGGCGCGATGAAACGGAAGCTAACGAAAACCATACACGTCCGGGGCCTGGCGGTGGGCGGGGGGAATCCCATCCCCGTCCAGTCCATGACCAACACCCCCACCCAGGATGTGGAAGCCACCCTGGCCCAGATCCGGCGGCTGGAGGAGGCGGGATGCCAAATCGTGCGCCTGGCGGTTCCAAACCGGATGGCGGCCCGGGCCCTGCCCGCCATCCGCCGGGGGACGGACATGCCCCTTGTGGCGGACATCCATTTTGACTACACGCTGGCGCTGGCGGCGGTGGAGGCGGGGTTTGACAAGATCCGGCTGAACCCGGGAAACATTGGGTCGCCGGAGCGGGTTCGGGCGGTGGCGGACGCCTGCCGGGAACGGGGCGTGCCCATCCGGATCGGCGTCAATTCCGGTTCGGTGGAAAAGGAGATTCTCCGCCGATACGGGCTTACGCCCCAGGCCTTGTGCGAGAGCGCCCTGGGCCACGCCAGGCTGCTGGAGGAGTGCGGGTTTGAGGACATCTGCCTTTCCGTGAAGGCCTCGGACCCAGCCATGACGGTGGAGGCCAACCGGCTTTTATCGGAGCGCTGCTCCTATCCGCTTCATATCGGGGTGACGGAGGCCGGCACCCGGGAACTGGGAATTCTGAAATCCGCCGCTGGAATCGGGGCGCTTCTTTTGGACGGCATCGGGGACACCATTCGGGTGTCCCTTACCGACGCGCCGGAGGAGGAGGCCTGGGCGGGGGTTGGGCTTCTGCGGGCTCTGGGGCTGCGGGGCGGGGTACGGTTTATCTCCTGCCCCAGCTGCGGGCGGACGGAGTACGATCTGATCGGGACGGCGGCGGAGGTGGAGCGCCGTCTGAAGGACAAGCCCTGGGATATCACCGTGGCGGTGATGGGCTGCGTGGTCAACGGGCCGGGAGAGGCTTCCCATGCGGACTACGGCATTGCCGGGGGGAAGAGCGAGGGCGTTTTGTTCCGCCGGGGGGAACCCCTGTGCCGGGTGCCCTCGGAGCGGCTGGCGGACGCGCTGGTGGAGCTGATTGAAAGCGAGAGAGGTACATGACACAGGAAACGGCGTTTTTGGATATGTTTCCCTGCTGCCGGGGCATGGCAGCCGTCTGCGGGGGACTGGAAAAGGCCCGGGTACGAAACGTGGTGGTCTCCCGGGAAACCATGACCATGGACATAGAAGCCGACTTTGCCGCCATGCCCGCCGCCGGGGACACGGCGGCTCTTTCTGCCCGGATTGCGGCGGAATTTGGCCTGGCGGCGGTGAACATACGGGGGGACTACCCCCAGCCGGCGCCTGGGTCACGGACGGAGGGGAAAAAGCCGGCGGGAAAGACCGGCGCCGTGCTCCTGGGGAAAGCGCCCCCGGCGGGCGGACGGGTGAAGATGAGCGACCTGACGCTGGAGTCCGGCACCGTGACGGTGACCGGCCGGGTCTTTGAAACGGACAGCCGGCAAAACCTAAAGCGGGGGGCAGCGGTTTTAAGCTTCTTTCTCACCGACTGCACCGGCAGCATCCACGTCTCCAAATTTCTCCGCCAGGAGGAGGACCATGCCATCCTCCGTCAGATCCAAAAGGGTGACTGGCTCACGGTACGGGGAACGGTGGTTTTTAACCGGTACGAAAACGACATGGCCCTGGAGCCTGCCTCCATTGTCCGGGAAGAGCCGGTCCTGCGGACGGACCCGGCGGAAGAGAAGCGGGTGGAGCTGCATCTTCACACCCGCTACTCGGCCCTGGACGCCCTGACGGATCCCGCGGCGGCCGTAAAGACGGCGGCCCGCTGGGGCCACCGGGCGGTGGCGGTGACGGATCACGGGGTGGCCCAGGCATTTCCGGAGGTATGGACCGCTGGGAAGAAGAATGGCATCAAGGTCATCTACGGGGTAGAGGGATATTATGTAAACGACCTGGACGACCTGCCCGCAATACAGGGAGAGACAAACCGGCCGCTGGACACGGATTTTGTGGGGTTTGACATTGAGACCACGGGCCTGGACGGGGAGCGGGACCGGATTACGGAGATTGGCGCGGTGCGCTGGTCGGAGGGGAAGATCGTCCAGCGGTTTCAGACCTTTGCCGATCCGGGGATGCCCATTCCCCGGGAGATCACGGAGCTGACCGGGATTACCGACCGGGACGTGTTTGACGCGCCGCCGGAGGGAGAGGCGGTGGCCCAGTTTCTGGAATTTGCGGGGGATCTGCCTCTGGTGGCCCACAATGCGGGGTTTGACATAGGGTTTATTGCGGCGGCTGCGGAGCGGGCGGGGCTGGCCTTTGACCCGGTGTTTGTAGACACGCTGGCCCTGTCCCAGAGCCTGCTGCCGGAGCTGCGCCGTTTCAAGCTGGATATGGTGGCCCGGGCGCTGGGGCTGCCGGAGTTCCGCCACCACCGGGCCTCGGATGACGCGGCGGTGTGCGCCCGGATCTTTGCCGCGCTTCGGCCGCGGCTGGCCCAAGAGGGAGCGCAGGCTCTGGCGGATATAGGGCCGCTGGCGGTCCGGCTGCGCCGGGACGGAGATTTTCGCCGGACCAGGCACATTGTGCTGCTGGTACGCAACAAGACGGGCTTGAAGAACCTGTATGAGCTGGTATCCAAGTCCCACCTGGAGCATTTTCGGAAAAACCCCATCATCCCCAAGAGCCTTCTGGTGCAGCACCGGGAGGGGCTGCTGGTGGGCTCGGCCTGCGAGGCGGGGGAGGTATTTGACGCCGTGGTGCGCCGCCGGAGCCAGGCGGAGATACGGCGCCTGGCGTCTTTTTACGACTATCTGGAGATACAGCCCCTATGCAACAACCATTTTTTGATTGACGAGGGGAAGGCCTCCGGGGAGGAGGAGCTGCGGGAGCTCAACCGGCGGGTGGTGGCCCTTGGCAGGGCTCTGGGCAAGCCGGTGTGCGCCACGGGGGACGTGCATTTTCTGGAACCGGAGGATGAGGTTTTCCGGCACATCCTTATGGCGGCCCGGAAATTCCCCGATGCGGACCGGCCGCTGCCGCTGTATTTCAAGACGACGGAGGAGATGCTCCGGGAATTTTCCTATCTGGGGGAGGAGGACTGCCGCCGGGTGGTGATTGACGCGCCCAACGCCATTGCCGACAGCGTGGAGGAGTTTGATCTTCTGCCCAAGGAGCTCTTCCCCCCATCCATCCCCCACGCGGCGGAGGACCTGGAGAGGATGGTCTGGGACAAGACCCACGCCCTGTACGGAGACGAGCCGCCCGCGCTGGTGAAAAACCGGATCCAGGAGGAGCTGGACGCCATTCTGGGCCGGCACTACGAGGTTATCTACATGAGCGCCCAGAAGCTGGTGCAGAACTCTCTGGAGCACGGCTATCTGGTGGGCAGCCGGGGCAGCGTGGGTTCCTCCATGGTGGCCTACATGGCGGGCATCACGGAGGTCAACTCCCTGCCGCCCCATTACCGCTGCCCCCGGTGCCGATATTCGGATTTTGAGAACGTATACCGGCCGGAGGGAGGCAAGTACGGCTGCGGGGCGGATATGCCCGACCGGCTGTGCCCGGTGTGCGGCGAGAAGATGGACAAGGACGGATTTGACATACCCTTTGAGACATTTCTGGGGTTCGGCGGGGACAAGGTGCCGGACATTGACCTGAACTTTTCGGGGGAGTACCAGGCCAGCGCCCACAAATACACCGAGGAGCTTTTCGGCCGGGAGCACGTATTCCGGGCGGGGACCATCGGCACCCTGGCGGAAAAGACGGCCTACGGGTACGTAAAGAAATACCTGGAGGAGCGGGGCCTGACCGTCTCCCGGGCGGAGGAAAACCGCCTGGCGGCGGGATGCGTGGGCGTCAAGCGGACCACAGGACAACACCCGGGCGGGCTGGTGATCATCCCCCAGGACATGGACGTGACGGATTTCTGCCCGGTGCAGCATCCGGCGGACGATGCCGGCGGGGGGATCATCACCACGCATTTCGAGTATCACAGCATGGAAGCCAACCTGCTGAAGCTGGACGAGCTGGGCCACGACGATCCCACCATGATCCGCATGCTGGAGGACCTGACCGGAGTGGATGCCCGGCAGATCCCTCTGGACGACAGGGACACCATGGACATCTTCCAATCCCCGGCGCCCCTGTTCAAATACGCGCCCAACACCCACGCGCCGGAGGAGGATCCCGTTCTGGGGCGCACAGGAACCATCGGCGTACCGGAATTTGGCACGGCCTTTACCCGTCAGATGTTGATGGACACCCATCCGGAGCAGTTCTCCACCCTGGTGCGCCTGTCCGGTTTTTCTCATGGCACGGACGTATGGGCGGGCAACATCCACGACATTGTGGTCAACGGGGTGGCCACGGTAGACCAGTGCGTGGGCTGCCGGGATGATATCATGCTCTATCTCATTGACAAGGGGATGGATCCCAAGCGGGCGTTCAAGTTCATGGAGGCGGTGCGCAAGGGGGCCATCCACAAGGGGAAGCCCTGGCCGGACGGGATCGAGGAGGAGATGAAAAAGCGGGGGGTGCCGGACTGGTGGGTGGAGTCCTGCCGGAAGATCCAGTACCTGTTTCCCAAAGCCCACGCGGTAGCCTACGTTATGATGGCTTTCCGCATCGCCTGGTTTAAGGTGCACCGGCCTCTGGCCTATTACAGCGCGTATTTCTACCGCCGGAGCCAAAAGGACGGGTTTGAGGCCGAGAGTATGCTCATGGGCATCGACCGGTGCCGGGAGAGCATCCGTCGGATCCAGCGCAACCCGGACGCTTCCGCCAAGGACGCGGATCTGCTTACCACGCTGGAAGCGGTTTATGAATTCTACCTCCGGGGCTTCTCATTCCTCCCGGTGGACATCTACCGCTCGGATTCCTCCCGATTTCTGATCGAGGACGGAAAACTCCGGCCTCCGTTTGTGGCCATATCGGGCCTGGGAGAGGCGGCGGCGGAGGACTTGAAACGGTGCCGGGAGTCGGGACGGAGCTTCGTGTCGGTGGACGACATCTCCGACGCCTGTCCCAAAGTGAGCCAGGCCCACCTGGAGCAGCTGCGGAAGCTGGGGGCGTTAGGAGATCTGCCGGAGAGCCGCCAGGTAAGCCTTTTTGACATGCTGGGATAAAGCAGGCGGGCGGAGACGGGCCATACAAACGGAGCGCCGGGGCAAAGACCTACGTCTTTGCCCCGGCGCTTTCTCCGCGCCCGGCCTCCCAAGAGACGGCCGCCGCGGGTCAGGGTACACGGCGGCTGTCCAGATAGCTCTCCAGAAGGAGGGAGGCGGCCACCGCGTCCACCGTAGCCCGGTGTTTTTTCTCTTTTTTCCCCACGGCATGGAGAATGGCATGGGCCTGGATACTGCTGCGCCGCTCATCCCAGAGCACGACCTGCAGACCGGAGGCCTCCTCCAGCAGCAGGGCAAACCGGCGGGCCTTTTCGGCCCGGGGCCCCTCGGTGCCGTCCATGTTTTTGGGCAGACCCAGGACAAACAGACCGGCCTGCCGTTCCCGGGCAAAAAAAGCCAGGCGCTGGGCCAGGCGCTGGGCGTCCCACTCCTCGATGGTCAGGGCGTCCCCCGCCATGGTGCCGGTGAGGTCCGACACGGCCACGCCCGTCCGGGCGTCGCCGTAATCCACCGCGATGACCCTCTGCATACCATCCCCCCCTTTTTTCTATGGGGAGTATATCACCGGGAGGGAGAGCGGCGCAAGACCGTTATTTCTTTTCCCGGGGCTTTGCCAGGACCGCGACCAGGAACCCGAAGAACACGGCCGCGCCGATGCCCGCGGCGGAAGCGGTAAACCCGCCGGTAAAAGCGCCTAGGACCCCTTTTTGAGCCACAGCCTCCCGGACGCCCCGGGCCAGGGTGTTTCCGAAGCCGGTCAGGGGCACGGTGGCCCCGGCCCCGGCCCATTCCGCCAAGGGCTCATATAATCCCACGGCGCCGAGAAAAACGCCTGCCACTACGTAGCCAGTTAAAATCCGTGCCGGTGTAAGACCGGTCCGGTCAATTAAAATCTGGCCCAGGGCGCAGAAGGCTCCGCCTACCAGGAAGGCTTTTAAATAATCCGTCCACATATATCTCACCCCCTTGCCGTGTCCAGCACCACAGCGTGGCAGATGCCGGGAATACTCTCTCCCTGCTGAGAGGTAGTGGGGGACATAAGCGCCCCAGTGGCGGCAAAGAGTACCCGCGGCCAGTCGCCCCGAGTCATGCGCTGCAGGACATGGCCGCACAGCACCGACGCACTGCACCCGCAGCCGGACCCGCCGGCGTGTACGTCCTGGGATGCGGCGGAGTAAATGAGTATCCCGCAGTCAGTGGAGCACTTTCCCAGATCCACTCCGTCCTGATGAAACAGGTCGGTAAGGATATCATGCCCCACGGCCCCCAGGTCCCCGGTGAGGATGGCGCTGTAGTCGGACGGGCTGCGCCCGGTGTCCTGGAAATGGGCTTTCAGGGTCTCGTAGGCGGCGGGAGCCATGGCGGCGCCCATGTTGGAGGCATCCTTCACCCCGGCGTCCACCACCCGGCCGGTGGTGAT
>CALWYY010000095.1 GCA_944385885.1 uncultured Oscillospiraceae bacterium | reverse complement strand
ATGTGCCGTGCTTGCTGTAAGCGGCTGCCATCAGTCTTTATGGATCAATGCGGCATAGAGTACGGCATGGCGGCGGAGTGATTGTTTGGAGCGCTGGACGGAATGGCGTTCCTGCTTTTATAGGCTTGCCTGCCGCCTTATAAGCAAGCCGCTGGTTCAGCGGGGGAGCTTGATGGGGTAAGAAAACGCCCTGTGGAATAGGGCGTGACATAAAATTTCTGTTATGCGCCTGTGCGTGCGGTGCTGCACAGGCGCTTGGGGTATGCCTGCGCCGGGGGGAGGGGCTTAAACCAATACCAGCCAATATGAACATAAAAGGAAATGGCCGCATCCTGCACGACGAGCCAGCATAGGATCGGAGCGCCATATGACGATAAGCCTTGCTTAACGAATCGGGGTATCCAAATTTGGATACCCCGATTGGCGCACGTGGCGCTACGACCGGCAGGCGGTTTCAGAGAAATTTCAGGGTACTACCTATTTCACCTCCGGCTTTTTCTGGGCAGAGCCAGACAGCATGGAGACATTTGTAGATGTACCGGAAGGACTCACAGTAATACAGGGCCTGGGGGTACTGCCGAAGGGAGGCAAACGGCGGCCCCATGGGAGTGGCACCCAGGAGCGGACACCCACGATTGTCAATGAGTTTGTAAGGAAAAACGCCGTCTATGCGCCGGACAAGTCCAGCGGCCGCCGCGGGCAGAAAATGGAATTGGTCTGGACTTCATTGGAGAAGTCAACCTACCAGGCGACGGTCAGACTGCGGAACGGCAAGGAAAAGGCAGGCCGGCGTGATCTTTCAGCCCTGCGGCAATTAAATTACGTCCTTACAGAGGCACGCCGAAGGCGGCCTTTTTTTGCTGGAGCGAGTGGATAAATTTTAAGTTGAATTAAGTTCCAGGTTTAAGCTTATCTAAGGTCTTGATTTTATACTGTGATCAAACAAAAGAAATACTACAGCATCTTGCTGTTGAAGGTCTTGAAAGGAGCCGGTCATATGTATAACGATCAGGGATATGCCTCTTCCAACTACGCAATCTCCACTTCTGAACAGGAAGTTCAGCGCCGGAGTCTCCATAAAGTTCGGAGGAGAAGGAACCGCTTTTGGCGAAAGGCAATTGCTATTGCCTTCAGCGCAGCCCTCTTTGGAAGCGCCGCTGGCGGAGCTTTTTACGGCGTCAGCGCCTTGCTGGAAGATTCACAGGCCATGCCCACTCTGCCCACTCTTCAGGGGGATGACATCGTAATTTCTGATATGTCGTATTCTCCCAGCTCTTCCACAGCAAGCCAGTCTCTTGATGTGTCGGGGATCGCCGCGCAGGGCTTGACCTCCGTTGTAGCGGTAACGAACATCTCGGTCCAGGAGGTACAAAGCTATTTTGGCCAGTTTGGGCGGAACGGGCGTGTCCAAACGCAGTTGCAGGAGACCACCAGCTGCGGATCGGGCGTAATCATCTACGCCAATGACGACTATTTGTATATGGTGACCAATTACCACGTGGTGGAAGGCGCCATAACGCTTTCCGTTACGTTTGTAGACGACCAGACCTATGAGGCTGAGTTGTGCGGCTATGATGAGCCCATGGATATTGCTTTGTTGAAGGTTTCGATCGGTGCGCTGTCCTCGGAAACCCTTTCCCAGATATCCGTCGTTGCCATTGGAGATTCGGAGGAATTGGCAGTGGGCGAACAGATCGTAGCGATCGGAAACGCCCTTGGATACGGGCAATCCGTGACAACGGGCATCGTCAGCGCATTGGGCCGCACGATCAGCACGGAAACAGGTGCTTCCACATACATCCAGACGGACGCAGCCATCAATCCTGGCAATAGCGGGGGAGCGTTACTCAACATGAACGGCGAGCTTGTAGGGATCAATACAGCGAAAGTATCCTCCACCGATGTTGAAGGCATGGGGTACGCTATTCCCATTTCCCAAGTGTTGGATCTAATCGAATCTTTGATAGCCTGAGCAAGTAAATGGGAAAGGAGTGAAAGAAATGGCATATCAGGCAACCTTCCAGCGATATGAAATCAAATACCTGCTTACGGCGCAGCAGAAGAGGGCGATTTTGCAGGCAATGAAACCTTATATGAAGCTCGATAGCTATGGGCGTACCGTGATTCGGAATGTCTATTTCGATACCGACAGCTTTCGGTTGATCCGGCGTTCTTTGGAAAAACCGGCATATAAAGAAAAGCTGCGTGTTCGCAGCTATCAAATGGCGGCTGACGACGATCCTGTTTTCGTTGAGCTGAAAAAGAAATACAAATCTGTCGTCTATAAACGCAGGCTTACCCTTTCGGAAGCGCAGGCTATGAGTACCTTCCAGCACAATCTTCCTCTTCCGGTTCAATCCCAGATAGCGGAGGAGATCGAATATTTCCGCTCTTATTACGCAGGGCTGCATCCCACGGTATTCCTCTCCTATGAAAGAGAAGCCTTTTATTCATTGGATGGCGGGGATTTCCGCGTTACCTTTGACGAGAATATTCTCTACCGCGAATACGATCTCAGCCTTGGCAGCGAGGCATATGGGACGCCGCTGCTTAAGGAGGGGCAGACGCTGATGGAGATCAAAACAGCGGGTGGCCTGCCGCTTTGGATGAGCCATGCGCTGAACCAACTCAGGGCTTTCCAAACATCGTTTTCAAAGTACGGGCTGGCTTACCAGCACATGATGACAGGGTCCAAAGAAAATGGATCAAGGAGGGCTTACCATGTTTGCTAATTTGTTTCGGGGGCTGTTTGACACGGACATGACCAGTGTTATTGCCTTAGCCGATTTCCTTCTTTGCGTTGGAAGCGCGTTGGTCATTGGGCTAATCCTGGTGGCGTTCTATATGTACGGAACTAGATCCAGATATACCAAAAGTTTTGTGGCGACACTTGCGCTTCTCCCCGCGGTGGTCTGTGTAGTCATTATGATGGTGAATGGAAATGTAGGTACCGGCGTTGCGGTCGCGGGGGCATTCAGCCTTGTCCGGTTTCGGTCTGCGCCCGGTTCGGCAAAAGAGATAGGCGCGATCTTCCTTGCTATGGGCACCGGTCTGATCATTGGAATGGGATATCTTGGCTATGCGTTTTTGTGCGCAGTTCTTCTTGGCTTTGTCAGTGCTCTGTACGACCGCCTGGATTTCGGGGCGAAAAAGAAATCGGCACTGTATAAAACGCTTCATATTACCATTCCGGAAGATCTGGATTACACGGATGTTTTTGAACCGATTCTAAATAAGTACGCCTCCTCCCACGAACTGACAATGGTAAAAACCACGAACATGGGAAGCCTTTTTCGCCTTACCTATAACCTCACATTAAAAACCGCGGCAAAAGAAAAAGAATTGATCGACCGGCTTCGCTGCCGCAATGGAAATCTGGAAATTTCCTTTTCTGCGCAGGAAACCCTGATTGGTGAATTGTAAAGGAGGCATACAGATGAAGATAAAGGCATTACTCCCGGTGGCTTTGGCGGTTGTGTTTACCTTTTCGGCATGTGGCACCGCCGATGCTGCGGAAACGGTGAGCACCTCTACAAAAACAACGCAATCGGAAACCGTAGAATCCGTAACGGCCGACAATTTGGCCGGAATGCTTACGGATCAGGACCTGGAGATTGATTACGATGAGGAAACCAGCGCCCAGATCATTCTCTCAGGCGACAGCGCCTCCAGCAATTCCAATGCCGTTCAGATCTCCGGCAGCACGGTTACCATCACGGATGAGGGCACCTACGTTCTTTCCGGCACATTGAATAACGGTATGGTTGTTGTCAATGCGGAGGACACGGATGAGGTGCAGCTGGTATTGAACGGAGTCGAGATCACAAACAATACCTCCGCCGCTATTTATATCTTAGAAGCGGACAAGGTGCTTATCGTTACGGCGTCCGGCTCAGAAAACTCTCTGGCCAACGGTGGGGAATATGTTGCAATCGACGACAACAACATTGATGCCGTGATCTTTTCCAAATCGGACCTAACTCTGAGCGGTGAGGGAACCCTTACGATCAACGCTGCCGCTGGACACGGTATCGTATCCAAAGATGATCTGGTATTTGCCAGCGGAACCTATGCCATAACGGCGGCGAGTCACGGTATTTCCGGCAAGGACAGTGTGCAGATCACAAGTGGAACGTACACGATCACATCCGGGAAAGACGGTATCCATGCGGAAAATACGGATGATACCAGCCTGGGTTATCTCTACATTGCAGACGGAACCTTTACCATTGCGGCTGACGGCGACGGTGTGAGCGCCGGCGCATACCTGCAAATCGACAATGGCAATTTCACGATCACGACAGGTGAGGGCAGCGCAAGCGTCACCATGACGGCCAACACATTCGGTTCCGGGAAAGGAAGCGGGTTCCAAACCCAGACCACGGCAACGGCAGAAAATTCTGCCAGCCAGAAAGGAATCAAAGCCGACGGAACAATCACCATTTTGAGCGGAAGCTTTATACTGGATACGGCAGATGATTCTATCCACGCGGGCGGAGATATTCTGATTGCAGGCGGCGAATATAGTCTGCAAAGCGGCGATGATGCTGTACATTCAGATGCTGCCATCACGATTCAAAACGGTATGTTTACGATCCCGTATTGCTATGAAGGGATCGAGGGCCTGTCGGTTACCATCGATGGCGGTACGTTCAACATAACTTCTGTGGATGACGGTATTAACGCGGCGGGCGGCGCGGACAGTTCCGGTTTTGGCGGAGCGCGTTCTGGGCAGGAGCAGTTTGCTGCTTCGTCGAACAGCTTTATTATCATTAATGGAGGATCGTTTGCCATTGTCTCTACCGGCGACTGTATTGATTCCAACGGCAGCCTTACCATCAACGGCGGCACGCTGAAACTCACCTGCAACGGAAGTGGAAATACCGCCATCGACTGCGACGGCACTTACGCCAACAACGGCGGTGATGTCACCACCAACGACGGCTCGGAAAGCAATCCGGGCCAGATGGGCGGAGGCATGGCCGGTCCAGGCGGCATGGGACAGGGCCGCGGCGGACATTAATCTACAGCTCCTGTCCAGACAGCAGTTCTGGGCAGGAGCTGTCATTGTCTTAGCCATGTATAAGGGGCGAATGGAGGTTAGAATATATGGGGTCCTTTTCGCGCCCTTGACGTCTGGCCCGGAGAACGCACAAGCATTCTGATATCGAATACTGTGGCTCGGATCGTGTGCTCTCGCGTCAGCTATACCATAAGCCGAAGCCGGATTGCTTCAGAGCAGGGCGCGTGTTATCCGTTCCGCTGGCCGGTTTGGCGGAGGATGATATTCCGGGCGCGAAAAACGCAGGAAATTTTCAAAGAAACTGAAAGAGAAGAGGTGAAATCTTATGTTCATACAGCGGCACTGGTGGGCTGTTCTATACAGCATCTTCCTGGCTGCATTTACAGTCTATCTTGCCTTGGATACGTTTGTAATCACCCAGGTATATACAGCAATACCGGAAACGGAAAGCCGTGGAGAGAGTACTGCCGAAGCCGATGCGGAACAGGGCAGTGAAGCGATTTCCACCTACACGGAGCTTGTAGTGTCGGAATCCTCCTACAGCGATGGGAACATCCAGATAACCATCACGGAGTACCGGGAATATGACACGTACATTTATGTTGCGGATATCGTACTGTCCTCGCCGGAGTATCTTCAGACCGCGTTTGCGCAAAACGCTTACGGACACAATGTGACGGAAAAGACATCTGAGATTGCGGAAAGGGCGGGTGCGATTCTGGCCATTAACGGCGATTATTACGGGGTGCAGGAAGAAGGATATGTTCTCCGCAACGGGGTGCTTTATCGGAGTACAGCAGCCTATGGGCAGGTGGATCTTGTAATCTATAACGATGGAAGCTTCGCCATTATCAACGAAGCAGACGTTACTGCCGAGGAGCTCCTCGCGGACGGGGCGCAGCAGATCTTATCGTTTGGCCCCGCCTTGATAGAAGATGGCAAGGTGGTTGTTTCAGAAGACGATGAAGTCGGAAAAGCAAAAACGAGCAATCCACGAACTGCCATTGGTATCATAGATGATCTTCACTATGTGTTTGTGGTTTCCGATGGAAGAACGGATGAAAGCGCCGGCCTGTCCCTGTCCCAGCTGGCGGAGTTTATGAATGAGCTTGGCGTTTTGACCGCCTATAATCTGGATGGCGGGGGCTCCTCTACCATGTATTTCAATGGCGAGGTGATCAACAATCCAACAACCAGTGGACGAAGCATTAAGGAAAGGAGCGTAAGCGACATTGTCTACATCGGATATTGACCGAATGAAGAATATGGTCTGGACGGGAGTTCTCTACCTGTTCATTTCAATATTCTGCATACTGTTTGGCGCTGTCTACGAGTATTTCAGTTATGAGGTGTATTCCTACTTTATGCTGTATGCGTTTGTATTTCCTTTGGTTGGCGGCGCGCTGCCTTTTTTTGGACTGGCTTTTTTCAGAATGCCGACGCCGAACAGGGTGTCTCGTAATTTGTATCACTCCGGCATAGCGGCTCTGACAATAGGCAGTCTGTTTAAAGGGGCGCTGGAGATTTACGGGACTACAAACCGGCTCGTTTCCGTTTACTGGATGTTTGGAATTCTATTTCTCCTAACGGGCATTATTCTGTATTTTGTCTGTCCCAAAGGGAAAAACAGGGGTATAAAAATGAGGAATGATGGCCTTGACCTATGAAGAGTACTACGGCGAAGCTTTTTCCAGGTTGAAACAGGTAGAGCAAACCTTGCTGGATCTGATCCATGACTATCCCACGCATAGTTATCCAAATAGCGTAGGGCCAATTCTATATTGCAAATCCAGAATCAAGCAGCCGGACAGTATGATCCGCAAATTGGAGCAGAGGGGGCTGCCGACCGATGGGGAAACTGCACTTTCCCATATGCACGATACCGTAGGTGTGCGAATCGTATGTTCCTTTTTGGACGATGTCGATAAAATCGCCAGCTGGCTAAAGACACGTCCTGAATTTGAGGTTATCGAAACAAAAGATTATATTTCCCACCCGAAACCCAATGGGTATCGCAGTTTGCATTTGGTTTTATCTTTCCCCTCGCCATCCAATCAAAAGCTTATGGCGGAGATACAGCTGAGAACAATCGCCATTGATTTCTGGGCGGCGTTGGAGCACCAGATGAAGTATAAGAAAAACGTTGAGCATGAAAAAATCATTTGGGGCGAACTGAAACGATGTGCAGACGAGATCGCCTCGGTGGATGTTTCGATGCAAACTTTACAAGAACTGATTTTAAACGACCAATGGAATTAGATAACAGCCGAGTTTCTCAAGCTAAGCGTTTGTCAGCCGGACAGGCGTGTCCTCCGGCAAAATTTTTTGAATTGTTCGCAATTACCAGTTTACCATGGCGCGCATATACAGTATGCTGATATTGCTTTTGGTTCATTTTCACAGATTTACTTTAAAGCAAAACAGACTGGGCGACCTTTTTTAGGACATCCAGTCTGTTTTTTGTGCCCGTTGCTCCCAGACCCGGTACCTGAATTTGGGCTGGCGCTAAAAAAGCTGGAAGATAAGCGAATGGACGTGGCCGCCTTTCTGGAAACGGTGCGGCGCTCCACAGACGCTACCACCGTTCCAACGCATGGTTGCCGAGCAATTAGTGCATCGAGGTTTATCCAGGGGCCAAGGGGGACGGCGTTGCCAATCCGCGGGCGACGATCTACTATTATAACTATAACTGCATCGGCGCTTTGGGGGGCGGATCGCCGGCCCCCGAGCGGGACATTCTGCTTTAAGATAGCTGCAAAAAGTTTTTTGCACATTTTGTGCTGCTCAACTGTCGTATTCAGTAAGGGGGTGAGAAAGTGACACGCAGGAGGGGCCTATCGGACGCATCCGGAGAGATGGAGGACATCATATCTGCGTATTATGGGCAGATCTATAAATTCTGTTATTGGAAAATACACGACAGCGCAGAGGCGCAGGATATTACGCAGGATACGTTTATCCGCTTTTTGGATGCCGCACAGATGTATGCTGATATTAAACGGCCGAAGGCGCTTCTCTATACCATTGCCGGCAACCTATGCCAAAACTGGATCAAAAAGGCGCATCCTGTTTCCTTGGATTCCCTGGAGAACCCAGATATATGCACAACAGGGGACTTTGCGGAGCGATCAGTTCAACAAATTTGCCTGTCCAGCGCCATCTCCGCCCTTCCTGACAATCAAAAGGAGGTCTTGCTCCTGCGCTACGGGCAAGAGCTTAAGGTGGGAGAGATTGCGGAAATACTTGGCCTTTCACGATTTCAGGTCATGTACCGCATACGCAGCGCATTGAATCAGCTGCAAAAAAATTTGGGAAAGGAGGAGTGGAAATGAAGCGAAACTTGAAACAGGAATTGAAAGCATTCTATCAGTCAATACCCCCTATGCCAAATGCTGATCTGGCGGTCCAGCTGACGAAGCGGGCAGGAAGGAACGCCCTTACGCCGCCAAAGAATTTTTCGCTGTATCAGTTTATCAGAACACAGGCCCGCTTTCTGAACCGAAAATTGCTTGCTCTCCAGCTTTTGCTGCTTTGCCTCTATGCTCTTTATACCATTGCGGTTTTGCAAGACAATGATCGGTTCCTTCTGTTCGTTCCAATTGCTCCTCTTGCAGTCCTGCTGGGAACCGGAGAGCTCTCCCGTTCTTCCCGCTACGGAATGGCAGAACTGGAATTACCCGCGCACTTTTCACTGCCGCAAATCCTTTTGGCAAGGCTGATCCTGATAACACTGGTTGATTTGTTTTCTTTGACATGCATGCTGTGCCTGACCGCCATGAAGACCTATTATTCACTGGGAGCCTTGATTCTATATGGGCTTGTGCCGAGCCTGCTGGCCGCGGCGGGATCCCTGTTCCTTATGAATCGCCTCGGGGGCGCAAACGCCCAATACTATATATCAGCATACTGTGTTAGCCTGTCTGCCCTCGGTGCGCTCTCTATCAATATGTGGCCGGAATGGTACTTTGGCACAGCAACGGCTGTCTGGGTGTTTGTACTGGCGGTCAGTATTGTAGTCCTTGCAGCAGAATTGTATAAAATGTTCCGCGATTGTTCCAAACAGTGGGAGTATATAAGATTGCAATAATGCGTGGAGGTATCATTTTGGAACTCACATTTGATAGGCTGACAAAAAAATTCCACAGCACAATAGCGGTAGACCGCTTCAGCTATACCATGTCAAACGGGGTTTATGGCCTGCTTGGAGCAAACGGCGCTGGCAAAACAACGCTGATGCGTATGATCTGCACGATCCTGCAGCCCACAAGCGGAGAAATCCTATATAACGGAAACAATATTCAAAGCATGGGGACAAAATATTGCGATATTCTTGGGTATTTACCGCAAAATTTCGGCTATTATCCGGACTTTTCCGCCCAGGACTTTATGCTGTATATGGCGTCTTTGAAAGGGATTTACGGACGCGCCGCTTTGGAAAGAGCCCGTGCGCTTTTGGAGATCGTCGGTTTATCGGAAGTATCCGGGCAAAAAATACGGGCTTTCTCCGGCGGGATGAAGCAGCGGCTAGGTATTGCACAAGCGGTCTTGAATAACCCAAAAGTTCTTGTTCTGGACGAGCCGACTGCCGGGCTGGACCCAAAAGAACGGATCCGGTTTCGAAACCTGATTTCCGATCTATCGCAGGACAAGATTGTGATTCTATCCACACATATTGTCAGCGACGTAGAATATATTGCGGATCAAATTCTGATGATGAAAAAAGGCAGGCTCATACTTTCTGGACATCCGGCGGAACTGGTTGAACGTGCTTCGGGTGTGACCTGGACGCTTACCGTGCCGGAACAGGAAGTCAGTTTTTATGAAAAGAATGCCTGCATTTGCAATCTGCGGCATACCGGAAGCGGTGCGGAGCTTCGCATCGTATCTAGCCAAAAGCCTGCGCCGGAGGCAGTGAGTGTGCCAACCAACCTTGAGGATTTGTACCTATTTTATTTTGCGGAGGAACTCGGCGGGGTTTCTTCTCATTCCGCCAGGAGAATGTGACGATGAAAACACTTGTGTATTATGAAACGAAAAAAATATGGAAGCGAAAGGCTACGTGGATTATTTTTTCCCTGATGCTGCTGTGCATCATAGCAATCAGCTTTGTCTTTGTTTCCGATCAAGCCTACTACGGAGAAGACGGTGCGCTATTGGAAGGCCTGGATGCGATTTCAGAGAAGCGGAACCATGAACACGCCTTGGCCGGTCCTCTTGATTCCCAGCGGCTGCAAAAAATATTGCAGGATTACCAAGAAAATTATGTAAACCAAAACTATGACAGCAATACCGACTATCAGCAGAGCTATATAAAAAACGTACAGCCGTACTGGAAGATTCTGGATCTTATTCGAGGCGTATACACGCCCTACACCGATTACCTGACCGACCTTGCGACCTTCCCCTATGAGCAAGCGGGAGATTTCTATGAAGCCCGACATAACAACGTGCGGGCAGCTTTAGAGTCCGGCAGCTACACGGCGGCAGAAAAAGAAAACATATTGGACAGGGACTCTCAAATTTCAATTCCTTTTGAGTTTGACCATACCAAGGGCTGGGAAACGCTTCTCATCAGAGCCTTTTCGCTCCTGTTTATGCTGCTTGCATTGGCAACCTGCATCATGATTTCACCGATTTTTTCCTATGAGTATCAAATCGGTACAGATGCCATACTGCTGCCAGCAAAACAGGGGAGGGGTGCTACCGCCTGCGCAAAGATCGTTGCAGGCTGGATTGTGACAAGTATTGTCTATCTGATTACGGTTTTTGTCGGCGTTGGTGTTATCGCGGCAACCTTTGGCGTGCGGGGGTGGAATTGCGATTTTCAGATTTTATCTCTTTATTCCTTTTATGATCTTCAAATATGGCAGGTTGTTTTATACGGCATTGGCATTAACTATATTGTGATACTTTCTGTCATGGCATTCACCATGCTGCTTTCTTCCATCTGCAAAACACCCTTTACGACCGTAATCATCAGTACGCTGTGCACGGTGGCGCCGATGTTTTTCCCCGCCAGCCAAAACGCGGTCATAAATCATTTTGTTGCCCTGCTTCCTGCGAAAGCGGTAATGACATATTCTGTCTTTTCCTCCTACGATGTGTATTCCATTGGGAAACTGGTAATTACCCTCCCTTACATGATTCTGCTTGTTGCCATCATCTTGGGCGCACTCGAACTTCAAATTGCACGCAGAAAGTATTGCCGGCATCAGGTGACGTGACCGCGGGCCAGACAGAATGGATTCTCCGCCTATATTGCAAAGCAAAACAAGTATAAGAGCTGCGGGGCAGGGGCCTGGGCTGCTATCAATTGGAGAGGTTTTTACCCTGCATAGATCGTCATATAAACTGGAAAATAAAAAATGCGGAGTATCATCAGCAGACCCTTTCAGATCCTTTAATGATACTCCGCATGGTCGGAGTGGCGGGATTTGAACCCGCGGCCTCTTGGTCCCGAACCAAGCACGCTACCATCTGCGCTACACCCCGCTGCCAGCGAATTAGAATTATATTGTGAATTCCTCAGATTGTCAAGTGTTTTTCCGAAAGCCGCTGCGTCAAATCCTTGTCAACAGCACGTTTCTGTTGTAAAATAACGGTACTTTTTTAAGGAGCGGTTTATGGACAGGAAACTGGAGCGGATTTTGCCAAAGGTTCAAAAGCCGGCCCGTTATGTGGGCGGCGAGTACGGGCAGATCATCAAAGACAAAAACGATGTAGCGCTGCGCATGGCGCTATGTTTTCCGGACGTGTATGAGATTGGCATGTCTAACACAGGTATGCGGATTCTCTACCAGACGCTAAACGACATCCCCGGCGTGTGGTGCGAAAGAGTTTTTGCCCCCTGGTTCGACATGGACCGGAAGATGCGGGAGGAGAAGCTGCCCCTGTGGGCGCTGGAAAGCGGGGACCCACTGGGGGAATTCGATGCTTTGGGCTTTTCCATTGGCTACGAGATGGCCTATACGACGGTGCTGGAGATGCTGGATCTGGCGGGGATCCCGCTTTTGAGCCGGGACAGGGAGAGCTTGATCCCTCTGGTGTTTGCCGGCGGCAGCGCCTGCTGCAACCCGGAACCCATGGCGGACTATTTTGACCTGTTTGTGATCGGAGAAGGGGAGAGCCTGGACGGGGAGGTACTGGAACTGCTTCGCCGGGCGAGGGACCAGGGGTGGACAAAGGAGCGGTTTCTGCATCAGGCAGCACAGATCCCGGGCGTGTATGTCCCCTCCCTGTACAAGCCGGAATGGAAGGAGGATGGAACGCTTTTAGCCGTACGACCTTTGCCGGGAGCGCCGGAGCGGGTCACCAAACGGATTGTAGAGGATTTTGAAAACAGCTGTTTTCCTGTGCGGGCCATCGTACCCTCCACGGAGATCGTACATGACCGGGTAGGGCTGGAATTGTTTCGGGGCTGCATCCGGGGCTGCCGGTTCTGCCAGGCGGGATACATCTACCGGCCGGTACGGAACCGGAGCGTAGAGAAACTCCTGGAACAGGGCCGCCAGGCGTTGGAATTTTCCGGGTACCAGGAGATCACGCTTCTGTCCCTGAGCAGCAGCGATTACCAATCCCTGCCGGCCTTGTGCGACGGCCTTCTGGAATATTGCGAGCCACGGGGCATCGGCCTGTCCCTGCCGAGCCTTCGGGCGGATAATTTTTCCATGGATATCATGCAGCGCGTCCAGAAAGTACGCCGGTCCGGCTTGACCTTTGCGCCGGAGGCGGGTACCCAGCGGCTGCGGGATGTGATCAACAAGAACGTTACCGAAGAGGACCTGCTCCGCTCCTGCGCGGTGGCATTCCGGGGCGGCTGGAACGGGGTGAAGCTGTATTTTATGCTGGGCCTGCCCACGGAAACCGATGAGGATGTGCTGGGCATAGCCGAGCTGGCGGACCGGGTGGTGCACTGCTGGCGGGAAAATGCGCCCAACCGGGCCAGGGGCCTGCGGGTAACGGTCAGCACCTCCTGCTTTGTGCCAAAACCACACACCCCCTTCCAGTGGGAGGGGCAGGTGACCCGGGAGGAATACCTGCGCCGGGTTACTTTGCTGCGGGAAAATATGAAAGCCCGGGCCGTCACCTACAACTGGCATGACCCGGAGACGTCCTTTACCGAGGCGGTCCTCTCTCGGGGGGACAGGCGGATCGGGCCTCTGCTGCGGGACATCTGGGAACAGGGAGGGTACCTGGAGTCCTGGTCGGAGGGCTTTTCCATGGCCCGCTGGGAGCAGGCCGCCGCCCGGACCGGCGTGGATTTGGAGTTTTACGCTAACCGGGCCCGGGCACTGGACGAGGTTCTGCCCTGGGACAGGATCGACATGGGCGTCCGGCGGGAACATCTGATTCGGGAGCGGGAGCAGTCCCGGCAAGGGGTTTTGAGTCCGGACTGCCGTGCAGCCTGCACCGGCTGCGGCGCCGCCGCTCTGCTGAGGGGAGGGCGCTGCGATGGATAGGATCCGGCTTCTGTATGAATGTACCGGGCGGAGCGCGTGGAGCTCCCACCTGGATACCATGCGTACCCTCCAGCGGGCCCTGCACCGGGCGTCGGTGCCGGTGCGGTACAGCGAGGGCTTTAACCCCCATGCCCTGATCTCCGTCCTTCTGCCGCTGTCAGTGGGGACGGAGAGCCTCTGCCAGCTGGCGGATGTACGCCTGCGGGGGGATGTGGATCTGGCCGCCCTTCCAGGGACGCTTAACGCCGTGCTGCCTGAGGGCCTCCGGGTGCAGCGCTGCTATGAAAACGGAGCCAAGCCGGGAGAACTGAAGTGGCTGCGGGTGAAGGGAACGTGGGAGTACGGCGGGGGCGATATGGCCGCCGCGGCGGAAGCACTGGCCGGGCGGTTCCGGGATACGCCGGTACAGGTGACGCGCCGCACGAAGAGAGGGGAAGGGACGCTGGTTCTTTCAGACCACCTCCGGGACCTGACATTTTCCCCAAGAACGGATTCCGTAGCGGTGGAAGCGGTGATATCCGCTGCCGAGCCCGTGATTAATCCCGAATGGATCGCAGACGCAGTGGCGCAAAACTGGCCGGAGCTGCGCCCAGAGGGAACGCGGTTTTGCCGGCAAGAGCTGTATCGGGAGGATATGTCGGTTTTTCGCTGAAAATTTGAAATATACCCTTGCACTTTTCAAAACAGTGTGGTATTATTTTCAGGCCTGTGTGTACAGGCTATCAAGACGGTCCGCTGCCGCCAGACAACGGTAAGAACGTCTCAGGAAAAGGAAGGGTCACTATGGATCTCATTCAGAACCTTACCGCAAAGTACATGAAGCCGGAGCTTCCCGCCATGAACGTGGGGGATACCGTGCGTGTAACCTTGCGGGTCAAGGAAGGCAGCCGGGAGCGCACCCAGGCTTTTGAGGGCACTATCATTGCCCGGAAGCACGGGGGCATTAACGAGAGCATTACGGTCCGCCGGGTTTCCTACGGCGTGGGCTGTGAGAAGGTGTTTCCTGTCCACTCTCCCAGCATCGTATCCGTGGAGACGGTGCGCAGCGGTCGGGTACGCCGTGCCAAGCTCTACTACCTGCGCGACCGCGTGGGCAAGAGGGCAAAGGTCAAAGGCCTCGTGAAGTAAAAAAGAGCCGAAAGGCTCTTTTTTATTTTACTTTGCTCCACTCCGCCGGCGCAGGCACAGCCATTTGCCTTAGAGGACGGCCCTTTTCTGCCTCTGTAAACAAAGCCATGCAGCAGAGGCGGGTTCTTTCGAGCCTCTCGCGAGCCGGCCGGGTTTCCCCCCTCTGGGAGGGAGATCCGGCTATGGCCGGACAGGGCTGCCCTGACCGTTTAAAGCCAGGCTGTTTTCAGAAACTTCTGCCGGAAACGATGGGAAGATGGATTTTTGTTGCGCAGGATGGTTTTTTGATGTATAATACACTGTCATAGTGTGAAAATCCATAACTATATGGAATGTGGAAGTGCCGATATGAGTGAAACCTGGCCTGAAATTAAAAAACGCAAGCTTCGGGAGCGCCGGGGCGAAGTATTCGACTGGATACAGTCCGTGGTCACGGCGCTGCTGGTGTGCGTGCTGCTTTTCACCTTTATCGTTCGAGTGGTGGGGGTGGTAGGTACATCCATGATTGATACCCTGCAGCAAGGGGACCGGCTTTTGGTATCGGACCTGTTTTACGATCCCAAGCAGGGGGATATTGTGGTGCTCTGGAAGGAGTCCTTCAGCGACGAACCCATTGTCAAGCGGATCATCGCTACAGGGGGACAGAGCGTGGATATAGACTTTGATCAGGGGATTGTATACGTGGACGGACAAGCCCTGGAGGAGGACTATATTTTGGAACCAACCCACCGGCGGATCGACTTTGCCAACCCGGTGGTAGTCCCGGAGGGTTGCCTGTTTGTCATGGGTGATAACCGCAACGGCTCCACCGACAGCCGGGACGACCGGATCGGGTTTGTGGACGAACGGCTGGTGATGGGGAAAGCCCTGTTTCTGATCTATCCCGGTGCGGACGAGGAGACAGGCAAGCGCGACTGGAGCCGCATCGGCTTCCTGCACTGAGCGATGGAAAAACGAACCGATCCCACAATCAACTGGTATCCCGGGCATATGAAGAAGGCCACGCGCATGATGGAGGACAGCCTACGGCAGGTAGATGCCGTCATCGAGCTGCGGGACGCCAGAATTCCGGAATCCAGCAGAAACCCAGATGTAGCGCGTCTGTCGGGGGGCAAGCCACGGCTGATTATTCTCAACCGGGCGGACCAGGCCGATCCGGACGTGACGGCCCAATGGGTACGCGCCCTATCTGCGGAGGGTGTGCGGGTCCTGCCGATGGACTGCCGAAGCGGACGGGGGGTGGGAGCATTTCCCAGGGCGGCCCGGGAGCTGCTGGAGGAGCGCATCCGACGCAACGAGACAAAAGGCCAGGCCGGCAAGGCGCTGCGCTTTATGGTGCTGGGGATTCCAAACGTTGGAAAATCCAGCTTTATTAACCGCCTGGCCGGCCGCCGTGCGGCACAAGCCAGCGACCGGCCGGGGGTAACCCGCGGAAAACAGTGGATTGCAGTCTCAGGGGGCGCTCTGCTTTTGGATACGCCGGGGATCCTCTGGCCCCGGTTTGAATCTCCGGAGGTGGGACTGGCGCTGGCCTGGACGGGAGCCATCCGGGATGATATCCTGGACGTGGAGCTGGTGGCCGTACGTTTGCTGGAGCGGCTGGGAAGAACCTATCCCGCCGCCCTGGGAGGGCGGTACGGGCTGGGACCCGATTCCGGGCCGGACGGGTTTGCAATGCTGGAACAAGCTGGCCGGCGGCGGGGGTTTTTGGTTTCCGGCGGGCAGGTAAACACGGAACGCATGGCCCGGGTGCTGCTGGATGAGCTCCGGGCGGGGAAGCTGGGGCGGATTACGTTGGAGAGGCCGTAACCATGGAAGCGATGGATATGTACCAGTATGAACGCGCCCTGACCGGGGGCGCGACGCCTTTCTGCGGCGTGGATGAGGCCGGCCGCGGGCCCCTGGCCGGACCCGTGTGCGCGGCGGCGGTGATCCTCCCGGAGGAGCCGCGGATACCGGAACTGAACGATTCCAAAAAGCTATCTCCACGGAAACGGGAAGAGCTGTTTGAGGTGATCTGCCAGCAGGCGATCAGTTTTGCCGTGGCGTTTGCCTCGGTGCAGGAGATCGAAGAACATAATATAAAGAACGCTGCGTATCTGGCCATGGATCGGGCAGTCCTGGCTCTGGACCCGGTTCCGGCCCTGGCCCTGGTAGACGGAAGCGACAGCAATCAGCTGGGCGTTCCGTCGCGGAAGATAGTGCGGGGGGACGGCCTGTGCGCCAGCATTGCAGCGGCGTCCATTCTGGCCAAGGTTACCCGGGACCGGTATATGCTGGTGCTGGACGAGCAGTACCCGGGGTATGGATTTGCCAGGCACAAGGGGTATGGGACCCGGGCCCATTATGAGGCCATCCGCCGCCTGGGGCCGTGCCCGGCCCACCGGCCTGCCTTTCTGAGGAAGATGCATTGATGGACCCAAGGTTGCTGGGCCGGTTTGGCGAGGCAGAGGCCGCGGAGTATCTGCGGCGGAAGGGCTGGGACATTGTGGGGATGAACTACCGCACCCGGCTGGGAGAGGTAGACCTTATCGCCCGGAACCGGCGGTTTGTGGTCTTTGTGGAGGTAAAGCTCCGCCGGGACGACCGGTTTGCCCAGGCCCGGGAGTTCGTTACCCGGCCGAAGCAGCGGCGGATTGCGGCGGCGGCCCAAGAATGGCTCCAGCGGAACCCCACTGGCCTGCAGCCCCGGTTTGATGTGGTGGAGATCTATGCCCCGGCGGGGGCGGATGCATCCCGGCTTACCTTCCACCATGTGGAGAACGCTTTTGAACTGACATAAACCATCGTAAGGAGAAGCGAGTATGCGGTATTGCAGCAGCCGCGGCGGCCAGGACAACTGGAGCGCCGCGGAAGCCATCGTCCGGGGCCTGGCTCCCGACGGCGGGCTATTCATCCCTTTGGAGATACCTCGGGTGGGGGCGCAGTTCCTAAATGCCCTGTCGGCCATGGATTACCGGCGCCGGGCGGCGGAGATCCTGGGCCTGTACCTGCCGGAATTCTCCCGGGAGGAGCTGGGCGCACTGACCCAGGCGGCCTATGGGACCTCCTTTAGCGCCGGTGAGCAGTGTGCGCCGCTGCATTTTGCCGGGGACGGCATCGCCTATATGGAGCTGTACCACGGGCCCACCTGCGCGTTTAAGGATATGGCGCTGCAGCTGATGCCACGGCTGCTGGTGTCCAGCCTGCGTAAGACCGGGCAGACGCGAAACATGTGTATCCTGGTGGCCACCTCCGGCGATACGGGCAAGGCCGCCCTGGAGGGGTTTCGGGATGTGCCGGGTACACGGATCCAGGTCTTTTACCCGGAAAACGGCGTGTCACGGATGCAGGAGCTGCAAATGCGCACCCAGAGAGGGAATAACGTGGCCGTACAGGCCGTGAGGGGAAACTTTGACGATACCCAAAGCGGCGTGAAATCCATTTTCTCAGACAAGGCGCTGGGGGACCGGCTGGCGGAGAGAGGCTGGCTTTTGTCCTCGGCCAACTCCATCAATTGGGGACGGCTCCTGCCGCAGATCGTGTACTACTTTTCTGCCTACTGCGACTGCGTGGCCGCCGGGCGGCTGCAGGCGGGGCAGGACCTGGATTTCTGCGTTCCGACGGGGAACTTCGGGGACATCCTGGCCGGCTGGTATGCCAAGAAGATGGGGCTGCCTGTGGGAAGGCTGCTGTGCGCCTCCAACGACAACAAGGTTCTGACGGATTTTTTCCAGACCGGAGAGTATGATAAAAACCGGCCCTTTTACATGACCACATCCCCCTCCATGGACATCCTCGTCTCCTCCAATTTGGAGCGACTGCTGAGCCACCGGGCCGGGCCAAAGGCCTTGGCGGGGTGGATGGAGCAGCTTTCCCGCACCGGCCGGTTTCGGGTGGGAGAGGACGTGCTCCGCGCTTTGAGAGAGGATTTTGACGCCGGCTGGTGCGGGATGGACGAGGCGGCGAAGGAAATCAGCCGGGTATGGAGAGACGAGGGATACCTGATCGATCCCCATACGGCGGTGGCGTCGGCGGTGGCCCGACGGCTCCGGCAGGAGTCTGGGCGGAAGGCTCCCTGTGTGGTGGTGTCTACCGCCAGCCCCTTTAAATTCTGCGATACGGTCCTGTCCGCTCTGGGAGAGACCGGGGATATCCCCGCCGAGAACCAGGCTGCCAGGCTGTCGGCCCTGACAAAACAGCCGGTGCCGGCCCCGCTGGCAGAGCTGGACCGCCTGGAGGTGCGATTCTCCGGAGCCATTCCCAAAGCGGATATGCCCGGGGCGGTGGAGGGGTTTCTGCAGCGCTGAACGTATGTAGGGGCGGCTTCCCGCCCCGGAGTTTACAGGTCCAGACGGTTTTCAAACGTGGCGCAGAAGGTTTCCGTCTTCTGATGGGCCGTTTCGTTTTGCACATTGATCTGGCGGGCGCTGCAGCAGTTTGCCGCCGTGTGGTACCGGCATTCCTTTACCGTGCAGCCTACGTTCTGTCCATTGCCGCCGTTCTTTTTCTTGTCGGTCATGGGATTTACCTCCGATCTTTTGAAAATGGGAGCGGTATCAGTATTTGCGCCGGGGCGCGGAATATACACGCGGGGGGATGAGATATGTCTCTTTTTGCCATGGGCGATCTTCATCTTGCCCTGGGGGCGCCGGAGAAGACCATGGAGGCTTTCGGCGGGCGCTGGACGGGATACACTGAGAAGATCCGCAAGGGGTTCTCCCTGCTGACAGAGGAGGACGTGTGCGTGATCTGCGGGGATTTTTGCTGGGCCTCCTCCCTGGAGGAAGCTCTGCCGGATTTCCAGTTTCTGCAGAGCCTGCCCGGCCGGAAAATCCTTCTGAAAGGGAACCACGATTATTGGTGGACCACGGCGGCGAAGATTCGAGGATTCCTGGATCGGTATGGGCTGAACTCCATATCCATCCTGCACAACAACTGCGTGCAGTGGGGGGGATTGGCCCTGTGCGGGACCCGGGGCTGGTTCTTTGAAGAGGAGACTGGCGCCGAGCACGACCGGAAGATCATGCTTCGGGAGATCGGCCGGCTGGAAACCAGCCTGAAGGCTGCCGGAGAGGCGGAGAAGCTGGTGTTCCTCCACTATCCGCCCCGGTACCTGGGGTATACTTGTCCCGGCATCCTGGAACTGCTGCGGGCGTACGGGGTTCGGGAGTGCTATTATGGGCACATCCACAGCCGGGGGTGCCGCAGTGCCTTCCAGGGTACCGCAGACGGGGTCCATTTTCGGCTGATATCCGGAGATTATCTGGATTTTATCCCGTTAAAAGTCCGGTGACGATTGCTTTTTACAAAATGGTCTGGTATAATACGACGGCTTGAAATATATACACTCAGTCCCGGCTGAAATATAGAGAGGAGTAAACCCGAAATGATCGTCAAGAACACCGCGAAAGAAAAGAATTCCGTAACCTTTGACGTGGAGCTGGAGCCCGCCGAGTTTGAGCGGCATGTGAACGCTGCCTTTCTGAAGAACCGCAGCAAGATCATGATCCCTGGCTTCCGGAAGGGCAAGGCCCCCCGCATGGTGGTGGAGGGCATGTACGGCGCCGACGTATTCTACGAGGACGCGGCCACTGCCGCGGCCCCGGACGCCTTTGCCTACGCTGTGGAGCAGGAGAAGCTCCGCCCTGTGGGCCGGCCCGGTGTGGAGAATGTGGCGTACACGCCGGAGAAGGGCGCCATTCTGACTTTCCGGACGGACGTATGGCCGGAGGTGGTCCTGGGCCAGTACAAGGGCCTGGAAGCGGAGCGGCCTGCCGTGGAGGTAACGGACACGGAAGTGGATGCCGAGGTGGAGCGGATGCGCAAGCAGAACGCCCGGCTGGTGACCGTGGAGCGGGCGGCGGCGGACGGCGATTCGGTGAATATCGATTACCGGGGCACGGTGGACGGCGTGGCATTTGACGGCGGCGCCGCCGAGGGGCATACCCTGGTGCTGGGGTCTCACAGCTTTATCCCTGGGTTCGAGGAGCAAGTGGTGGGTATGAGCGCCGGAGAGGAGAAGGACGTGAATGTGACCTTCCCGGAAAAGTACCATGCGGAGAACCTGGCGGGCAAGGCGGCGGTGTTCCATGTCAAGTGCAACGAGGTGAAGGTGGAAGAGCTGCCGGAGCTGGACGATGAGTTTGCCAAGGACAACGATTTTGACACGCTCCAGGCTCTGCGGGACGACATCCGCAGCCGGCTGGAAAAGAGCAAGAAGGAGGCCTCCGACAACGCCTTTGAGGATGCGCTGGTAGAGCAGGCCGTGGAGAACATGACGGTGGAAGTGCCGGAATCCATGATCGAAGAGCGCATGGACTCCATGCTTCGGGAATATGCCCAGTATATGGCCGGCCAGGGTATCCGGATGGAGGAGTATCTGAAGATGATCGGCTCCGATGTGGCCACCTTCCGGGAAGGCTCCAGGGCCACCGCCGTCAAGCAGACCAAGACGGAACTGCTGCTGGAAGCTGTGGCGCAGGCAGAGGGCCTGGAGGTTACGGAGGAGGACCTGAAGGCGGAGTATGAAAAAGTGGCCGGCATGTACGGCATGAAGGTGGAGGACGTAGAGAAAGCCATGGACGCCCAGGGTCTCCGGGAGGACCTGCTGCGGCGGAAAGCCGGGATCTTTATCATGGAAAACGGCGTGGCGGCCAAGCCTAAGAAAAAGGCGGCTAAGTCCCGGGCAAAAACCAAGAAAACCGAGGAAGCAGCGGCTGCCGCGGAAGCAGCGGCCGAGCCGGAGAAAGCGGAATAATTTTCCGCTCCGGCGGGTATGCTCCTTTGAAAGGCATTGTACAAAGGAGGGTTTACAATGAGTCTTGTACCGTATGTTGTGGAGCAGACGTCCCGGGGGGAGCGTTCGTATGACATTTTCTCCCGGCTGCTGAACGACCGGATCGTGATGCTCTCGGAGGAGGTCAACGACACCACGGCGTCCCTTGTGGTGGCGCAGCTTCTGTATCTGGAGGCCCAGGACCCGGACAAGGACATCCAGTTTTACATCAACTCCCCCGGCGGGAGCGTATCGGCGGGGCTGGCGATTTATGACACCATGCAGTATATTAAGGCGGACGTATCCACCATCTGCATCGGCCTGGCAGCGTCCATGGGCGCGTTTCTGCTGGCGGCGGGCGCCAAGGGCAAGCGGCTGGCGCTGCCGAATGCGGAGATAATGATTCATCAGCCCTCCGGCGGAAGCCGGGGCCAGGCCAGCGATATTAAAATCCAGGCCGAGCAGATTCTGAAGATTCGGGAAAAGCTCAACCGGATGCTGGCGGAGAATACGGGCAAGCCCGTGGAGCAGATCGCCCTGGACACGGAGCGGGACAACTACATGACCGCCGAGGAAGCCCAGGAGTATGGCCTTATTGATAAGGTAATTTATAAGAGGTAATTGGGGAGCGCCTATGGCGAAGACGGAAGACAAAAAAATACGTTGTTCCTTTTGCGGCAAGACCCAGGACCAGGTGGATAAGCTTATCGCCGGCAACGGCTCGTATATATGCAGCGATTGTGTGCGCCTGTGCATGAGCATTGTGGAGGAGGATTTCTCCGGCGCTCCGGCGGTACCGGCGGCCCCCCAGTCCATTCCCTTTGGGGACCTGCCCCGGCCGGCGGAGATCAAAAAGGTCCTGGACGACTATATTGTCGGCCAGGAACCAGCCAAGATTGCCCTGTCGGTGGCGGTGTACAACCATTATAAGCGCATCTTCTTCGGCGGCCGGAACGATGTGGAGCTGCAGAAATCCAACATTCTCCTGATCGGGCCCACGGGAAGCGGCAAGACGCTTTTTGCCCAGACCCTGGCCCGCGTGCTGGATGTGCCCTTTGCCATAGCCGACGCCACCACCCTGACGGAAGCGGGGTACGTGGGGGAGGACGTGGAGAACATTCTGCTGCGGCTTTTGCAGGCGGCGGATTTTGACGTGGAACGGGCCCAGCGGGGGATCATCTACATCGATGAGGTGGATAAAATCTCCCGGAAGAGCGAGAATGTGTCCATAACCCGGGACGTGTCCGGGGAAGGGGTACAGCAGGCCCTGCTGAAGATCCTGGAGGGGACGGTGGCGGCGGTGCCGCCCCAGGGAGGGCGCAAGCACCCGCACCAGGAATTTATCCACGTGGACACTACGAATATCCTCTTTATCTGCGGCGGGGCCTTTGACGGCCTGGACAAAATCATCGAAAACCGTCTGGACCGCCGGAGCATGGGATTCGGGGCAGAGATCTCTGGGAAAAAGGAGAAGAACCTGGGAGAGATCCTGGCGCAGGTGCAGCAGCACGATATTTTGAAATTTGGCATCATCCCGGAACTGGTAGGGCGCCTGCCGGTGCTCACGCCGCTGAGCTCCCTGGACCGCGAGGCCCTGGTGCGGATACTCACCGAGCCGAAAAATGCCATTACCAAGCAGTATGCGGCCCTGCTGGAGCTGGACGGGGTAAAACTGGAGTATGAGCCGGAGGCGCTGTACGCCATTGCCGACAAGGCCATCGAGATGGAGATTGGCGCCCGGGGGCTGCGTAGCGTTATGGAGGGGATTATGACCAACGTTATGTACAACGTACCCTCCGACAAGAGCATTGAGCGGGTGGTGGTTACGGCGGACAGTGTCCGTGGCGGGTCGGAACCTGTGATATACCGGAAAAAGCGGGGGGAACTGCCTGCCTGACCGGATCAAACGAAATTGCGGCGGCGGGGTTCAGGCCCCGCCGGCTTGCTATCGAGGTATGGAGATATGGCTGTTGACAGCAAAAAAATACTGACGCTCCCCACACTGGCCCTGCGTGGCGTCTCCGTGTATCCGGGGACCGTCTTGAACTTTGATGTGGAACGTCCCATGAGCATCGCGGCGCTGAACGCGGCTATTGGAACAGACCGGCTGATTTTCCTGGTTGCCCAGCGGGATATGGCCCAGGACACCCCGACCATGGACGGCCTGTACGCAGTGGGAACCGTCTGCCGCCTGGGGCAGATTCTGCGCACCTCCGGCAGCGGCGGCGTGAAAGCCATTGTGGAGGGCTTGTACCGGGCCCGGCTCCTGCGGGTCACGGCGGAGGCCCCCTGCTTTTGGGCAAACGTGCAGGCGATCCCGGAGGCGGAGTGGGATCCGGATGATCTGCGCCGGACGGCGCTGATCCGCTACTGCAACAAGCTGTTTGCCGAGTACGCGGGTATTACCGGATCCGTGGGGCCCGAGGTGCTTGTGAAAACGGCGGACCGGGACGATCCGGGGTTTGTAGCGGATCATATCGCCCACAATGTGTTTCTTCCGCCGGCGGACAAACAGACGCTCTTGGAAGAAGCCAACCCCCTGGAACGCCTGGCGCGGTTAGCGGAGATGCTGGGCCGGGAGATCCAGGTACTGGGCATTGAGCAGAATCTCCAGGAGACAGCGGCCGAGCATATGGCCAAAAATCAAAAGGACTACTATCTGCGGGAACAGCTCAAGATCATCCAGGAGGAACTGGGCGAAGGGGCGGCGGACGACGACCTGGAATCCTACCGCCAGCGGATTCTGGAATTGGGGCTGGAGGAGGACGTGGAAAAGAAGCTCCTCAAGGAGCTCAGCCGTCTGGCAAAGCAGCCGTTTGGCTCGGCAGAGGGAGCCGTGCTGCGCACCTACCTGGACGTATGCCTGGAACTCCCCTGGAACCAGCGGACAGAGGAGATCCGGGACCTGGCCCGGGCCCGGCGGATGCTCAATGAGGACCACTATGGGCTGGATAAGGTAAAAGACCGCATATTGGAGTATCTGGCCGTGCGGCAGCTCTCGCCCCAGGTGCGGGGCGGCGTGCTGTGCCTGGTGGGGCCTCCTGGAGTGGGAAAGACCAGCATAGCCATGAGCATTGCCCGGGCTACCAACCGGAAGCTGGCCCGCCTGTCCCTGGGGGGCGTACACGACGAGGCGGAGATCCGCGGGCACCGGAAGACCTATGTGGGCGCTATGCCAGGCCGGATCATTGCGGGCATCCAGCAGGCGGGCAGCCGTAACCCCGTTTTGGTCCTGGATGAGATCGACAAGCTGGGTTCCGACTACCGGGGAGACCCGTCCGCCGCACTTCTGGAAGCGCTGGATGGGGAGCAGAACGGCGCGTTCCGGGATCATTTTCTGGAAATACCCTTTGATCTGTCGGAGGTGTTTTTTATAACCACGGCCAACACCACCGATACAATTCCCCGGGCTCTGCTGGACCGGATGGAAGTGATCACCATAGGCAGTTATACGGACGAGGAGAAGCTGCAGATAGCCAAGCGGCATCTGCTGCCCAAACAGCGGGGCAAGCATGGGCTCAACGGCAACCAGCTGCGCCTGAGCGACGATTGCATACGGGAGATTATTGCCCTGTACACCCGGGAGTCCGGGGTGCGCACCCTGGAACGGGAGCTGGCGGCGGTGTGCCGGAAGGCGGCCCGTGGCATTGCGGAGGGGACAATCCGGTCCCTGCGGCTGAAAGCCGGGGAGCTGGAACCATACCTGGGCCCCGTGCGGTTCAAGCCGGAACCCCGGTTTACCGCCAACTCCGTGGGACTGGTTCACGGCCTGGCGTGGACATCCGTAGGGGGCGAGGTGCTGGACGTGGAGTGCGCCGTGGTGCCCGGCACGGGAAAGCTGGAGCTTACCGGCAACCTGGGGGACGTTATGAAGGAGTCCTGCCAGGCGGCGGTGACGTATATCCGCAGCCGGGCAGGTACGCTGGGGATCGATCCGGAGTTTCACCGCAACACGGATATACACCTGCATTTTCCCGAGGGGGCCGTACCGAAGGATGGGCCCAGTGCGGGAGCGGCGATTTGCCTTTGCGTGGTTTCGGCTCTATCGGGAGTGCCGGTGCGCAGCGACGTGGCTATGACGGGGGAGATCACCCTTCGGGGCCGGGTGCTGCCCATCGGCGGGGTACGGGAAAAGACCATGGCGGCCCTGCGTGCCGGCATCCACGAGGTGCTGCTGCCGGAAGCCAATATCAGTGACCTGGCAGAGCTGGATCCCGGCGTGCGGGCCGCGGTGAATTTCACCGCCGTGTCCCATATGGACAGCGTGCTGGAAAAGTGCCTGTGCCCGGCGGTGAAAAACGAGCCGAGACCGGAGCCGGAAGCCCCCGGCCCCTGCCTGCCGCCGGAAATGGGAGAGCGTCCCGGCCTCTCTCTGGGCCAATGAATACACAAAAAGCGCAATTTATCCGCTCTGCCGCCTGGGAGAGGGATTTTATCCGGGACGGGCGGCCTGGCGTGGTGTTTGCCGGGCGCTCCAATGTGGGGAAGTCCTCCCTGATTAACAGCCTCCTGAACCGAAAGAATTTTGCCCGGGTGGGAGCCACGCCGGGAAAGACGGCCCACGTCAATTATTTTCTGGTGGACGGGGTTTACTTCGTGGATTTGCCAGGATACGGGTTTGCCCGGGTACCGGACCGGGAGCGCCGGCGGTGGGGAGAGCTGATGGAGGCGTTTTTTGCCCGGCCGGAAGCCATATCCCTGGGGGTGCTGATTGTGGATAGCCGGCATGAACCGACCCGGGATGACATGGTGATGGCCCGGTATTTCCAGGACAGGGAAAGACCGTTGGTGGTGGTGGCCAACAAGTGCGACAAGCTCCGGAGCCTGGAACGGGCTCCGGCTGCGGCGCGCATCCGGACGGCTTTGGCTCTGACGCAGGAGACACCGCTGCTTCTGTACTCCTGTACCCGGGGCGAGGGCCGGCAGGAGCTGCTGGAGCAGATCGAAAGCTACATTTCGATGTTGTAATTCGGCGGCCCGTTTGGTAAAATTGGTTATGGTGGTATGAGTGCGATAGTAAACATTTGGAATGGCCTGGACTGGTCGGTACTTACGGACATGCTCCTGCGTGTGATACCGGCGCTGGTGTGCATCACCCTGCATGAGCTGGCGCACGGATATGTGGCGTACCGTTTGGGAGATACCACGGCCCGGGATGCCGGGCGGCTGACCCTGAATCCGTTGCGGCACATCGACCTTATGGGGCTTGCGATGATGATCGTGTTTCGGTTCGGCTGGGCAAAGCCGGTGCCGGTGAATATGTACCGGTTCCGGGATCCCAAACGGGGCATGGCTATCACGTCCTTGGCCGGACCGGCCTGCAACATCCTGCTGGGGATCGTGGCGCTGTTCCTTTACGGGCTGCTGTACCTGCCTCTGTGGATGCACCCCATGGGTAAGGTTGGCCCGTATGTGCTGGAGATGGTGTATCTGACGGCCTACCTCAGTGTGGCGCTGGCGGTTTTTAATTTGCTGCCCATTCCGCCTTTGGACGGGAGCAAGATCCTATTCGCGCTGATTCCGGATCGGGCCTATGCCCGACTGATGCGTTATGAGCGGTACGGCATGATCCTGCTTTTGGTGTTGGTGGCTACCCGGAAGCTGGGCGCGCCGCTGACGACAGCGACGGGGTGGGTCTTTGACCGGTTGTTTTTCGTTGCCGAGTGGGGCTTTGAACTTATGAAAAGGTTTGTTTGAGGGAACATGCAGGAACCGAGCTACCATCTGGAAGGCGTGGTCCGCAACCGGGACGAGCTGGAGGACTTTACCGGCCCTCTTGACCTGATCCTGATGCTGCTTTCCAAAAATAAGATCGAGATACGGGATATTCAGATATCTCTTCTGCTGGACCAGTACCTGGATTACCTGCGGCAGATGCAGGAGATGGACCTGGAGATCGCCAGCGAGTTTGTACAGATGGCGTCTCATCTGACGTATATAAAGACCCGGATGCTGCTGGCGGAGGAGAAGGAAGTCACAGAACTGGATGTGCTGGTAAGCGCGCTGGAGCAGCTGAAAAACCGAGATGCCCTGGCGGCGGTGCAGAAGGTGGCGCCGGAACTGGGGAAATTGGCGGAAGCGGGGCTGCGTACGCACACCCGCGGGCCGCTGCCAAGGCCGGACAGGCCTTACCAGTGGCGGCACGAGCCGGCGGAACTGCTGGCATCCCTGGGGCGGATCCTGCTGCGGGGCGCCGGGGTGGAGAAAAAGGAAGAGGATCTGGACAGCATCCGCCGGGCGGCGCCCCGGCCCATCGTATACAGTGTGCGGAAGAAATGCCGCGAGCTGCTGAACCTGCTGCAGGAGCAGGGCACGACCCGGCTGGAGGAGCTGTTTGGCCTGTGCCGGACGCGCAGCGAATTGGTGGCCACGTTTCTGTCGGTGCTGGAGCTGTGTTCCGACGGGCAGATTCTGGTCAGCGGAGGGCGCGGGGAGTATCGGATAAGCGCGGCGGAGGAAAAAGCCTGATATGGAACTGGAAGAGATTGCCCGCGCCCTGGAGGCGGTGCTGTTTGCTGCCGGGGACAGCGTGGAAATACAACGCATTGCCCAGGTTTTGGGGGAAGACCCGGCCCGGGTATCCGCCGCGGCGGAGGCCCTGCGGGAGGAGTACGAAAAAGGCCGGCGGGGATTTCGCCTGGCGGTGATGGACGGCCGGCTCCAGCTGGCCACCGCTCCAGAGCATAGCGAGACGGTCCAGCGGGTCCTGGAAAAGGGGAGTCAGCCCAGGCTGTCTCCTACGGCGCTGGAGGTGCTGTCCATTGTGGCGTATTACCAGCCGGTGACCCGGGCGTACATCGAGCAGCTTCGGGGGACGGACAGCTCCTATACCGTTGCCCTTCTGTCCCAGAGGGGACTTATAGCACCTTGCGGACGGCTGGAGGCGCCGGGCCGGCCGGTGCTGTTCGGCACCACGGAGCAGTTTTTGCGGGTGATGGGCCTGTCATCTTTGAAGGAACTGCCCCCGCTGCCGGACGTAGCCACCGGAGAGGGAATGCAGGAGCTGCAGGATGCCATTGACGCGGCCTCCGGACGGGAGGCCCAGCTGGAGATCCGGGAGATGGCGGAAGGAGAAGGGGCCGTTTCCGGAACGGAGTGAATCACAGGGGAGTGATGCGATTGGTTGTACTGTATATTCTGCTGGCGGTTCTTCTGTTGGTGATCCTGGCGGTATTTGCGGTGCCGTACGGCGTGGATGTGGCCTATTCCGGCGGACAGGTGCGCGTGGGGCTGAAAGCCGGGCCGCTGCGTCTGCCGGTTTTTCCCAAAAAAGAACTGACCGGGAAAAAGCTGGAACGGGCCCAGCGGAGGAAAGCCGCCCGAGCCGCCCGGAAAGAGGCGAAAAAGGCAGCCAAGGAACGGGCCGCGGCCAAAAAGCAGAAGGACCAGACCCAGGCCGTCAAACCCAAAAAAACCATGGATCCCGAGCTTCTGCTGGCGCTGGCTCAGATGGGTACTCGTGCCATGGGCCGTTTCTTCCGCAGCTTTACCATCGACCGGTTGGAACTGCGGTATGTGGTTGCCACGGGAGATCCGTATAATACTGCCGTGGCATACTCCTGGCTGTGCGCCGGCATAGCCGCCCTTCCGGCTCTGGCGGGGGATAGGATCCGCGTCCGGCACAGGGACGTGGAGATCGGGATGGACTTTACCGGGGAGAAGCCGGAGATGGAGGGACGGATTGCCGTCTCCCTGTGCCTGGGCCGCCTGGTAGGCGTAGGCGCCGTATTCGCCTGGGAATTTATACAGTGGAAGTCAAAGCACCGCCGGGAAAAGTCCCCGGCCGCTGCGGAAAGGAAGAGCGACGATGGAAGAGAACAAGATCAGCGAACTCATGGACGTGACGATGACCAAGCTCAGGCAGCTGGCTGACACCAATACCATTGTCGGCAGCCCCATTACCACGCCGGACGGCATTACGGTGATTCCCGTATCCCGGATCAGCTTTGGTTTCGGCACGGCCGGCGCCTCGGGCGGCGGGGCAAAGGGCGTGAAATTTACCGGCGGCAACGGCGCAGGAGTGAAGGTAGAGCCCATTGGTTTTCTGGTGGTCAAGGACGGAGCCTGCCGCATGATCAGTGTGGCGCCGCCTCCTGGCACCACCATCGACCGGGTGGTAGAAATGGTGCCGGATGTTCTGGACAAGATCGAGTCCATGCTGAACAAGAACAAAACCGAAAAGGTATAATCTGCCCGCTGCCCAGGCAATAATAAGCACCGCCCGACAAACCATAAGGGTGGTGCTTATTTTTGGGAAAACGAATACTGGCCCTGATGCTGGCCATTACCGCGGCGGTATCTGGAATGGCGCTGCCTGCGCAGGCAGCGCAGGAGGTCCCTGAGAACTCGGCGGTCTCCATGATTCTGGTGCATGGGGAGAGCGGAACAGTTTTAGCGGAAAAAAACGCGGACAGCCGCTGCCTGATTGCCAGCACGACCAAGATTATGACGGCGCTGACAGCGCTGGAACTGGCGGAGCCAGAGGACACGGTAATCATAGACCCGGCCTGGACGGCTGTGGAGGGCTCTTCCATGTACCTGCAGGCGGGGGAGACGTACACGCTGCGAGAGCTGCTGTACGGCCTGCTTCTGGCCTCGGGCAACGATGGAGCTGTGGCGGTAGCGCACCTGGCAGCGTGGGATGAGGGGGCTTTTGTGGAGCGGATGAACGAGAAGGCCCGCGCACTGGGTCTGACGAACACCCATTTTGAAAACCCCCACGGATTGGATGGGCAGGAGCACTACTCCACTGCCCGGGACCTGGCGGTCATCATGGCCGCCGCGATGGAAAACGAGACGTTCCGAGAGATCACAGCGGCCCAAAGCGCCACGGTCCACGGCCAGACCTACTCCAACCACAACCGCCTGCTGGGCGAATGTGCGGGGGTAAACGGCGGAAAGACTGGATACACCAAAGCTGCCGGACGGTGTCTGGTAAGTACCTGCAGCCGGGATGGGCTGGAGCTGATCTGCGTAACGCTCTCCGATCCGGACGACTGGCAGGACCACGCGGCACTGTACGACTGGGCCTATGGCGAGTACCGGTGCGTACGGTACCCGGCCGGGACGGTGCTGGCCCAAGTGCCGGTGGTGTCTGGCGCTGACACCCAGGCGGGGGCGGCCTTGCAGGAGGAAGTAAGCCTATGCCTGCCGGTGGGAAGAGAGGCTGAGCCGGAATTGGCGCTGCCGCGGTTTGTATTTGCGGCGGTGGCCCAGGGCGGGCCGGCCGGAACAGTGCGTTTTCCCGGCACCGGGGCCCCGGGACGGGAATACCCGCTGGTGTGGGCCCAGAACGTAGCGCGGATGACCGTGTTGTGGCGGGCGTTTCCGGTCTGCCCGGAACGGCGTGCCGTGGATATCTATTGCGTTTGACAGGACAAGCGGCCGGAAGGGAGAAGCCAGATGTGTTTGCAGCAGTATATTGCAGCGGCAGGGCTCTGTTCCCGGCGGGAGGCGGAGCGCTGGATTGCCCAGGGACGCGTTACTCTCAATGGACGGAAGGCGGAGCTGGGCATGAGCGTGGGGAGCCCGGCGGACGAGGTCTGCCTGGATGGGCGGCCCGTCCGCCTGCTGGAGGAGTATACATACATCATGCTGCACAAGCCCCGGGGATATGTCACCACCCTGCGGGACGAGAAAGGCCGGCCCACGGTGGCCGACCTGGTAAAGGACGCCGGGTGCCGGCTGTTCCCTGTGGGGCGGCTGGACTGGGACTCGGAGGGGCTTCTGATCCTCACCAACGACGGGCCCACGGCAAACCGCTTGGCACACCCCTCCCACGGGGTGGAGAAAACATATCACGTGTGGGTCACAGGCCGGGACCTGGAGGCGGGGGCGGAGCGGCTGCGCCATCCTCTGCACTGGGAAGGGGTCTCCTACCACCCTGCTGGGGTGGAGGTGCTATCCCGGACAGAGGGCGGGGGAAAGCTGGCCGTGACCATCAGCCAGGGAAAGAACCGCCAGGTACGCAATATGTGTTCAGCTGTTGGGCTGTCGGTTCGCCGGCTGGTGCGCGTCCGCCAGGGAAAGCTTCGCCTGGGCCATCTGCCCCCGGGAGAATGGCGGTACCTGACGTCGGAAGAAATTGACTATCTGCACAAAATCTGACTTTCGCATTTGCAGGATTTATTTTATAAAATTGCATTTTTTTCTTGCATTTGCGGTAAAATACGGGTAAAATTGTACTCTCGGGGGAGCCTTCTGCAACCCAGAAAAGATTTTATGCAGGAGTAGAAACATGGAACGAGACATACTTTCCCTGATTGGCCGGGAAGACAAGAAGTTTTCCAAGGGACAGCGTTTGATCTCCCGATATATTCGGGAAAATTACGATAAAGCGGCGTTTATGACCGCTGGCAAGCTGGGCAAGACGGTGGGCGTATCGGAGTCCACGGTGGTGCGGTTTGCCTCAGAGCTGGGGTACGACGGGTATCCTGGCATGCGCAAGGCCATGCAGGAGATGATCCGCAACCGCCTGACGGCGGTGCAGCGGATTGAGGTGGCCCGGGAGCAGATCGACCGGCGGAATCTTTTGGAGGCAGTGCTGTCGGCGGACATGGAGAAGCTCCGCAGCACCATTGAGGATCTGGACAAGGCGGATTTTGACCGGGCGGTGGAGGCCATTTTGAAGGCGGAAACCATTTACATCGTGGGCATGCGCAGTTCCACGGCCCTGGCCAGCTTTATGGGATTTTATTTGAACCTGCTGCTGGATAACGTGCGCCTGATCCATGACACCTCCGTAAGCGAGGTATACGAGCAGGTGTTCCGCATCCACGAGGGGGATGTATTCATTGGCATCAGCTATCCCCGCTACTCCTCCCGCACCATTAAGGCCATGCAGTTTGCCAAATCCACCGGTGCCACTGCCATCGGCATTACCGACGGCGCCTCCTCTCCCTTTGTGGGGGTGGCGGATATCAATCTCTTTGCCAAGAGCGACATGGTATCCTTTCTGGACTCCCTGGTGGCGCCCATGAGCCTGATCAACGCTCTGATTGTGGCGATTGGCTACCAGCGGCCGGACAACCTGTCGGACACCTTCCGCCGGCTGGAGGGGATTTGGAGCGAGTACGAGGTTTACGAGAAGCTGGATGGATGACGTGATCGTAATCGGCGGCGGGGCCGCCGGACTGATGTGCGCGGCGGGGCTGGCTGGCCGGGGGCTGGCGGTTACGGTGCTGGAACCCAATATGCGCACGGGCCGGAAACTGCGGATCACCGGCAAGGGCCGGTGCAACGTGACCAACGCCTGCGAGCCCCGGGAATTTCTTGACGGGGTGATGCGGAACCCGAAGTTCCTCAAAAGCGCGTTGTACGCGTTTCCGCCTTCAGCGACGACGGCATTTTTTGAAAGCCTGGGAGTGCCCCTTAAGACGGAGAGGGGCAACCGGGTTTTCCCTGTATCCGACCGGGCGGACGATGTGGCCGACGCCCTGGAGCGGTGGGCGCGGGAGGGCGGCGTGCGGTTTCTTTGCCGCCGGGCGCTGGCGGTCGCTCAAAACCAGGCGGGCGTGACGGGGGTTGAGACGGCGGAGGGGCTGTTGCCCTGCCGGGCGGCGGTACTGTGTACGGGGGGGCTGTCCTATCCGGCCACCGGCTCCACCGGGGACGGATACCGGATAGCAGCCGCCCTGGGGCACCGGATTGTGCCGCCCAGGGCCTCCCTGGTACCTCTGGAAGGGGAGGAGGTATGCCGGCAGCTCCAAGGCTTGTCCCTGCGGAATGTGACCCTGTCTGTGTACCGTGGAGAACGGCTCCTATTCCGGGAGCTGGGGGAGCTGCTGTTTACCCATTTCGGCCTGTCCGGCCCGCTGACCCTGTCTGCCAGCGCCTGCCTGGGTGGAGACGCCTCCGGCTGCCGGGGTGAGGTGGACCTGAAGCCGGGCCTGACGGCGGAGAAACTGGACGAGAGGATCCTGCGGGACTTTGGCCGGAACAAAAACCGGTATTTCCGAAATGCCCTGGACGACCTTTTGCCGCAAAAGCTGATCCCCGTGGTGGTGAGCCGCTCCGGAATTCCAGGGGAAACCCCGGTCAACGGGATTACCCGGACCCAGCGCCGCTGCCTGGGGGAGGCCATCAAGAGGTTTTCCGTGGCGATTACGGGTCTGCGGCCCCTGGAGGAGGCTATCATCACCGCCGGCGGCGTAGACGTGGGGCAGGTGGATCCCCGGACCATGGCGTCCCGGCTGGTGCCGGTGCTGTATTTTGCCGGCGAGATCCTGGACTTGGATGCCTGTACAGGGGGATACAATCTGCAGATTGCCTGGAGCACGGCCAATGCTGCCGTCCGCTCCATTGTATCGGAGGGATAGAGACATGGAAGAGCGCATCTCCGTGGCCCTGGACGGGCCTTCCGGAGCGGGCAAGAGCACCATTGCCCGGGCCATTGCCCGGCGGTTTGGCTTTGTATACGTAGATACAGGGGCCATATACCGCACGGTGGGCCTGGCTGCCTGGCGGCGGGGCGTCCCGCCCCGGGATAGGGAACGGGTGGCGTCCATGCTGCCGGAATTGGATATCGCTCTGCGCCACGGGACAGACGGCCTGCAGCGGATGTATCTAAACGGGGAGGACGTGACTGAGCAGATCCGCCAGCCGGAAATCTCCCTGTATGCCTCGGACGTATCCGCTATCCCGGCGGTACGGGCGTTTCTCATGGACATGCAGCGGGACATGGCCCGGCGCTACGACGTGGTCATGGACGGCCGGGACATTGGCACGGTAGTGCTGCCCTCGGCGGGGCTGAAGGTGTTTCTCACCGCCGCGCCGGAGGTCCGGGCAGAGCGCCGGTTTCGGGAACTGCGGGAGAAGGGGACCGGCGTCACGCTGGAGGAGGTATTTCGGGACATTCAATACCGGGATGAGAACGACAGCAGCCGGTCTGCCGCCCCCCTGCGCCCGGCAGAGGATGCGGTTATCCTGGACACGTCGGCTCTGGATTTCCAGGCCAGCTGTGAGGCTGTGGCCCGCCTGGTGGAGGAGAAATTTGGATTATGAAGACGGGTACCTGGTATAAAATTTTTTATTGCATCCTGCGCCCGGTAGGCTGGCTGTTTTTCCCCCAGAGGAATTATGGCCGGGAAAACGTGCCGGAGGGGCCGGTAATCCTCTGTGCCAACCATTCCAACGGGACAGACCCGATTTTGATTTCCTTCGGCCTGGGACGAAACACCTTCGTGCGGCATATGGCCAAGGCAGAGCTGCGGCGTGTGCCGGTGGTAGGCTGGGCCATGCACAAATTGGGGTCGGTATTTGTGCACAGGGGGGAGAGGGACATCGATTCCCTGCGCCAGTGCATGAAAGCCCTGCGGGCAGGGGAGAAGATCATCCTGTTCCCGGAGGGGACACGGGTCCACGGCAGCGCCATGGTGGAACCAAAAAGCGGGGCTATCCACTTGGCGGCCAAGCTGGGTGTGCCCATTCTGCCGGTGTACCTGCCCCGGGACAAGAAGGTCTTTCAGCGCGTTGACGTGGTTTTTGGGAAACCCTATACGGTGCAGGTGGAGAGCCGGGAGGACTATGACCGCCTGGCCCGGGAGCTGATGGAGCGCATCTGGGCGCTGGGAAAGAGGCCGGGATGACCAAGTATCTGGTAGCCAAAAGCGCGGGGTTTTGCTTTGGGGTAGAGCGGTCCGTACGCTTAGCCCGGAAGGCGCTGGAGGACGGGCCGTGCTGGTGCCTGGGAGAGCTGATACATAACCGGGATGCGGTGGAACCGCTGGTCCGGGAAGGACTGCAGGTGGCCTATGAACCGGAGGAGGTGCCGCCCGGGGCCCGGGTGGTGATCCGGTCCCACGGCATCCCGGAGGCGGTGTATGAAATGCTTCGGGCCCGGGGCGCAGAGATTATTGACGCCACCTGCCCCCGGGTGCTGCACATCCACCGGCTGGTACGCCAGGCCTGGGAACAGGGCCGGACGCCGATGGTCATCGGCGACGGCAACCACCCGGAGGTGCGGGGGATCTGCGGCTGGTGCCGGGATTCGGTGGTGCTGGCGGACGCAGAAGAGGTCGCCGGCTGGCTGGACGGAGATCCCAGCCGGTCTGACAAGGCCCTTACCGTGGTGTTTCAGACCACATATATGCGCAGAAATCTTGTACAAATCGTAAATTTAATAAAAAAAAGATGTACAAACGCAGAAATATTTGATACTATATGCGGAGCAACGTCTGAAAGGCAGGCGGAAGCCATACGCGTTTCCTGCCTGTGCGACCAGATGGTGGTCATCGGCGGGGCGCACAGCGCCAACAGCAACCATCTGGCGCAGCTGTGCCGTGAGAATTGCGGTGCGGTGCAGTTCGTGGAAAACGCATCCGGGCTGGACGTCCGTGCGCTGGAGGGTGCGCGTTTTATTGGCATCACCGCCGGCGCTTCGGTGCCGCCGTGGATCATAAAGGAGGTAGTAAAAACAATGAGCGACGAGATCAAGGTCCAGGAAACCACAGCAGAGGAAGTCGCTGCGACCGTGGCTGAAGAGGTCACACCTGTGGAAGCCGAGCCCGCGGTGGAGGCCGTGGCGGAACCTGCAGTAGAGGCTGCGGAGCCCGCGGCAGAGACAACGGCAGAGCCTGCGGCGGAAAAGCCCGACTCGGAGAAGACGTTTGATGAACTGTTGGAGGATTCCATCAGGACCATATACAACGGCGACACCGTCTCCGGTTACGTGGTAGCCATTACTCCCACAGAGGTCACTGTGGATCTGGGGACCAAGCACTCCGGCTACATCCCTGTTACAGAATTCACGGACGATGGCACCGCTAAGGTGGAGGATGTAGTCCACCTGGGTGACAAGATTGAAGCCTGCGTAGTTCGGGTAAACGACGTGGAGGGCACGGTCATGCTCTCCAAGAAGCGGCTGGACTCCATCAAGTCCTGGGCGGACATTGAGAGCGCCGAGGCCGAGGGAACCGTGGTGGAAGGCAAGGTCACCGAGGAGAACAAGGGCGGCGTAGTAGTGAGCATCAAGGGCGTGCGGGTGTTCGTACCGGCGTCCCAGACCGGCCTGCCCCGTGACGCGGCCATGAGCGAGCTGGTAGGGCAGACCGTGCGCCTGAAAATTACAGAGGTTAACCGCGGCCGCCGCCGGGTGGTGGGTTCCATCCGGGCTGTGGCCAACCGGGAGCGGAAGGAGCGTGCCGAGAAGATCTGGAACGAGATCGAGGTGGGCAAGCACTACGAGGGCGTGGTGAAATCCATGACGTCTTACGGCGCGTTCGTGGATATCGGCGGCATCGACGGCATGGTGCACGTCTCCGAGATCAGCTGGAACCGGATCAGCAAGCCCGCCGATGTGCTGAACGTGGGCGATAAGATTGACGTTTACGTCATTAGCTTTGACCGGGAGAACCGCAAGATCTCCCTAGGCCACCGGGATCCCGCCGATAACCCCTGGAACCGCTTTACCAGCACCTATTCCGTGGGCGACGTGGCCAAGGTGAAGATCGTCAAGCTCATGCCCTTTGGCGCCTTTGCGGAGGTCCTGCCCGGGGCGGACGGCCTGATCCACATCTCCCAGATTGCCAACCGCCGGATCGGCCAGCCCTCCGAGGTCCTCACTGTGGGGGACGTGGTAGAGGCAAAGATCACCAACATCGACAACGAAAAGCAGAAGATTTCTCTGTCCATCCGCGCTCTGTCCGAGCCGGCCCCGGCGCCGCGCCGGGAGGAAGAGAGACCGGCCGAGCCCCAGGGGGACGCCCTGGTGTATGAGGTATCCTCCGACGGTACCGCTACCGGTGCTCTGCCCGTGGACGAGGACGAAGAATAAGCCAAAACGCGGAAATCCGCGCGCCGGGCATCCCGCTTCCTTAGGGAGGCGGGATGCTTTTTTGCGCTGTGTGCCAGATATTTTTCCTGCCGCGCCTTGCTAAAAAAGGAAAAACGTGTATAATATTATTATATTGTATTGTGCACTTTTTCGGGAAAGGAGACTGGCGATGCCCTTTCAAATCGGCGACCGGATCGTCCACCCTCTTCATGGGGCGGGTATAATTGACCATATTGAGACCCAGAGGATCGGTGGGGCGGACAGGCAGTACTATGTCCTACGGTTGCCAGGAGGTGGTATGGTGGTGAAGATCCCGGTGGAGTCCTGCCAGAACATTGGTGTGCGCCCTGTGGTGGACGCCGGGGAGATTGAATCGCTTTTTTCCCTTATCCCGGATATTCACGTAAACATGACGGCCAACTGGAACAAGCGGTACCGGGAGAACATGATGCGTATCCGCAGCGGGGATATCCGGGAGGTGGCGGCGGTGATTAAATGCCTCATGTGCCGGGACGTAGAACGGGGCCTCTCCACAGGGGAACGGCGGATGCTCCACTCCGCCAAGCAGATCCTGCTGTCGGAGATCGTTTTGGCGGAGGACTCCACCTATGAAGAGGCGGAGGCCCGGCTGAACGCCTGCATGCAGTAGAGGCCGGAAGGGAAAGACGATGTCGAAGGTTTCGGATTTGATCCGCCGGGCGAAGAACACCACGTGCAGCGCGGTGGTAGTGGCGGCGGGCTCATCCCTGCGCATGGGTGAGGATAAGCTTTTTATGCCTCTGGAAGGTATCCCGGTGCTGGCCAGGACGCTAATGGCGCTGAACGGCTGCGGATGCGTGGAGGAGATAGTGCTGGTGGTGCGGCCAGACCGGCTGGAGCAGGCGGCAAAGCTGTGCCGGGATTACGGGGCTTTAAAGGTAAAGAAGGTAGTCTGCGGCGGCAGCACCCGAAACGCGTCGGCGCTGGCGGGGCTGGTGCAGATCCGCCGGGGGGCGCGGATTGTGATTATTCACGACGGTGCGCGGCCGCTGGTTACCGAAGAGGTGGTATGGAAGGCGGTGCACGGGGCCGCCCTGTATAAGTGCGCCGCGCCAGCGGTGCCGGTAACGGACACGGTGAAGGAGACCCAGGGCGAAACGGTGATCCGTACGCTGGAGCGCAGCCGGCTGGCGGCCATACAGACCCCACAGGCGTTCCAGCCGGATCTGATTAAGGCAGCCCTTACCCGCGCTCTGCGGGAGGGGAAGGAGTACACAGACGACTGCGCGGCGGCGGAGGCCATGGGAATCCCTGTGCGGCTTACCGAGGGGTCGCCGGAAAACATCAAGATCACCCGCCCTCTGGACATGCAGACGGCGTCCGCCATACTTCGAAGCCGTGGGGGATGATAGGATGCTGCGCGTCGGGCAAGGGTACGATGTGCACCGGCTGACGGAGGGGAGACGCCTGGTTTTAGGGGGCGTGGAGATCCCCTGGGAGCGAGGCCTCCTGGGCCACTCAGACGCCGATGTGCTGACACACGCGGTGATGGACGCTCTGCTGGGCGCCGCGGCCATGGGGGATATTGGCAAGCTGTTTCCCGACACCGATCCTGCCTATGCTGGGGCAGACAGCCTGGCGCTGCTCCGGGAGGTAATGCGGCGGCTGGAGATAGGGGGATGGCGAGTGGTAAACGCAGATGCCACTGTGATTGCCCAGCGGCCCAGGCTGGCGCCCTATATTCCGGCCATGCGGCAGAACCTGGCGGAGGCCATGGGCCTGGATCTGGGGTGTGTGAACGTCAAAGCCACCACCGAGGAGCATCTGGGCTTTACCGGCCGGGAGGAGGGGATGGCCGCCATGGCGGCGGTCCTGCTGTCCGGGACGTAAACAGCATAGAGCCCTCCGCATAGTATGGGGTACTCTCATTCTTGCGGAGGGATTTTTTATGTCCGCGTTGATTCTGTTTCGCTCCCTGACGTATGCCCAGAGAGCTTCAAGGATACTGGAACGAGCCGGTACCACGGCGGCCATCACCAAAGCGCCCCAGGGCACCTCCCGGCAAGGGTGCACCTATTGCATACGGCTGCCAGCTGCCCGGCTTCCCCGTGTCCTACAGATTTTGGAGACCAACGGTATCCAGCACGGGCGGGTGCTCATGGCCGAGATGGATGGCTCCTGGCGGGAGGTGCAGCCGTGATCTACCTGGACAACGCTGCCACCACCCTGCAGAAACCGCCGGAAGTGGCCGCGGCGGTGTACCGGGCCGTCAATACCTGCGCCACACCGGGCCGGGGATCCCATGCCGCGGCCATGCGGGCCGCTGAGACAGTGTACTCCTGCCGGGAAGAAGCCGCCGCTCTGTTTCACGTCCCGGCCCCGGAACAGGTGGCCTTTACAATGAACGCGACCCACGGCTTGAACATTGCCATTCACAGCCTGGTGACGCCCGGCGGGCGGGTGGTGGTATCCGGCTACGAGCACAATGCCGTTATGCGCCCGCTGTACGCCCTGGGCGCCCGGGTGGACGTGGCAGCTTCCCCGCTGTTCCAGCCCCACGCAGCGTTAGAGGCGTTCCGGGCACGGATTCCCGGAGCCCAGGCGGTAATCTGTACCCATGCCTCCAACGTGTATGGCTTTATTCTTCCGATAAAAGAAATCGCGGCCCTGTGCCGCCAGGAGGGTGTGCCCTTGATCGTGGATGCGGCCCAAAGCGCTGGCGTACTGGACTTGGATTTTGCCGCCTTGGGAGCCGCTTTTATTGCCATGCCAGGGCATAAGGGACTCCTGGGCCCCCAGGGGACCGGGCTGCTTTTGTGCCGGGAAGGAGCCGAACCCATCCTATTCGGCGGGACGGGAAGCATGAGCGCTTCCCGGGCTATGCCGGATTTTTTGCCGGACCGCCTGGAGGCAGGGACTGTCAACGTATACGGTATTGCGGGGCTGGAGCAGGGCCTGCGGTACCTTCGGCGCACCGGCCTGCGCAGCGTACGGGAGAGGGAGGGGGACGGCATGGCCCACCTGGCGGCAGGGCTGAGGCCGCTGCCGGGCCTGCGCCTGTTAGAGGGACCGCCGGGAACCCAGACGGGGGTCCTGTCCGTGGTAACAGAAACCATGAACTGCGAGGAGGCCGCAGAGGCCCTTGGCGGTGCGGGCGTGGCGGTGCGGGCGGGCCTGCATTGCGCCCCCCTGGCCCATGAGACGGGCGGTACGTTGGATACCGGTACGGTGCGTCTGAGCCTGGGACCCTTCAATACGGAGGGGGAAATGCGTCGAGTCTGCGGGGTTTTTGAAAATATTTTAAAAAATGGTTACAAATTGTAATCTAACGTTTGCTAATATAAATGGATTCCTATATAATAAGACGGCGAAGATACATCCGGAAACGGAGGCGGGAGCGGCTCTATGGAAAATTTTCTGGAAAACATAAAACAAGCGTTCGGTTACATCGGCGCAATTCGGATCGTGGATGTTATCGACATCCTCCTTGTAGCGGCGCTGTTTTATTTTCTGATCACTCTGATCCGCCGCACTCAGAGCTACCGGGTGTTTCAGGGGATCATCATTTTACTGCTGGCCCTTTGGCTGTCTGGGGAACTGCAGCTGTACGCCGTTAACTTTATTCTTCGCAATACGGTATCCCTGGGACTGCTGGCGCTGGTGATCCTGTTCCAGCCGGAGATCCGGCGGTTCCTGGCCAAATTAGGCACTGGCGGGTCCGTAACGCGGCTCTTTTCCGGCGCGCAAATGCTCACTACGGAGGCGGCCATTACCCAGACGGTACTGGCCTGTGCGGACTTGTCCGCCACTCGGACGGGGGCGCTGATCATTTTTGAGCGCGACAACCGGCTGGATGACCAGATCCGCACCGGGACGGTCATCAACGCCGAGACCACGGCGGAGCTGTTAAAGAACATTTTCTACCCTAAAGCGCCTCTCCACGACGGCGCCGTGATTGTGCGCAAGGGGCGGATCCAGGCGGCTGGGTGCATGCTTCCCCTGTCCGGCAACACCAATCTGAGCCGGGAACTGGGGATGCGGCACCGGGCAGGCATCGGCATGAGCGAGGTCTCCGATGCCGTGGTGGTTATCGTCTCGGAGGAAACCGGGTCCATTTCCGTAGCCACGGAGGGTATGCTCAAACGTCATTTGTCTCAGGAGACCTTTGAGAAGCTGCTTCACAACGAACTGATGTCGGAGGAGGAAGAGGGCGCTCCGCGCCGGCTTTTCCGCAGACGGGAAAAGGGAGACGGCAATGAATCATAAAGAGAACGCCGAGACGAAAAGAATTGACTGGAAGAACATCACAAACACCCGGACATTCTGGCTGGTGGTATCGCTTCTGGCCGCGTTTTTGCTGTGGATGTATGTGACCTCCACGGAGGGAGTGCAGATCGACAAGACATTCTCGGGGGTCAAGGTCGTCTTTGCCGGGGAGGAGGCCCTGCGGGAAGCCAGCGGGCTGGTAATCACGGAACAGGACAGCACCACGGTGGATCTGACCCTGTCAGGGACAAGGCGGGTGATCAGCCGGCTCACCTCCGCGAATCTTACCGCCCAGGTGGATTTGTCCAATGTGCTGTCGGACGGCCGGTACTCCATCACCTATACGATCCAGTATCCCAACGGCGTATCTGCGGACGACGTGACGGTGGTGCACCGGTCCACGGACGTAATCAATTTCTATGTGGACAGGCTTGTTACTAAAACGGTGGAAGTGGAAGGGGAGTTTACCGGCTCCACTGCGGAGGGGTATCTGGCGGCAGATACCATTTGGTTTGATCCGCTGGCGGTGAAAATCAGCGGGCCGCGATCCGCTGTCAGCCAGGTGGAGCGGGCTTTCGTATCCATCACCCGGCAGGAGGTGGACAAGACCTTGCAGTACTCCACCACCTATGAGCTGCAGGACGGGGATGGGAATGTGATCGACGACGACTCCATCATTCGGGAGACGGAAGAGGTGACGGTGACCCTGTCGGTGCTGGCCACAAAGACGGTCCTATTGGACGTGACCATCGTGGACGGCGGCGGCGCCACCCGGGAGAACACGCAGATCGATATCAAACCCGCCTCCATCACATTGGCCGGGGATGCGGCTACCATTGACGACGTCAGCAAGTTGATTCTGGGGACCATCGATCTGTCGGACTTTGCCATGGATTTTACCCAGACATATACCATTGTGCCGCCCAACGATACGGAAAACCTGACCGGGACTACGGAGGCGGTGGTGACGGTGACGATCCTGGGGATGTCTACCAAGAATTTTACCATTCATCACGACAATATATCCTGCGTGAACGTGCCGGAGGGCAGTGAGGCCGAGGTGATCACCGAGGACCTGACGGTGACTATCCGGGCGCCGGAGGAAGTGCTGGAACAGATCCAGGAGAATAACCTGCGGGCAGTGGCGGATCTGGCGAACCTGAACATTGCTTCCGGGGTGGCCAATCCAGGCGTCCGGATTTACATTGATGGGTTCCCCAACGCGGGAGTCATTGGCGATTACACCGTTCACATTAACCTGCGCTCGGGCTGAGCGGAGACCGTAAAACAGGAGAAACCGGCTTATGTACGGATACATTCGCCCGGACCGGGGAGAACTGAAGGTCCGGGAATACCAGCAATTCCGGGCGGCTTACTGCGGCCTATGCGAGGCGCTGCGCCGCCGGTGCGGGCTACTGTCACGGTTTGTGGTCAACTATGACCTGACATTTCTGGCCATGGCCCTGTCCCAAGGGGAGGGGAGGCTGGAAGAGAGGCGCTGCCCGGCGCATCCACTGCGAAAGCGGCCCTGCGTATGCGGGGACGAGGCTCTGGGGGTGGCGGCGGATTACAGTGTGATCCTGGCCTGGTGGAAGTTGCAGGATGCCGTGGCGGACAGCGCCTTTTTTCGAGGGCTGTCCGCCCGGATGGCCCGCCTGCTGCTGGGCCGGGCCTACCGGCGGGCGGCCGCCCGCCGGCCCGGCTTTGACGGGGAGGTCCGTTGCCGTCTGGAGCAGCTGGCAGCGCTGGAGGCGGAGAAATGCCCCGTGCTGGACCGGGCGGCGGATTGCTTTGCAGAAATACTGGCCTTTGCGGCTGAGGATACGCCCGATGAGAGCCGGCGCCGGATCCAGAGGCAGCTCTTTTACCACGTGGGCCGTATGGTCTATATCCTGGACGCGGTGGATGACCTGGCGGAGGATGTGCATGCCCGGCGCTATAACCCGCTGATTTACCGTTTTACCCCTGTGGGCGGTACGCTCCGGGAGGAGGACCAGGCGCAGCTGCATATTACGCTGAACTTATCCCAGCGCAGCGCGGCGGCGTCCTTGGCGCTGCTGGATACCGGCGTGTGGAAGCCAATTTTGGAAAACATTATTACCATCGGAGTACCGGAAGTGACAGAGCTGGTTTTTTCCGGCCAATGGCGCAAGAGCAGAAAGAGGGCCAAGGCGCCCGCCATTCTTTTTCGGGGAGAGAATATATGAACGATCCGTATGTCACCCTTGGCGTTACCCGCAGCGCCAGCGATGAGGAGATCAAGCGGGCCTACCGGGAACTGGCCAGAAAATACCATCCGGATAACTACGTCAATAATCCCCTGGCGGATTTGGCGCAGGAGAAGATGAAAGAGATCAACGAGGCCTACGACGCCATTACCAAGGAACGGGCTGGAGGCGGTACCCAGCGGCAATACGGCGGCTACAACTCCTCCTCGGGCCGGTCCGGGCACACCTCAGGACCCTATGCCGATGCCCGTGCGGCCATCAACAGCGGCGATCTGAACCGGGCGGAGATGATTTTGGGTTCCATTACGGACCGGGGCGCGGAGTGGAACTATCTGATGGGGATGCTGGCCTACCGCCGTGGCTGGATGGACGAGGCGTCCCGGTATTTCCGCACCGCCGCCACCATGGATCCCACCAATATGGAATACCGGCAGGCGGTGGCTTATGTGCAGTCCAACGGCGCCAGGCCCTACTCCCCCATGGGCATGAACCAAGGCGTGGACGCCTGCAACATCTGCGGGAACCTGCTGGTTCTGGACTGCTGCTGCGAGATGATGGGCGGTGACCTGATCTCCTGCTGCTGATGGTATGAGGATAACGGCGAGAAATTTAGCCCGGTCGGCTTTAGCGACCGCGCTGGGCGTGGCGGTACTGCTTATTGACTCTGTAATCCCATGGGGGAAGCTGGCAGGAGTTTGCCTGTCCAGCGTGTTTGTGGTCTTGGTGCGCATGAGCTGCGGACTGCGGTGGGCGTTATGCTGTTACGGCGCCACGGCGGCGCTGGGGCTCCTGCTGCTGCCGGCCAAATCCACGGCGCTGCTGTACGCTGTTTTTTTGGGATATTACCCGCTAATCAAGCTGGCGCTGGAGCGACTGAGACAACCGGCTTTGCGCTGGGGCCTGAAGCTGGCCGTATGCAGCGTGGTGGTTGCCGTTGCATTATTCCTTCTGCGGGAACTACTGCTTATAGCGGTTCCCTTGGAGAGTACCTGGTCGGTTCTGCTGGCCTTTGCGGCGGCCGACGCGGCGTTTTGCGTGTATGACTACGCATTGACGCAGGTGATTTTAATTTATATGCGAAAGATCCAGGGGAGGCTTAAGTAATGGCACAACTGCGCAGCATGACCGGCTACGGCAGCGCCTCGGGCACGGTGGAGGGCATGGAAGTCACCGTAGAGCTCAAAAGTGTGAACAACCGGTATTTGGATTGCGCCGTGCGCCTGCCCCGGGCACTGCAGGCGGGAGAGGAATGCGTCAAAAAAGCCGTATCCGGCCAGGTCAGCCGGGGAAAGGTGGACGTATTTGTCACGGCCGGGTCCGCCGGGGAGGGACAGACGGTAATTTGCGTAAACCGGGAACTGGCGGAGGGCTACCACAAGGCCCTCATCCAGCTGGCCGACAGCCTGGGGTTGGAAACCGGGGCCAACGCCTACTCCATCGCCCGGTTTCCGGACGTTCTGACGGTGGAGAAAAAACAGCTGGACCGTGCCGGGCTGGAGTCCGGGCTGGGAGAGATCGCCGGGCGGGCTGTGGAGGAGTTCAATTCCATGCGTGCCCGGGAAGGGGCCCGGCTGAAAGAGGATATCCTGGAAAAATTGGCGTCGATTGAGGGGTATGTTGCCGCGGTGGAGGAGCGTTCCCCCCAGATCGTGTCCGAGTACCGGGAACGGCTTTTAAACCGCCTGCGGGAGGTGCTGGACGGCCGAGGCGTGGACGAGCAGCGGATTGTTACCGAGGCGGCGATTTTTGCCGATAAGACGGCGGTGGACGAGGAGACGGTTCGCCTGCGCAGCCATATGGCCCAGTTCCGAACCCTGCTGGAGGAAGGCTCGCCGGTGGGGCGAAAGCTGGATTTTCTAATCCAGGAGTTCAATCGGGAGGCAAATACCATCGGGTCCAAGTGCAGCGACGCCGCCACGGCCCAGGTGGTGGTGGAGATCAAAAGCGAGATCGAAAAGATCCGCGAGCAGGTTCAGAACATCGAATAAGGGAGGGACAGGGATTGAAGCTGATCAATATAGGATTTGGCAACCTGGTCTCTGCCTCCCGGCTTGTTGCCATCGTCAGCCCGGAATCCGCGCCTATCAAGCGCATTATCCAAGACGTGCGGGAAAAAGGGGACCTGATCGATGCGACCTACGGCCGGCGCACCCATTCGGTTCTAATCATGGACAGCGGCCATGTACTCCTGTCGGCCTTGCAGCCGGATACCATCCGGGCCCGCACGGCGGGCCGGGACGATGGGCCGGAGGAAGGTGGGGACGAGGATGCGTGATCGGGGAAAGCTGCTGGTGATTTCCGGGCCTTCGGGGGCGGGGAAATCCACGGTGATATCCCGTTTGATGGCTCTGGGGGAGAGGATGGAATTCTCCGTTTCTGCCACCACCCGGCGTCCCCGGCCCGGCGAACAGGAGGGGCGGGATTATTACTTTGTGAGCCGAGAGGCATTTGAAGGCATGGTCCGTCAGGGAGAGCTTTTGGAGCATGCGGAGTTTGTGGGCAATTGCTATGGAACACCCAGGGCTCCGGTGCTGGAACAGCTCCGGCAGGGGGTCACCGTAATCCTGGACATTGAGGTGCAGGGGGCCAGGCAGGTCAAGGCCTTGATGCCGGAAGCGATCTCTGTGTTTCTGTCGCCGCCGGATTTGAGCGCGCTGGAAAAGCGGCTCCGAGGCCGGGGGACGGAGTCGGAGGAGAAAATCCAAGGACGGTTGGAGACGGCCCGGCGGGAGATGGAACTGGCCGGGACCTATGACTATATTGTGATCAACGACGATCCGGACCGGGCGGCCCGGGAACTGTTGGAGATTTTGAATAAGCAAAAATAATCAGGCAACCCGGCGCTGGGCCGGGGGCTGCGAAAGGAATGTTGTTGTTATGATGCTCTATCCTCCCATGGCTTCCCTGGTGGACAAGGTGGGCAGCCGGTATCTTCTGGTAAACCTGGTGGCGCGCCGAGCCCGGGAGATTGCCGGCGAGGCTGAGGAGAACGGCGAGGTGCTGGAAAAGAAGCCGGTATCCACCGCCATTGACGAAGTCTACTCAGGCAAGCTGATCCTGGACAAGAATGACTGACCAGCCGGGGATCGCGAAGATCGCTGTGGCCGCGGCCACCTACTGGATTGACCGGCCGTACGATTATCGGATCCCCGACGACCTGGCCGGGAGGATACGGCCGGGTATGCGAGTTACCGTACCGTTTGGGCGAGGCAACCGCCGGACGGAAGGAATGGTCCTGGCACTGGACACGGGGCCGGCCGGCCGGGAGCTAAAGCCGGTATCCGGTGTGCTGGATCGGGAACCCATCCTTGCGGGGGATTTGCTGCGGTTGTGCCTGTGGATGCGGGAACGGTATTTCTGCACGGTGTATGAGGCCATCCATGCCATGCTGCCTGCCGGGCTCTGGTACACGATGGAGCCGTTTTACTCTCTGGCGGGGGGAGTCGACCGCCCGCAGGCATACGCGGCGGCGGAGGGGGAAGAGGAACGGCTGGCGTTGGATGTGCTGTACGCCCACGGGGGGAGCTGCCCAGCACAGCGGTTCCGCCAGGCCTTTGAGGGAGCGGACCCTTCCAGGGCGCTCCAGGCGCTGGTACGCAAGGGGATCGTTGTGCCGGACAGCCGGGAGAAACGCCGGCGGGGGGATAAAACCGCCGCCATGGTGGCCCTGGCGGTACCGCCGGATCAAGCCCTGGAGTATGCGGAGAAGAAGGAAAGGCGTGCGCCTGCTCAAGCGGCTGTCCTGCGGCTGTTGTGTACGTTGGAGCGGGTTTCTCTGGATGAGATACGGCAGTTCACCGGCGCGTCCCGGAACACGGTGGCGGCGCTGGAGAAGGCGGGGCTGGCAGCTCTGAGCCGGGAGGAGATATTCCGCCGTCCGGCTTACGAGCGGGGGCCGGCGCTCCCTATGCCGGAGCTGACGGCGGAACAGCAGGAGGCCTTGGACGGGATCCGGCGCCTCCGGGATGGAAAGACTCCCTCCGCCTGCCTGCTTTACGGCGTGACGGGCAGCGGCAAGACCACGGTGTATATCCAGCTGATCCGCAGCGTCCTTCAGGAAGGCCGGTCAGCCATGCTGCTTGTGCCGGAGATTGCCCTGACGCCGCAGATGATCCGTATTTTCTCCTCCTATTTTGGCGAGGAGATTGCCATTTTGCACAGCTCCCTGTCTGTGGGAGAGCGGTGCGACGAGTGGAAACGCATCCGTTCCGGCCGGGCCCGGGTGGTTATTGGCACCCGCAGCGCGGTGTTTGCGCCTTGCAGGGACCTGGGAGTTATTATCCTGGACGAGGAACAGGAGTACTCCTATAAATCGGAAAATTCCCCCCGATACCATGCCCGGGAGGTGGCAAAGTTCCGATGCTCGGTTTCAGGGGCCCTTTTGGTGCTGGGTTCGGCCACGCCGGATCTGGAGAGCCGGTGGCGGGCAGAAAAAGGCGCCTACCACATGTTCACCCTTACCCGGCGGTATAACCAAAGAGGCCTGCCGGCGGTAGAGATCGTGGACATGAAGCAGGAACTCCGGGCGGGAAACGGCGGGGCGCTCAGCCGGCGGCTGTTGGAGTGCCTAGAGGCGACCGCGGCCCGGGGGGAGCAGAGCATCCTGTTTTTGAACCGGCGTGGGACCTACAGTCTGGTTTCCTGCGGTGAGTGCGGTTTTACCTATTCCTGCCCCCGGTGCAGCGTTAGCCTGACCTTGCACGCCGCTGCCGGGCGGCTGATATGCCATCACTGCGGGTTTAGCCGGAAGCTGGACATGGCCTGTCCGGAGTGCGGCGGACGGCTGCACCATTACGGGATTGGTACCCAGAAGCTGGAGGAAGAACTCCGCCAGGCGCTGCCGGGGGTGGGGGTACTGCGGATGGACGCCGACTCCGTGGCTCCCGCTGGGTCCCATGAGTCCATCCTATCCCGGTTTTACAAGGAGGGTATCCCTATCCTTCTGGGAACGCAGATGGTGGCCAAGGGACTGGATTTTGAGAACGTGACGCTGGTGGGAGTCGTCTCCGCCGATCAGGCTCTTTACTGCGGCAATTACCGGGCGTCAGAGCGGTGCTTTTCCCTTTTAACCCAGGTGGTGGGCCGTTCCGGCCGGGGAGATCGAACGGGACGGGCCATTATTCAGACGTTTACTCCCGAAAACCAGGTGATCCGCCTGGCCGCGCGGCAGGACTACGAGGCTTTTTACCGGGGGGAGATACAGCTCCGTCAGCTGCAGAACTGCCCGCCCTTTGCCGATATTGTCACCGTCACGGCCTCCGGCCTGGATGAGGACCTGGTGTTGCGCTGCTGTGCTTACGTGCGGGAACTGCTGACAGAGGAACTGGCGTCCAGGCAGGACACCCAAGTTTTGGGCCCGGCCCCCCTGCCGGTGGTGCGAGTGAACAACCGTTACCGGTACCGGGTCTCCGTCCACGGGTCCTGCGACCGGGAGCTCCGGCGACTGGTGTCCGGGATCCTGATCCACTGCAATACGGCAAAAGAATATAGAGGTGTGTCCGTGTATGCGGACATCAACCCCATGGAGTGATAAATTATGGCTTTAAGACACATTTTGACACAGGAAAACCCGGCGCTGCGGAGAAAGTGCCGTCCCTACACGGAATTTGGCCATCGTCTGCACCAGCTTTTGGACGATATGGGCGAGACGCTGACGCAGGCCAATGGCGTGGGCCTGGCGGCTCCGCAAGTTGGTATCCTGCGCCGGGCTTGCGTGGTGCTGGAGACCAACGTCCCAGAGGGGGAGGAGTATATTTTCGAGTTGGTGAACCCGGAGATCCTTCTCCGGGAGGGAGAGCAGGAGGGAACGGAGGGCTGCCTGAGCGTCCCCGGCCAATTCGGCATTGTCCGTCGGCCGGAACGGGTGGTGGTCCGTGCCCAGGACCGGTACGGCAACGTTTTTGAACGGGAGGGACTCGGGCTGACAGCCCGGGCTATTTGCCATGAGCTGGATCATTTAGATGGAACGCTGTTCGTGGATCTGGCGGATCGGATGCTAACGGAAGCGGAACTGGAAGAAATGTACGGCGGCGGGGAAGACGAGGCGGAATGAAGATCGTATTTATGGGCACGCCCGATTTTGCGGAGGCATCCCTGCGGGCGCTTCTGGCCTCGGGCCAGGACGTGGCGGCGGTATTTACCCGCCCGGACAAACCAAAAGATCGGGGAATGAAGCTGACGGCGTCGCCGGTGAAGCTTCTGGCGCAGGAACACGGGATCCCGGTTTATCAGCCGGTCACATTCCGGGACGGGGTACCGGCGGAGATCCTGCGGGGCATTGCGCCGGACTTGCTGGTGGTAGTGGCCTACGGGCGCATCTTGCCCCAGGAGGTGCTGGATATTGCCCGGCTTGGCAGCATCAACGTCCATGCCTCTCTGCTGCCGCGGCACCGGGGCGCAGCCCCCATCCAGTGGGCGGTGCTCAAGGGTGACCAAGTCACCGGCGTGTCTATTCAGTTTATGGCGGCCGCCATGGACGCCGGGGACGTGATTGCCGCCCGGGAGACCCAGATCGGGGAGTTCGAGACGGCGGGGGAGCTGGCGCAGCGGCTGAAAGGGATTGGCGCACAATTGCTGGTGGAGACCGTCTGCCGGCTGGAGGCTGGCGAGGTAACGGCTGAGCCCCAGGATGAAAACGCCGCCACCTATACGAAGATGTTGGATAAGAGCCTATGCCCCATTGATTGGACCCGGACGCCTCGGGAGATTGTCAAGCACATCTGCGGCCTGGATCCCTGGCCGGTAGCGACGGCGGAATTGCAGGGACAGAGTTTCCGGGTTTTTGGCGCGGCGTATACAGAGAACGTTACCGCTCTTCCCCCGGGCAGCGTGGTTTCCGCTGGCCGGGAGGGGATCGAGGTAGCCTGCGGCGGGGGAAAGACCCTGCGGATAACCCAGGTACAGCCAGCAGGGAAAAAGCGTATGAGCGCCGCTGCGTATCTGCTGGGCCATCCCATGACTGCCGATGGCTGAGAGAAGCTCTGCGGCCCGCCGTGCGGCGCTGTATGTGTTGAGCCGGTGCCGCCGGTTTGACGCCTGGTCACAGCAGACGTTGGAGAGCGCAGGGGAGAAGTTTAACTTGGACGGGCGGGACCGGGCGCTGTGCACCCGGCTGTGCCGGAGCGTTTTGCAGAACGCGGCCCTGTGTGACTACTATATCCGCTGCTACTGCTCTGGGCCGGTTTCCCGGCTGGAGCCGCAGATCCGGGATATTTTGCGTTTGGGGGTCTGCCAGATCCTGTTTCTGGACAGGATACCATTGCCGGCGGCAGTCAACGAGTCGGTAGAGCTGGCCAAGGAGATCCGGCCCGGCGCTGCGGGGCTGGTAAACGCTATCCTGCGTCGGGTGGGAGAGAACCAAAAGGCGCTTCCCGCCATTCCAGATCCTGGCACAGCCCAGGAGCTATCCGTGCGCTTCAGCCACCCTCTGTGGCTGTGCCAGTGGCTGATGGAGGAGCATGGGTACGATTTTGCCGAGGCTCTTCTTCGGGAGAACAACCGGGAGCCGGTCCGGACGCTGACTGCGAATTTGTGCCGCATCACACCGGCTGATTTGGAAAAACAGCTGACCGAGGCGGGGCATCCAGCCCGGGTTAGCCCGCTGTCATGGGTTTCCGTGCTGGCGGAGAACGGGGGCGACGTCACGGCGCTGCCGGGGTACCGGGAGGGAGAGTTCTTCGTCCAGGATGCCGGGGCGGCCCTGTCCGTGATCTCTGCGGGGCCGGAGGCGGGAATGCGGATACTGGACGCCTGTGCCGCTCCCGGCGGCAAGAGCTTTCTGTGCGCCTCTTTGATGCGGGACCGGGGGGAGATTCTTGCCTGTGACCTGCATGAGAAAAAGCTGAGCCGGATCTGCCAGGGGGCGGCCCGCCTGGGGTTCTCCAGTATTCGCACGGCGGCGATGGATGCCGCCCGGCCAAAGGATGATCTGGCCGGATGCTTTGACATAGTTTTGGCGGACGTCCCCTGCTCCGGCCTGGGAGTGATCCGGAGAAAGCCGGAGATCCGCTACCGGGACCCGGAGGACCTGGGCCGGTTGCCGGAGGTGCAGCTCTCTATTTTGCGGGGGTTGGCCGGTTGCGTAAGACCGGGCGGAGTGCTGGCGTACTCTACCTGCACCATTCGGCGGGAGGAGAACGAAGAGGTGCTGAGAGCATTTCTGGCGGATAATCCGGAGTTTGCCCTGGAGGAATTCCGGACGCTCTGGCCTCATATCCACGGTACGGATGGGTTTTTTATGGGACGGTTGAGGCGAAATGTTTGCATGTAACGGGAAAGTGGATATAAAATCCCTCCTGCCGGGAGAGCTGGAAGGCCTGATGAAGGAGATGGGCCAGCCGGCATACCGGGCCGGGCAGATATTTCACTGGCTCTCTTCCGGCTGTGGGAGCTGGGATGAGATGACAAACCTGCCGGGAACGCTCCGGGCGGCCCTGGCGGAGCGCTGCCACCTGGCCCGGCCCAGCGTTCGGAAAAAACAGCTGTCCGCGTTAGACGGCACGGTGAAGATCCTTTGGGAGCTCTGGGACGGCAATGCTGTGGAAACAGTAGTCATGGAATACCGGTATGGCAATACGGTGTGTATCTCCTCCCAGGTCGGCTGCCGTCAGGGCTGTGCCTTTTGTGCGTCCACCATTGGCGGGCTGGTACGGAACCTGAGCGCCGGGGAGATGCTGGACGAGGTGCTCTTTTCCGAGAGGGAAACGGGCAAGCGGATCTCCCACATCGTTCTTATGGGCATCGGAGAGCCGTTGGATAATTTTGAGAATGTGATGCGGTTTCTGGAGCTGGTCAATCACCGTAACGGGAGAAACCTGGGAATGAGGCATATATCCCTATCCACCTGCGGGCTGACAGAACGATTTGACGAGCTGGCGGACCGAGATCTGCAGTTGACCTTGTCGGTATCGCTCCATGCGCCGGATGACGAGACGAGAAACCGGATTATGCCGGTGAACCGGACCCGGGGCGTGGACGAGCTGTTTCGGAAATGCGGCGAGTACTTTCACCGCACCGGGCGGCGGATTTCCTTTGAATACGCTATGATCCGTGGGGTAAATGACACGCCGGCCCATGCGCGGCTGCTGGCCAAACGAGTACGGCCGCTGGGCGCCCACGTGAACCTGATTCCATTAAACCATGTAGACGAACGGGATTTTGAGCCATCTGGACCGGAGGAGATCCGCCGGTTTGTGGATATATTGACGGAAAGCGGTGTCAACACAACGGTGCGGCGCAGGCTGGGCAGCGACGTGGATGCGTCCTGCGGGCAGCTTCGCCGGAAAACGGTGAGGACGACGACGGAATGAAAGCATACGGAATTACGGACAGAGGCATGGTGCGCCTGGAAAACCAGGACGCATTCCGCTACATGGTGTCGGACGGAGGACAGACGGCAGTGGCCGTGCTGTGCGACGGCATGGGCGGAGAAAAAAACGGCGGCCTTGCCTCCGCATTGGCAGCAGATGCATTTATGTCCTACATTACGGATGGCCGACGGGAGCCGGAAGATACCAACGCGGCCACGCTGGTGCGGGAAGCGGCGGCTTATGCCAACCTGCGGGTCTACGACCGGGCTTGCCGGGACGAGAGCTGCGCGGGGATGGGCACCACTCTGGTGGGGGTCCTTCTCTCGGAAGGCGGGGGCGCCCTTGTAAACATCGGCGATAGCCGGGCCTATATCCTGACAGGCAGGGTGCTGCGCCAGATCACCCGGGACCACTCTTTGGTACAGGAAATGGTAGCCCGGGGCGAGCTGACGGCCGAGGAGGCAAGGAGGCATCCGCGGAGGAACATCATCACCAGGGCCGCTGGACTGGAAGAGCGGGTGAAAGGGGATGTGTTTTCTTTGGCCCTGGAAGAAGGGCAGGCGCTGCTTCTGTGCTCCGACGGGCTGAGCAACGTGGTGCCGGAGGACGTAATTGCCTCCGTACTTCTGTGCCATCTGGAGCCGGAACCGGCCTGCAGGGAGCTGCTGCGCCTAGCGCTGGCGGCGGGTGCGCCGGACAATGTGACCATTCTTATCCTGTGCAGAGAGGGGAAACCCGATTCTGACCGCTGAATCCTGGGGGGCTATATGGAAAACGAAAAAATGGACAAATATCTGGGCAAGTACCTGGATGATCGATATGAGATCCTAGAAGTCATTGGCAGCGGCGGCATGTCTGTGGTGTACAAAGCCATGTGCCACCGGCTCAACCGGTATGTGGCAGTGAAGATCATGCGGGAGGAGCTGGCCAGCAATACGGAATTCCGCCGGCGGTTCCAATCGGAGTCCCAGGCCATTGCCATGCTCAGCCACCCCAACATCGTGGCGGTCTATGACGTGAGCCGCTCGGACAATGTGGAGTACATTGTCATGGAGCTGGTGGAGGGGGTCACTCTGAAACAGTACCTGCGGGACCGGGAACGCCTGAGCTGGGGGGAGTCCCTGCATTTCGCCATGCAGATCGCCAAAGCCCTGGCACACGCCCACAGCAAGGGTATTGTCCACCGGGACATAAAGCCGCAGAACATCCTGGTTGTGGATGACGGCATGATCAAGGTGGCGGATTTCGGGATTGCCAACCTCCAGTCGGAGCTCACCGAGGACACCGGCGAGGCCATTGGCTCGGTGCATTACGTCTCCCCGGAACAAGCCAAGGGTCAGCCGGTGGACGGACGCAGCGACATTTATTCTCTGGGCATCGTGATGTATGAAATGCTCTCCGGGCGTCTGCCTTTTGACGGAGGCAGTGACGAGGACATCGCCCTGAAACATCTTTCTGCGGTGCCTACGCCTCTACGGGAGCTGAACCCGGATATTCCGCAGGAGCTGGCGGAGATCACCATGAAGGCCATGAATCCCGCCCTGGAATCCCGGTACCAGACGGCGGACGAGATGCTGGCGGATATGGAGAAATTCCGCAAGGCCATGCTGGCCGTCCGGGATGAGCCGGTCACCGGGAACGTTAAGCCTGTGGGTACTACGGGCGAGATGTCTCTGGAAAGTTACCAGCGCCGGCGCCGCCGGGCTAGGAACGTCAGTACCCTGTCGGGACTGCTGGGCGTGCTGGTCTTTATCGTCTTTCTAGGGGTCTTCCTGTGGAACTACTGGCTGCGGGATATTTTTACCATCTCCCAGCGGGTGGTTATCCCGAATTTTACCGGCAGCGATTATGAGACCATCATCAACAGCAAAAACTTTAACGAGCTGTTCAATTTCACCCTTACCTATGAAATTGACCCCGATGTGGAGAGAGGGGTCATTATCCGCCAGTCCCCGGAGGCTGGCAAGAGCTACATGCTCACCGAAGATGGTATCGACGTGGAGCTGGCTATTAGCACCGGAGTTATGCTTACGGAAATCCCCAACGTGGTCAACGAGGAATACCGTACCGCCTCCACGGAACTGGAGCGGCTTGGCTTTGTCGTAGAAAAACTCTTTGAAGCGTCCAATGATATTACCGCGGACTATGTCATCAGCGTAAGCCCATCCCCCGGGGAAATGCTTCCGGCGGGGGCTACGATCTACCTGACCATCAGCACCGGCCCAGTGCAGGAGACGGTGATCATGCCTTACCTGATCGACACTCTGAGACAAGACGCGGAGGACAAGATCAATTCCTTGAACCTTACCCTGGTGTCCATTACACCCGTGTATAGCGATACCATTGCGGAGGGCCGTATTGTCAATCAGAACGTGGAAGCGGGCACAGAGATACCCGTCCATTCCAAAATATACCTGCAGGTATCCATGGGCCCGGAGACAACGCCCACACCGGAGCCTACGCCGGAACCTACGCCGGAACCGGTGGTAGAATAGGTATGGGGATGGTGGAAGGCCGGATTGTCAAGGCCCTGAGCGGATACTATTTCGTACAGACTCCAGGCCGGATCGTTACCTGCCGCGCCCGGGGCCGGTTCCGGCTGGACGGGTCCAGCCCGTTGGTGGGAGACAGTGTGCGTATCCAGGAAGGGGAGGACGGGAGCGGTTTTGTGGTGGAGATTCTGCCGCGGCGGAATTTTTTCCTCCGGCCGGCGGTGGCCAATATTGATTGCCTGGTGATGGTGGCGGCCGCTGTGAATCCCGTTACCGACCCATTTCTCATTGACCGTGTCTGGGCCATGGCGGAGCACCACCGCTGCGGGATGGTGCTTTGTGTGAACAAGGCGGATCTGGACCCAGGGGAGTCTCTGGCTGAGATCTATCGGGCGGCGGGGCTGCCGGTTATCCGGACAAGTGCCGCAACCGGGGAAGGAGTGGAAAGCCTTCGAAAGGCTGTGGCGGGGAAGATCTGCGCCTTCACAGGCAACTCCGGCGTGGGAAAATCCAGCCTCCTGAACGCCATGGAACCAGGCTTAGCCTTGCTTACCGGGGAGGTTAGCAAAAAGTTGGGCCGGGGACGGCACACCACCCGGCATGTGGAGCTGTTCTCCCTGACGGGAGGCGGATACATAGCGGATACCCCGGGGTTCGGGTCCTTTGACGTGGAGCAGATGGAGACGATCCGGGCCTCGGAGCTGCAGTACTGCTTCCCGGAATTTGCCCCGTACTTAGGCCGCTGCCGCTTTGCGGACTGCGCTCACCTGAGGGAGCCGGGCTGTGCGGTTTTGGAGGCGCTGGAGGAAGGGAAGATTCAGCCCACCCGGCACGCCTCCTACGCCCGCTTGTGGGAACAGGCCAGGCTTATTCGGGATTGGGAAAAATAACCATAGGACAGTCACAGAAGCCCCCCTGACGCGTAGAATGTACCGGATACATTCCGCAGGCAGGGGGTTTTTATATGCGAAGGCCTTGCAGGCGCAGGAATCTTTTCGCGTGGGTGACCATCACAGCCGGGATCATTGTGCTGCTGTCCATGATACTGCCGGCAGGTTTTTGGTGGTTTATGCTGGGCGTTTGCCTGATTGCCTGCGGCTTATGTCTCAAACGCTGGTAGCTGTTGGGGGAAAGGAGGAGTCATGAGGGTTATATTTATCCGGCTTCCCGGATTTCTCCGTCGCTGGCTCATGGGGTCCGGCGGAGTGTGACATATCGCCGGGACATTCCTCATACTGTATAGAGAAAACACGGCAAGGAGAGGAATGTCATGGAAGCAAAATTGAAACGGGAACACATTGACTGCTGCTGTCTCGTATATACAGGAACCCAGAACCGGGAGGAAACGGCGGAATCCGTAGTGCCGGATACCATGCCGGACGTGGCCCGGGTGGTGGACACCAGCACGGCTATTTACCTGCGCAGCAAAACCATTCAGGACGCAAAGATACTTGTGGAGGGCAATATCCAGGCCACCGTGCTGTACCTGGCGGAAGGAGACGAAACCCTGTACCGGCTGGATATGGCCACCGGCTGTTCTTTTTCCTTCGACGGGGACGGGTTAGAGGAGGATGACTTCCTGGTAGCCCTCCTGCACATTAATACAGCGGATGTCCGTCTTCTCAATCCCCGCAAGCTGCTGCTGAGGGCGGATGTGACAGGGAGCGTATCCGTATACCGGCGGGACGGCCTGGAATATTCCGTACAGCCGGAGGAGGGGGAGCCTCTGCAAATGCTGGCCTTGGAAAAGACCATCCACTACGTCTCGTCTGTGCAGGAAAAGACCTTTGTGATTGCTGAGGAGTTTTCCATCCCGCCGGCCCGGCCGGCGCTGTCCTGCCTGCTCCGGTACCGGGCCGGGGCGGCCGTGGAGGACACAAAGCAAGTTGGGGAAAAAGTCATTCTCCAGGGCACGGCCTGGCTGGAAATTTTGTATGCGGCGGGGGAAGGCGGCGCTCCCATCCGGGAAACGTTTACTACCGGCTTTTCCCAGATCCTGGACGCCCCGGCGGAACAGGGCGGATTTCAGAGCGTCACCCTAATGCAGACTTCCTGCTATGTGGAACCGCTCCCTGGCGCATACGGCGCAAACTCCGTCAGCCTGGAGATGCACCTAACCGCCCAAAGCGTGTGCCGGGGTCAGCGGGAAATTCGCTACATGGCGGATGCGTACAGTACCCGCTGGGCGTGCACGGTGGAGACCGTTCCCACCGGAATGGTCAGCGCCTGCCGCAACGTTACACTGCGGGAGACCGCCCGGGAACTGCTGGAAACCCCGGAGGCAGTGGGAGAACCGGTGGCCTGCTACGCCGACGTGGGCACGCCTGTACGGGAGGACGGGTGCGTGAGGGTGCCCGTGTGCGTCCATGCCATGTACATGACAGACCGGGGCGCTGCCTCCTGCGCCGTCCGGCGGCTGAACATGGAACTGCCTTTTGACATGCCGGACTCCGCCGTCTGTGAGATGGGAGAGGCCGTCTGCCATGACCCGTACCTGTCTGCGGCGGCGGGCGGACTGGAGCTGCGCCTGCCGTTGGAGGTGCGTGTCACTATCTGCGACATGGAGAAGCTGAATTTCGTTCGCTCCGTAGAGTTGGACACGGACACCCCCGCCGTGGGAAGCGGTGCGCCATCCCTTGTTGTGGTACGGGGAGGCGGGAACAGCGTGTGGACTCTGGCCAAAAAATACTGTTCCACTCCTGCCCTCATTGAGGCGGCCAATCCTGGCGCCTCCTTCTCCGGCGGCCTGCTGCTGATCCCCCGGGCACGATAGGCGCCGCCTCTTGTCAGAGGATAAAAAGCGTGGTATAATTTCCCCAAACGCATTTGTTTGGGGGAATTTTTTTATGTCGGGACATTCCAAATGGCATAATATTCAAAAAACAAAAGGCGCCCAGGACGCCAAACGTGCCCAGGCTTTTACCAAAATTGCCCGGGAGATGATCGTGGCTGTAAAAGAGGGAGGGAGCGGGGACCCTGCCAACAATTCTCGTCTGGCCGCTGTGGTTGCCAAGGCAAAGGCCGCCAATATGCCCAACGACAACATAAAGCGCACCATTGAAAAGGCCCTGGGCAGCGGCAGCACGGAAAACTCTGAAAGCGTTACCTACGAGGGATACGGCCCGGCGGGCGTGGCGGTGATTGTGGACGCCATGACCGATAACCGTAAGCGCACTGCCTCCGATGTGCGGCATTACTTTGATAAATACGGCGGGAATATGGGAGCGGCCGGCTGCGTGTCCTGGAGCTTTGACCGGAAGGGCGTCATTGTGATCGACAACGAGGACGAGGACCTGAACGAGGACGAGGTGATGGAGGCGGCTCTGGACGCCGGCGCCGAGGATTTTGAACCAGACGGAGCGATCTTTACCGTATACACCCAGCCAGACGACGTGGCCGCTGTATCTGAGGCTCTTTCCGGAAAATACCGGCTCCTGTCCGCCCAGGTGGAGATGGTCCCGCAGAACTACATCACCCTCACCGACGAGGGGGATATTAAAAATATGAGCAAGATGCTGGAGATGTTTGAGGACAATGACGACGTGCAGAACGTCTGGCACAACTGGGAAAACGGTTAAGGTAAACCGGCTGGCTGAGCACCCGGAAATCTTGCCCGCCGGCCGGTGAAAGCAGAAAACATAGGGCCGGAGGGCCCGGAAGGGAAACAAAAGGTATGAGCCGTATACCGACGCCGGAGGAGGCCTACGAAATCCTACGGGAGTATAACAAGGAACCGTTTCACCTGGAACATGCCCGGACGGTGTCCAAGGTTATGGGCATCCTGGCGGGGCGCTATGACCCGGAGCGGGTGGATTTCTGGCGCAGCGTGGGAATGCTTCACGACATTGACTTTGAGCTCTACCCTCAGGAGCATTGCGTCAAGGCGGTAGAAATGCTCCGGGCGCTGGATATGGACGAGGGGCTGATCCATGGGGTGGCCTGCCACGGGTGGGGAATCTGCTCGGAGGTGGAGCCGGAGCTGTACATGGAAAAGGTGCTCTTTGCGGTGGACGAGCTTACCGGACTGATTGGCGCGGCGGCGCGGATGCGCCCCACGGGCCTGGAGGGGATGGAGGTCAAATCCCTGTCGAAAAAATTTAAGGACAAGAAATTTGCCGCTGGCTGCAGCCGTGATGTGATCCGGAAAGGCGCTGAACTTATGGGCGTGGAGCTTGACGAGCTGTTTCAGATGACGTTAGAGGCCATGGCTGCGCCGGATAACGCATAGGCGCACGGGCGGGGAAACACCAGAGGGAAAAATAGGACAGGCGGGAGCTGAAGCTCTCGCCTGTCCTCTACTGCACCCCTATGCACTACCTGGTATCCCTCGGCGCAGCGACAAATCGCCAAAGCCTGGCCTGGTCCTCCGGGGCGGCGTAGCCGATTCCCACCCGGGTCGCTGGCCGGACCCCATAGGAAACCCCGTCATCCTCCAGCCATAGCTCGTCGCAGGTGAGAATGCTGCGGCGATTAAACTCCCCGCCTATCTCCAGCGCCCGCGTGAGCCTCCCCGGCCCCTCAGCCCCCTGGCAGGAGCGGATCAGTACAGCCTGCGGCTCCTCCTCCCGGCCAGTTACAATGTTCAAAAGCCAGTGGATCCCGTAACAAAGATACACGTACAAAGTACCAGGAGCCGCGTACAGGACCTCCGTCCGCCTGGTCCGGCCCCGGTGGGCATGGCAGGCAGTGTCCTCCTGGCCCCGGTATGCTTCTGTTTCCAGGATCCGCAGCCGGCGTACCTGACCGTCCGGCAGGCGGCGGCATAGGAGCTTTCCCACCAGCTCCGGAGCCACCTCCAGACAATCCCGGGCGTAGAAGGAGAGGGGAGGGATCAAATGTGGCATCGCAGGAACTCCAAAATGTTCTCATACCGGGCCGCTTGGATATGGATGCCGTCCCCGGCGTCATACTCTCCCAGAAGGTATCCTTCACCATCCGCCATAAGGCGAAATACATCCAGATACTCCGCACCATACTCCCTGGAGAGAAGCTTCACCGCCTGGGAGTATAAGATCACATTATCCAGATTGTAGCATAGATTGTTGGGGGTTTCCCGCCCGACCGGAGCCAAGGAGAGCAGGTAGACCTTTGCCTTCGGCTGCTGCTCCTTTACCAGATCCAGCAGCTCCCGCATGGATGCCAGAAAAGTCTCAATCCGGTCCTCCCGGGTGGAACAGTCATTGATCCCAAGCATTATGTAAACCTTCTCGTAGGACTCATCGCCCAGGGCCTCTTCCAGGGTACCCATCCGGCCCGTGGGGCGCTCAAAGTACTCAAAATCCAGAATGTTTTGCACGTTGAACCCCACGACGGCATAAAAATCTGCCTGCTCCAGCCCAAAATATTTTGCCATCCCCACTACCTGGGAGTGGCCGATAAAACAGGCGTCGTCAAACCAGGAGTCATCCACCGGCTGACTTTCGTCCACGGTGGAGACAGGGACGCTCCGGAACGAAAATGGCGCCTGCAAATTCTCAAAAAACCGCAGCAGAATTCCCTCGGCCTCGCTGAGAGAGACGGTGGCGCCGGGGCGAAAGCTGCCGTCGCTGAATTCACACAAGATCCCGGCCTTTTGCAGGACGCCGGCAGCGGTCCGGCCCTGGGGTGTGAAGTCCGCCTCGTCGATGAAATAGTACGTATCATTGATCTCCGGGAGCGTCTGGTCCAGGTATTGCATATACCGATAGAGGATCAGGCACAGCTCCTCCCGGGTTAGCGGCTGTTCAGGGGAAAACGCCCCGCTTTCCGCCGGAATGATATCTGCGCCGGCGGCCCAGAGGGCTCCCTGAGCGTACCAGGCGCCATAGGGCACGTCCTCCAGGCCTTGGCAGTAGATCCGGGCGCTGTCCTGGGAAATATATCCTGTCAGGGCGTCGGTGGATACAGCGTACCAGCCATCCGCCAGACCGGTGACGGTGAGAAAATTGCTTTTCCCCAGGCGGCGAAGGACGGCGCTATTCTCGTCCGGTTCCGCCATAAGGGCCACGCCGGCCCGAAGGGGGCGGCCGGTGCCGATAACGTCCTCCACGTCCTCACCGCTGTAAAGCCAAAGGATCCCGGCGAGGCTCCCCCGGGTGGCCAGGGAGGATCCGGCCTGGGCTTGGGCATCGGAGAACAGCCACTGCAGCTGGCTGTAGGAGGCCGCCGGGGCGTACTGGGATGTGGCCAGGGACCCGGCGGCGTCCTCTGGAGCGCCTTCCGCCGCCGCGACGCGCAGGCCGGCAAGGAGACAGGCAATCAAAAGCAGCGGCAGGACTCGTTTCATTGGTTTCACCCTTTCAGCGGCCTCAGGCCGCCAGCTTCAGTTTTTTCAAGCAGGCATACAGGGCCTGCGTGCCCGAAGGAGACATCTCGCACAGAGGGAGCCGAAGGCTGCCCACATCCACCCCCATGAGATTCATGGCGGTTTTCACCGGGATGGGGTTGACTTCCCAGAACAGTGCCTCAAACAGCTCGGCGTACTGGCTGTGGATGCGCCTGGCCTGGGCAAAATCCCCCTGCAGACAGGCGTCGCACAGCTCCGACATAGGGCCGGGGATCACGTTGGAGGCCACGGAAATAACTCCAAGGGCCCCCAGGGCCATCATGGGCAGGGTTTGGTCGTCGTTGCCGCACCAGATGTTCAGTTCATCTCCGCACAGCCGCCGGGTGCGGGAGACCAGAGACAGGTCTCCGGACGCTTCCTTGACCCCGTTGATGCGCGGGTGGGCGGCCAGCTCTGCGTACAGCTCCGCTGTGCAGCTGACGGACGTGCGGCTTGGCACATTGTAAACAATCAGCGGCAGAGGAGAGGCCTCCGCTGCCTGGAGAAAATGCTGGGCGAGACCGGCCCGATTGGCTTTGTTGTAGTAGGGCGTAGTCAAAAGCGTGCCGTCCGCCCCCGCTGCCGCGGCTTTTTCTGCCGCGCGGCAGGCGGCCAGGGTGTTGTTGGAACCAATGCCGGCAATGATCTTCATTCGCCCGGCGGTGTGCCGGACACAGAATTCCACCAGTGCATCATGTTCCTGCTCCGTCAGTGTAGCGGCCTCGCCCGTGGTGCCGCAGACAACCAAGGCGGAGGTTCCACTTTCCGCCTGCCAATCAATCAGCCGGGCGGTTTTTCCGTAATCGATACCGTTCTCCCCAAAGGGGGTCACCAGGGCGGTGGCAGAGCCGGTAAAGAGAGGGACTTTCACATAAGACCTCCTTATACAAGGCGGCTGTCAGTCCATATATCCCTCCGCGCAGAGCAGCTCCGCCAGCAGGACGGCACCGCCTGCCGCGCCGCGAAGCGTATTATGGGACAGACAGACAAATTTATAATCAAAAATTGTGTCTTCCCGCAGCCGGCCGATGGTGACCTGCATACCGCCTTCGTTCATGCGGTCCAAGCGGGTCTGGGGCCGGTTATCCTCTTGGTAATACTTCAGGAACTGCTCCGGCGCGCTGGGCAGGTGAAGCTCCTGGGGCCGGCCCCGAAAGGCAGCCCAGGCGGCAAGGATCTCTTCCTTGGAAGGCTTCTTGTCAAAACTGGCGTACACCGCCGCCATATGCCCGTTGGACACAGGTACGCGGATACACTGGGCGGTGATGACCGGCTTTTCGGCGGATACGATCCCCCCGTTTTCCACGCGGCCCCAGACTTTCATGGGTTCGTCCTGGGATTTTTCCTCTTCCCCGCCAATGTAGGGAATCACATTGTCCACCATCTCCGGCCAGGTCTCAAAGGTCTTGCCCGCGCCGGAAATGGCCTGATAGGTGCAGGCCAGGATCCGGGAAAGGCCAAACTCATTCCGCAGCGGATGCAGAGCGGGAACGTAGCTCTGGATAGAGCAGTTGGACTTCACCGCGATAAAACCACGGCGGGTACCAAGGCGCCTTCTCTGGTATTCTATGACGTCCAGGTGCTCCGGGTTAATCTCCGGTATCACCATGGGCACGTCCGCCGTCCAGCGGTTAGCGCTGTTGTTGGACACCACGGGGCACTCCGCCCGGGCGTACAGTTCCTCCAGGGCTTTGGTGGCGCTCTTATCCATTTCTACGGCACAGAAAACAAAGGATACCTGAGCGGCGATTTTCTCCACGTCCTTTTCCGCGTCCATGACCACCAGCCCGGCGGCGCCGGCCGGTACGGGTTCGTCCATGCACCAGCGGCCTTCCACCGCCTGGCCATAGGTCTTCCCCGCGCTTCTGGCGCTGGCGGCAATCACCTCCAGCTGAAACCAAGGATGGTTTGCCAGAAGGGTGACAAACCGCTGGCCCACCATGCCGGTGCCGCCGATTACGCCTACTTTCCATTTCTTCATGGGATATTCTCCTTTTCAAAGGTCTCTTCCTCAGATGCTGGGGAAGGTATCTCTTGCAAAGGGATGCCGCCTTGATATATAATGTCTCAGCATGGCGCCCAGTGCGTCTGCGTATTGGTTTTTTATCATATCACTCCCGGAAAAAAGCGTCAAGTGAAGCTTCCCGGCAAACGGGGCCGAAACGCCTGCGGCAGGGGAGGGATAGGGGCTCTGTATCCTATGCTTCCGCCCCTGCGGCGGCTTCCGTCCGCTCCGGGAGAACAACGGCCGGGTTTTCATCTGCCCGGGAAAGCAGGGAAACAAAAAATTGAAAAAATCGGACTTTAATTTCTACCTTCCGCCGGAATTGATTGCACAGACCCCTCTGGAAAAAAGGGATGCGTCCCGGCTTCTATGTCTGGACAAGGCCACGGGAGCACTGGAGCACCGGATGTTCCGGGACCTGCCTCAATTGCTGCGGCCGGGGGATTGCCTTGTCATGAACGACTCCCGGGTGCTGCCTGCCCGCCTGTTTGGAACCCGCCCCACGGGCGGGAATGTAGAGGTGGTGCTTCTGCGGGACCTGGGGGGCGGGGAATGGGAGTGTCTCACCCGCCCGGGCCGCAAGACTCCGCCGGGGACGGAGCTTCGCTTTGGAGACGGGGAACTGACGGCGGAGGTGGTTCGGGCCGGGCCAGACGGGAACAAGGTCCTCCGGTTTCACTGCCAGGGCCTTTTCCTGGAGGTGCTGGAGCGGCTGGGCCAAATGCCTCTGCCTCCGTACATTCGAACACAGCTTCAGGACCGGGAACGGTACCAGACGGTGTATTCCCGGGACCTTGGCTCCGCCGCAGCACCCACCGCCGGCCTGCACTTTACCCGGGAGCTTCTGGAGGAGATCGAAGGGCGGGGCGTACAGCTGGCGTACCTGACGCTGCACGTGGGGCTGGGCACGTTCCGCCCGGTGAAGGAGGAGAACATCGAGGACCACCCCATGCATGCGGAGTTTTGCATTGTCCCACCGGAGACGGCGGCGGCTGTGAACGAGACCCGGGCCCGGGGCGGGCGGATCGTCTCCGTGGGCACCACCTCCTGCCGCACCCTGGAGAGCTTTGCCGGGGAGGATGGCATCCTCCAGGCTGGCAGCGGCTGGACGGATATCTTTATTTATCCGGGGTACCGGTTCCGGGTGGTGGACGCTCTGGTGACCAACTTCCACCTGCCGGAGAGCACGTTGATTATGCTGGTATCCGCCCTGGCGGGGCGGGAGAATGTGCTGCGGGCCTATGAGGAAGCCGTGCGGGAACGGTACCGGTTTTTCTCCTTCGGCGACGCCATGCTTCTGATGTAAGGCTTTATCCTGCCGGAGGACGGTAAGCGGGAAAAAGCCGCGCTGCGGCGGAATTCTCACACGCTGTTTTAAGGCTCTGCCGGGAGGCGGCTGGGGCTGATAATCGGCGCTCCCGGGATAGCGGGTAAGACCGATTTCAAATGATTATAGGCAGGACGGTGCGGAATGTACAGGCTGTTTAAACAGGAGGGGAAGGCCCGCCGGGGAGAGTATGTGACGCCCCACGGGACGGTGCAGACCCCGGTATTCATGAATGTGGGGACGCAGGCGGCCATCAAGGGGGGGCTGTCGGCAAAGGATTTGGAGACGGTGGGCTGCCAGATTGAGCTGTCCAATACCTATCACCTGCACGTCCGCCCCGGAGACGGGCTGATCCGTGACTTGGGGGGGCTGCACCGGTTCATGGGCTGGAAAGGGCCGATCCTCACCGACTCAGGGGGATTCCAGATCTTTTCCCTGGCGTCCCTGCGGAAAATTACCGAAGAGGGTGTCTCCTTTAACTGCCACGTGGACGGCCGGCACATTTTCATGGGCCCGGAGGAGAGTATGCGCATCCAGGCGAACCTAGGGTCAGACATTGCCATGGCCTTTGACGAGTGCGTGGGGATACCGGCGGAGCGAGAGTACGTGCGGAAGTCCTGCCAACGGACGGCCCGGTGGCTGTTCCGGTGCCGGGATGCCCTGGCGCGGTATACCTCGGAGGAAGGAGCCGTAAATCCCGGGCAGGCGCTATGGGGGATCAATCAGGGGGCCGTGTACCCGGACCTGCGGGTGGACCATATGAAACGCATTGCCGAGGCGGATCTCCCGGGCTATGCCATCGGCGGCCTGGCTGTGGGGGAGAGTAGGGAGGAAATGTACGAGACCATCTCCCTGGTGGAAGAGCACATGCCCGCGGATCGGCCGCGATACCTTATGGGGGTGGGCACACCTGGGAACATCCTGGAGAGCGTACGCCGGGGCGTGGACTTTTTTGACTGTGTTATGCCCGCCCGGAACGGACGCCACGGGCACCTTAACACCTGGGGCGGCGTGATCAACATCAAAAACGAGAAATATGCCCGGGACGACCGGCCCATCGATCCAGAATGTACCTGCCCGGTGTGCCGGGCTTATTCCCGTGCTTACCTGCGGCACCTGTTTAAGGCCGAGGAGACGCTGGCCCTGCGCTTTGCCGTGACGCACAACCTGTATTTTTATAACCGGCTTATGCAGCGTATTCGGGATGCCCTGGACGGAGGTGCTTTTGACAGCTTCTACCGCCAATACTCAGAAATTTTGGATAAACGCGTTTAATGTCTTGATTTTGCCGGCCATAGCCGATATAATCAAAACGATTTCAATTGGGAGGTTATATACAGTGAAAAAAATCCTCACCTCAGTTTTAGCCATCGCATTTGCCATGCTCCTGTTTGCCGGATGCACTACCACCGGCAGCACGGAGGGAGCCGCCGCCAGTCCCTGGACAAGCATCATCATGATCGTGGCGATTTTCGCGGTGTTCTACTTCATGATGATCCGCCCGGAGAACAAGCGCAAGAAGAAAGCGCAGGAGATGCGGGACAGCATTGAAGTGGGCGACAAGATCATCACCATCGGCGGCATGATCGGCCGGGTGGTGCATGTCTCCGAGGATCGGCTGACCTTTGAGACCGGCGAGGACCGGGTGCGTATCGAGGTAACCAAGTGGGCGGTGTCCTCCAACGAGGGCAAGGGCGCCAACAAGGAAAAGGTGGATTCGGAGGAAGCCCTGGGCAACTGAGGCATAAATCCATATCGGGGCATGAAACGGCCTCCGCGGGAATAAGTATGGACTGTACTTATACCGCGGAGGTGTTTTTATGGAAAAAAAGCCTGTGGACCTGCCGGCGCTTTTCAAGGACGGCGGAAAAGCGGCGGGGGGAGGTGTGCTGCTATCGCTGCTGCTGCTGTTACCGCTGACCGTTATGGTACGAGCCGGGATTTTGCCTATGGCGGCTGTACCGGCGTGCGTCTGGCTGACGGCAGGGGTATCGGCCTTTTTAGCCCAGCGGCTGTTAACCACGGAGAAGGGGAGGGGAGCCGTCCCCCGCGCTCTGGCTTCGGAAGTGGTCTTCGCGCTGTTTCTTCTGGTACTGGCCGCCGGCGTACCAGGAGCGCAGATGTCTTTCCGAGGCCTCCTGCCTGTGCTGGGTTTTGCTCTGGCAGGTTACCTGGCGGCCAGTTTCATCGGAAATAACAAAAAGTATACGCGGCCCAAACACGCCAAAAGGAGGTATTACAGATAGCAATCAATCCAAAAGTTTACATAATGATTTTTTGATTACCAATATATTGTGTAATTTACAGTAAGTAATCGCAATATATTGAAAAAACGCTGTATTTTCAATGGTTTACCTGAAGGGAGGATTCCATAGTTAACATAATTATGTTTACATAATATATGGACATAATTCACAAAATTTCGGATTTTTCCAAAAAAGGATTGATTACTGATAGAATTTGTATTATATTGTGCGTACTTGAGATTATGTAAATTGTCCGATTATCGCCCCGGGGGACGGGCAGAGAAGGGCAGGTGCCGTCATGTCTGAGGCCCGCCGTTTCCGTCTGTTTTCCATCCTGCACCGGGAACAGCTGCACGCGGCGCTGTTTGTTTTTTTCTTTCTGGTTGGCGCCGGAGCGGGCAGCCTGGTTGGGGTGCGTTCCCCGTCGGATGCCGCCGCCGGTGTTTTGGACAAGCTGGCCGCAGGCGTTCCGGGGGCGGCGTCATATTTTTGGGGGCTGTGGACTATGGCATGGCCTTCGCTGGTAGCGGTCTTTTTTGCCACGTCCGTTGTGGGGTTTCTGCTGCTGCCCGGCTTGTTTTTCCTGCGGGGGTACATGGTGGCCGCCAGCGCCGCTTCCCTTTGGGCGGGCTTGGGCATCTCCTGGGCTAGCGTGGCAGTGTGCCTTGGCCTGCCGGCTGCGCTTTCCACAGCCGCGCTGTATCTGCTGTGCGATGATGCGTTTTCCGCCTCCCTGCTGCTTTTCCGTACCTGCTCGGGAGGTCCCAGGCTTCATTTTGACTTTGTTTCGTCCCGGCGTATCCTGATCGCTGCCGTTTTACTGGCAGGTGCTGCCGGTATCCAGCAAGTTTTTGTTCCGCTGCTATTCCATATATAGAGAGGAGGGGTGTTGCTTTGGAGAATTCCGTGTGCCTGGACCGGTTCAACGAATATCTTGTCCAGGTGAAGAAGGCGTCCAGCAACACTCTGAGTTCCTATCTGCGGGATGTGCGGCAGTTCGGGGAATATTTGGACAGCCATGAAGAGATTGGCTACAGTGAGGCGGACGAGGAGGTCCTGTGTACATATATAGGATGGCTCCGGGCAGCGGGGAAGTCCGTGGCGACGGTGTCCAGGAACATTGCGTCTCTTAAGTGCTTTTACGGCTTTTTGGTGAGCCGGGGAATCGCAAAGGCGAATCCCACCGGCAAGCTGGTTCCGGACAAAAATACCCAGAAGCTTCCCCAGATCCTGACCAGCCGGGAGGTGGAGCTGCTTTTGGAGCAGCCGGAGTGCACGGACCTGAAGGGATATCGAGACCGGGCGATGCTGGAGCTGCTGTATGCCACCGGGATTCGGGTCAGCGAGCTCATTGGCCTGGATATTTCGGATGTAAACCTGGGCGTGGGTGTTATCCGCTGCGTTAGTCATGAAAAGGAACGGTTTATCCCCATGTATCCGGCGGCCATCCGGGCGCTTTCGGAGTACGTGGAATTTGTCCGGCCCCAGATGGTGGCCAGGGATGACGAGCCTTCCCTTTTTGTGAACGTAAACGGCGAAAGGATGTCCCGCCAGGGGTTTTGGAAGATTATTAAATCCTATCAGGCGAAGGCCCACATCGATAAGACCATTACGCCTCATACTCTCCGCCATTCCTTCGCGGCCCATTTGCTGGAAAACGGAGCCGATCTGCACTCCATTCAAGAGATGCTAGGGCACGCAGATATCAGCTCCACGCAGATCTACTCCCATCTGGTGAAAAAGCAGCTGAAAGATGTATATAACAAGGCCCATCCCCGTGCATAAAAACCGGGTGTGGGTCCGGCGGGAGAGAGCTGAGCTCTCTCCCGCCGGCACGTTTCAGGGGTGGAATTTCATTGCCAGAGCCCTCCGCCTATGGTATAATTAAAAAACGTTCGGATAATGGCGGCCGGAAGGAAGCGGGGGAAGTGGAGATGCGGATATTGGGGATTGACCCCGGTGTGGCCACAGTGGGATTCGGCCTGGTGGAGTCCAACCGGGGCCAGCTGAAGCTGGCGGGCTGCGGTGTGATTACCACGCCAGCGCATACACCCCTTTCCTCCCGGCTGGATCAGATCTATACGGATCTGGAAGAGCTTATCGGGGCTTACCACCCGGATGCCATTCCGGTGGAGGAGCTGTTTTTCAGCAAGAACATTACCACTGGCATTGCTGTGGCCCACAGCCGGGGGGTCATCCTCCTATGCGCTCGCCGGGCTAGCGTGCCGGTGTACGAGTACACCCCCATGCAGGTCAAGCAGGCGGTGGTAGGCTATGGGCTTGCGGAGAAAAAGCAGGTGATGGACATGGTGCGGCGGCTTCTGAACTTACCGGCGGCGCCCCGTCCGGACGACGCGGCGGACGCGGTAGCCTTGGCCCTGTGCCATGCGCGCAGCGCCACATCTCTGCTGAATCGGGGAGGTACCGATGTATGTTCTACTATATAGAAGGTAACGTAGCGATTTTGGAGCCTGCGCTGGCTGTGGTCGATTGCGCCGGCGTGGGCTACGCTCTCGGCATCACAGCCAATACAGCGGCACGCCTGAGGGTGGGAGAACGGGCGCGCCTGTACGTGCAGACCATTATCCGGGAGGAGTGTTTTGACCTGTATGGGTTTTACACCCTGGCGGAGAAAAATAGCTTTGCGATGCTTATCGGCGTATCCGGCGTGGGGCCCAAAGCCGCCCAGGCCATTCTATCGGCCAACACGCCGGAAGCCCTGTCCCTGGCCATACTTTCCGGTAACGAGAAGGCGCTGACCGTGGCTCCGGGAATAGGCAAGAGAATAGCACAGCGGGTGCTTCTGGAGCTGAAAGACAAGATTGGCCGGGATTCCGGGTATCTGCCGGAGGGCGGCGGGGCGGCCTCCATATCCCCCGGCCAGGCCCAGGGAAATAGCCGGCTGGCGGATGCCGCGGCTGCGCTGGCGGTGTTAGGGTATGGGCATAACGAGATTGCCGCGACCCTAAAGGGTATGGACGTCGAGGCGCTGCCGGTGGAGGAGCTTGTGCGGCAGGCTCTGCGGAAAATGGTAAAGTAGGAGGGAATTGCCGTGTCCATCAGCTTTTCGGAGCAGGGGAGCGAGATCATAACAAGCTCCATTACCTTACGGGAGGATACGGCCGAAGGTTCTCTCCGGCCGAGGACTCTGCAGGAGTACATCGGGCAGAAAAAGGCGAAGGAGAACCTCCAGGTCTTTATCCAAGCGGCGAAACAACGTGGGGAAGCGCTGGATCACGTGCTGCTTCACGGCCCCCCGGGATTGGGCAAGACCACGCTGGCGGCGGTGATTGCCAATGAGATGGGCGTCAATCTGCGCATTACCTCTGGGCCCACCATTGAGAAGCCGGGGGATCTGGCGGCTCTTCTGACCAATTTGCAGCCGAACGACATTCTGTTTGTGGACGAGATCCACCGGCTAAACCGGGCGGTGGAGGAGATCCTGTATCCGGCCATGGAGGACTATGCCATTGATATTATTATCGGCAAGGGGCCGTCGGCCAACTCCATCCGGCTGGATCTGCCCCGGTTTACTCTCATTGGCGCTACCACGCGTTCCGGCCAGCTGGCCGCCCCGCTCCGGGACCGGTTCGGGGTAAACCTCCGGCTGGAGCTCTACACCCCGGAGGAGCTGCGGCAAATTGTTGTGCGCAGTGCGGGGATTTTGGGGATTGACATCGATCCAACCGGAGCCGCGGAGATTGCCCGGCGCAGTCGGGGAACGCCGCGCATTGCCAACCGCCTTCTGCGGCGGGTGAGGGACTTCGCCCAGGTGTCGGCGGGAGGAGTCATCACCCGGCAGGTGGCGGATATGGCGCTGGAACGATTGGAGGTAGACCGGCAGGGGCTGGATAACCTGGACCGGCGGATGCTCCGGAGCATTATTACCTTTTATAACGGGGGCCCGGTTGGCCTGGAGACCCTGGCGGCCACCATCAACGAGGAGGCGGTAACTCTGGAGGATGTTTATGAGCCATATCTTCTCCGGCAAGGATTCCTCACCCGTACGCCCCGCGGCCGGTGCGTGACCCGAAAGGCTTACGAGCATCTGGGGATCGACTATTTGGGGCAGCAGCAAATTGACATGTAGGAAAAGACGAAACGGTTCTTTTTTATAAATATTAACAAATGTCTTGACATTATTATTTATAACCACTATAATTACTCTCGTAAATTTGGTGTTTTTCTGTATGGAAGATTACGCATGCTTCAACGATGAGCAGCTGCAGCGTCTGGCCCGGGACGGGGACAGCCGGGCCGAGGAAATTCTGGCCGGCCGCTACGTCCGTCTGGTTCGGATCTGCGCCAGGCCATTTTTTCTTGCCGGAGGCGACAGTGAGGATTTGACCCAGGAGGGAATGCTGGGCCTGTTGTCCGCCATCCGGGAATTCGATGGAACTGTGAGTCCCGCATTTAAACCTTACGCGGAATTGTGTATCCGGCGGCGGATTTTGAGCGCGATCAAATCGGCGTCCCGTATGAAGCACACTCCTCTCAATGACGGCGTGTCCCTGGAGGACGCGTTCAGCAACGAATCCCGTGGCTCCCAAGCGTATTCAGCCCTTGGTTTTCAGCGGACCCCTGAAGAGCAGGTTTTGGCCAGAGAGAGCGCGGACGAATTTTTCCAGACCTATTCACAGTGCCTGTCACCTTTTGAAAAACGGATTCTCCAGCTATTTTTGGAGGGGCATTCCTACCGTGCCATGGCCGCTCTATGCGGCCGGGACGAAAAATCCGTGGACAACGCTGTGCAGCGTATCCGGCGCAAACTGGCCCGGAGTTCCCATTTTGGCGACTTCAGCGATAGCTGAACGCAATATAAGCCCAAGGGCGAAATCAAAGAGAGGATCAGAGATGTACGAGGACAAGACCCTGGTGTGCAAAGAATGTGGCGCTGAATTCGTTTTCACCGCCGGCGAGCAGGAATTTTACGCGGAGCGCGGCTTCCAGAATGAGCCCCAGCGCTGCAAGGCCTGCCGTGACGCCCGTAAGAACTCCGCTCGCGGTCCCCGTGAGTATTTTACGGCTGTCTGTGCAGCTTGCGGCGGAGAGGCCCGTGTGCCCTTCGAGCCCAAGTCTGACCGGCCCGTGTACTGCAGCGATTGCTTTGCCAAGATCAAGGCTGGCCAGCAGTAAGCCCACCGGACGGTCGCCTGCGGCGGCCACGGAAACGAGAGCGGGTTCACCGCTCTCGTTTCTTTTTTACGATTTCTGTTGAAAATACGCACATCCCCGGATATAATACGAATGTAAATATTTTTAGGAGGACGCGAGATGTTTCAGGTAGAGAAGGATACTCTTATTTCCGATATCATGATGAACGCGCCGGATACGGTTCCCCTGTTCCAGGCCATTGGGATGCACTGCATGGGCTGCGCCCTTGCCAGCGGGGAGAACGTGGAGGAGGCCTGCAGCGTACACGGCGTGGATGCCGACCTGTTTGTGGCCAAACTCAACGATTTCATTGCGGCCCAGGGCTGAGACGGAACGGGGCAAAAGCGGCGGGGATCACACCCCGCCGCTTTTTACAAGGGAGCGTATGGATAGAATAAAACTGCCGCCGCGTCTGGCGGCCATTGGGCGGCTTGTGCCGGATGGGGCGCGTCTGGCGGATGTGGGCACGGACCATGGGCTGCTGCCCATCGCTCTGCTGCGGGCTGGGAAGATCCGCTCCGCTGTTGCCACGGATATCCGCCCGGGCCCGCTGGCCCGGGCCCGGGAGAACGCTGCCCGGTACGGGGCGGAGGGGCTACGGCTTGTGCTCTGCGATGGGCTGGCGCTTGTGAGCCCGGAGGAAGTGGATACGGTAGTGATTGCCGGTATGGGCGGGGAAACCGCGGCGGAAATTTTAGCGGCAGCGCCGTGGACGGCGGATACGTTTTTGATCCTTCAACCTATGTCTCGGCCAGAGGCCTTGCGGGCGGCTCTGCCGGGGCTGGGTCTGGCGATTACAGGGGAGACCCTGGCGGAGGATACGGGGCGGTTGTACCCTGTGCTCACAGCCAGGAGAGGGGAGTCTCCTCCGCTGTCTGAGACGGATCTGTATACCGGGCGCTGGGAGCTGATCCGGACCGACCCTTTGGCCGGCCGGCTTTTCAAACAGCTGCAATCCCGCCTGAAGACTGCAGCGGCGGGGCTGGGGCAGTCGGAGAGAGAAGAGGACCGGGGGAGGCTGGAGCACATCCGCCGTGTCCTGAGGGAATTGGAACTTAGAGGGAGGTTATACGATGCCGGATGTTACCGCGGTTGCGGCGTATTTGGAGCAGAAAGTACCCCAGGCGCTGAAGATGGATTTTGACAATGTGGGCCTGCTATGCGGCTTTCCCCGGCGGGAGGTGACCAGAGTGCTGACGGCACTGGACGTCACCCTGGAGACCATTCAGGAGGCGCAGGAACGAAAGGCAGAACTGATCGTATCTCACCACCCGCTGATTTTCCAGCCCCTGCGCCGCCTGCTGGATGACACGCCGGAGGAGCGGCGGGTTATAGCCCTGCTGAAGGCGGACCTGTCGGCGATCTGCCTTCACACAAACCTGGATATAGTCCAGGGCGGGGTAAACACGGCTCTGTGCGCGGCGTTAGGTGCACAGGAGGTGGCTGCGCTGGAGCTGGGACGGGTGGGTCTGCTTGCCCGGGATATGGAGCTGTCCCGGTTTTTGACTGAGGTGCGGCAGACACTGCAGGCGGAAGGAGTACGCTATCTGGATGCTGGCCGGCCAGTACGGCAAATCGCCTTCTGCGGCGGCGCCGGAGGGGATATCGTGGAGGCGGCCTATGCCGCGGGCTGCGATACGGTGCTCACCGGGGAGATCCGGCACCATCAGTGGCTTAACGGGCGGGAACGGGGGCTGAATCTGGTGGAGGCTGGGCATTTCGCAACGGAGAATGTAGTAGTTCCCGTGCTGGCCGGTATGATCCGCCAAGGGTTTCCGGACCTGGAGGTCTATGTCTCCCAAAGCCGGGAACCGGCTTTCTGTCCATCCTGATTCATAATTGACGGCTTATCCCCATAGGATACAGTGAGATCAAGTACAGGGGGTTTGGCCGTGTCTGAAAGCAGCATTTACGAGGACATCGCGCTCCGTACCAACGGAGATATATATCTGGGGGTGGTGGGGCCTGTACGCACGGGCAAATCCACCTTTATCAAGCGCTTTATGGAGACGCTGGTGATCCCGCACATTGAGAACATGTATATGAAGGAACGGGCCCGGGATGAGCTGCCCCAGAGCGGATCCGGGCGGACCATTATGACGGCGGAGCCGAAATTTATCCCGGAGGACGCCGTTTCCATCCAGCTGAGCGACGGCGTGACCCTGTCCGTCCGGCTGATTGACTGCGTGGGCTACATGGTCAACGGAGCAGCCGGTCAGTTTGAAAACGGGGAAGAACGGATGGTTACTACGCCCTGGTTTGAGCAGGAGATCAGCCTGACGGACGCAGCGGAGAAAGGAACGCACAAGGTTATTGCTGAGCACTCTACCATCGGGCTGGTGGTCACCTGCGATGGATCGATCTGCGACATACCGCGGGAGGATTACATTCCGGCGGAGGAGAGGGTGATCCGGGAGCTGCAGGCTATCGGGAAACCTTTTACCGTGATTTTGAACAGCGCCGATCCGGCGGCGCCCCAAGCTCGGGACCTGGCCGGACATATATCGGATAAGTACGGCGTCAGCTGCGTATGCGTCAACTGCCTGGAGCTGTCGGAAAAGGACATTGTGGAGATTCTCCGCACGGCCCTGAGTGAGTTTCCGGTATCGGAGGTGGGGCTGTTTTTGCCCAGCTGGGTGGACGCCCTTCCCCTGGGCCATCCCATCCGGGAGTCTCTGTACGAAGTGGTACGGGAGAGTACCCGGGATATGTCCCGGATCCGGGACATATACACGGTGGCGGATGCGCTGGAAACCGGCGAGATCATTCTCTCTGCCCGGGTAAAAAACCTCCGGATGGGAACCGGCGCCGCCGAAATTTCCGTGGAGCTGCCCCGGGACCTGTATTACCGTACCATCAGCCAGCAATCCGGGTTCGACATCGCAGACGACGGGGATCTTATGGCCCTTCTCACGGAGATGAGCGGAATAAAGAATGAGTACGACCGGATCAGCAGTGCCCTGAAGGATGTGCGGGAACACGGTTACGGCATTGTTGTGCCGTCGGCCGACGAATTGAAGCTGGAGGAACCGGAAATCGTCCGTCAGGGCGGCCGGTACGGTGTGAGGCTGAAAGCCTCTGCCCCCTCTATCCATATGATCATGGCCAACATCGAAACCGAAGTCAGCCCGGCGTTGGGCGGAGAGAAAGCCTCGGAGGAGATTATTAATTTCCTTTTGCAAGGGTTTGAGGGAGACACGGGACGTATCTGGGAATCCAACATCTTCGGCAAATCCCTCTATGACATTGCCAGCGAAGGAGTGGTGACCAAGCTGCGGCGCATGCCGGAGAACGCCCAGGCAAAGCTTCAGCAGACCCTTACCCGTATCGTCAACGAGGGCAGCGGGTCTCTTATCTGTATCATTCTGTGACGGAAAGGGCAAAAGCGCCGGGGAGACCGGCGCTTTTGCAATTTTACATAGGTAAACATTCATTTTGCCCCGGCATTTTGGCGGTTAAACCATTGTAAACCCG